>NZ_JBMDIW010000001.1:0-356739 GCF_057808875.1 Caulobacter sp. FG7
CCGACACCGTCGCCGGCGAGATCCGCGCCGCCGTCGGGGCAGGGGGCGCAGCGCCTGTCGTCGTGGCGACCGCGCCGGTAAGGGCGGCTGATCCGAAGATGGCCCCGAAAGCGGCCAAGGCCCTGCTGCCCGGCCTCGGCGGCAAGGCCAATATCCTCGCCGTCAGCGCCTGCTCCAGCCGCCTGCGCCTGGAATTGGCCGACCCCGCCAAGCTGGACGAAGCCGCGCTGAAGGCCGCCGGCGTGCGCGCCCTCGTCAGCCTCGACGGACCCGTCGTGCACCTGGTGCTCGGCCCGCACGCCGAGGCGGTGGCCCGGGCGCTGGGTGAAAAGGCGACCGTTTAGCGCTCGATCCCTTCATTGCTTTCCTGGGCCCTGTGCCCAGGACCCATGGCTCAGCCCGCTCAGACCTTTCGAGCTTGATCGAGGTCTGAGCGGTCGCCGGCATGGGCCCTCGCCACAGGGGCGAGGGAAACGAGATGGGGATAGCCTGGGCGAGCGCCTTAAGCCGCGGCCAGCGCCCGCTCGCGGCGGTCGTCCCAGACGGCGATCGCCCAGATCACGAAGCCGCCGGCCGCCAGGGCGCAGCCGACCCAGCCGGTCGAGCGCCAGCCGAAGCCGGCCGAGACGGCCATGCCGGCGAGCCAGGGGCCCAGCGCATTGGCGGTGTTGAAGGCCGAGTGGTTCAGCGCCGCCGCCAGGGTCTGGGCCTCGCCGGCCACGTCCATAAGGCGGGTCTGCAGGGCGGCGCCCAGGCCGCCGCCGCAGCCGATCAGGAACACCACCGGGACCAGGGTCCACAGGCTGCCCACGGCCATCGGATAGAGGGCCAGCGAGGCGACGCTCCACAGCAGGATGGCGCCGACGGCCGGCATCAGGGCGCGGTCGGCGGCCCAGGCGCAGACCAGGGTGCCGGCGGTCATGCCCAGACCGAACACCATCAGCACCAGCGGCAGGGCGGAGGGCGAGGCGTGGGTGACCTCGACCAGGGTCGAGGCGAGATAGGTGTAGACGGCGAACATGCCGCCAAAGCCGATAGCGCCGATGCCCAGGGTCAGCCAGACGCGGCGGCTGGCCAGGGCCGACAGCTCGCGCAGGGGGCTGGCGTCCTTGGGCGCGGGCTCGCGCGGGGCCAGCAGGAACACCGAGACGGCGGTCAGGGTCGCCAGGGCCGAGACGATGACGAAGCCCCAGCGCCAGCCGATCCATTGGCCCACGGCGTTGGCCAGGGGCACGCCGACGATGGTGGCCACCGTCAGGCCGATCATCACCCGCGCCACGGCCGAGGCCCGCTTGTCGGGCGGCGCCAGTGAGGCGGCGACCAGGGCCGCGACGCCGAAATAGGCCCCGTGCGGCAGGCCGCTGAGGAAGCGGAAGATCACCATGGTCTCGAAGGTCGGCGACAGGGCCGACAGGCCGTTGCCGATGGCGAACAGCACCATCAGCCCGACCAGCAGGGTGCGCCGCGCGATCTTGGCCGCCAGCACCGCGATCACCGGCGCGCCGACGACGACGCCCAAAGCATAGGCGCTGATGGCGTGGCCGGCGGTCGGCTCGTCGACGCCCAGGGCGCGGGCGAAGTCGGGCAGCAGGCTCATCGAGGCGAACTCGGTGGTGCCGATGGCGAAGCCGCCAAGCGCCAGGGCCAGTTGGACGAGCGCGGCGGAGGGCGCGGCGCGGCGGGCGGGGACGCTCATGGCGGACCTTGCTGGGGCGGAAAGCGGCGAAGCCGGTCGCGCACGCGCCTATCGCCCGCCCGGACGCGAAAGCCCGGCGGGGACGGCGCGCGGTTAGGAGCCGCGCTGCGGTTGATCGAGTGTGTGCATAGCTATTCACTCGCCATTCCGAACGCAACCCTCTAAAGACTCCGGCGCGAAAGCATTTTCGAGCGAAGTGGCCGCCGGTTCGCGTGAAGAGAATGCGCATGCAATAACCCAAAGCTCCGGCAAGGCCGGCGCTTTGGGGAAAAGGGTGCGAGGGATCGCCGCATGAGCGGAAACTGGCGGCCGCCGTCGTCGACCGACGTGGCCAGGGCGGCGGGGGTGTCGCAGTCTGCGGTGTCGCGCGCCTTCACGCCGGGCGCCCGGATCGCGCAGGCCACGCGCGCCAGGATCCTGGAGGCGGCGCAGGCCCTGGGCTATCGGCCCAACCTGTTGCCAAAGATCCTACAGACCAACCGCTCGGGCATCGTCGCCGTCGTGGTCGGCGGCTTCTACAATCCCTATTTCGCGATGACGCTGGAGGCTTTCTCCAAGGCCCTGACGGCGGCCGGCCGGCAGATGATGCTGGTGCGCGTCGACAGCGACCGCATTCTTGACGGGGTGGTCGACCAGCTGGCCGGCTATCGCGTCGACGCCGTGGTGTCGGCCCTGGCCCTGACCTCGCAAGGCGCCGCCGACCAGCTGTCGAAGCTGCGCATCCCGATCGTCACCCTGAACTCGGACCTGGCGGGCGACTGGATCCGCTCGGTGTCGTCCGACAACTTCGCCGCCGGGGTCGCGGCTGCGCGGCTGCTGAGCGAGCGGGGAGGGCGGCGCTTCGGCTTCGTGGCCGGTCCCGCCGACAGTCCGGCCCAGGTCGCCCGCGAGGCCGGTTTCGCCCATGGCCTGGCGAAGCTTGGCCTGCCGCCGGCGATGCGGGCGGGCGGCGGCTACGACTACGCCAGCGGCGCCCGGGCGGCGCGGGACCTGTTCGGCGGCGCCGATCGCCCTGACGCCCTGTTCTGCGCCAACGACCTGGCCGCCTTCGGGGTCATCGACGTGCTGCGCGAGGATTTCGCTCTGACCGCGCCGCGCGACGTGCAGGTGATCGGCTACGACAATCTCGACATGGCCGAATGGGCCCCCTACCGCCTGACCTCGTTCGACCAGGACGTCGAGGCCCATGTGGCGGTGGCGATGGAGCTGCTCGACCTTCAAGCCGGCGCGACCTGCGTGGCGCGCACGGTGCCGTCGCGGCTGGTCGAGCGCGAGAGCACGCGACGGGGCTAGGCTAGGAGGTCGGCGCTTCGGCGCCGGTCACGATGGCCTCCACCCGAGAAGTGAGGCGGTCACACAGGTGATCCCACAAGACCCGTGCGGCCACGCTTTCGGAATGCACCCCAAGCGCGGGAGCGCGATGGTTCCCGTATCCATGGATCATGGCCAGGGCGGGCGCGTCGCCTTCTCCGAAGGAAATGATCGCCATGCCGGTCGGGCACAGGATCTGAAACTGCTCGGAGCGGGATACGAATTGCCGGGCGTCAGCGACGCCGTAAACGACAATCACGTCGCCATGGCGGCGAATGGCGTGATCGACCTGAGCGTCGATATAGCCGTTCCAGGCCTGCTCAACGCCAGGCGGGAGTTCGCGTACGGCCTTGGCTGCTTTCTCGCGGCGGGCAATATCGGCCGTCCAGGCTCCAAGAGCGACGAGCATAGCCAGGAGCATCGACGGGATGATCCATCGATGGCGTCCTGTTGGGCGATGTCCGGCGAGAGGCACGCCTGCCAGCCTCCTTCAAAGAAGGAAAGTCTGCGCGCTATGGTCAGCGTGGAATATTGGCGCTGAGTTTATGTGACGAATGGGCGCATGGACGGTGTCGACGTCGGCGCAAGCCGGTCGATCAGGTCTAGTTTTTCAGGGGGTAATGGCGGAGAGGGTGGGATTCGAACCCACGGTGCCCTTCCAGGCACGCCGCATTTCGAGTGCGGTACATTCGACCACTCTGCCACCTCTCCAGGGGGTCTTCGTGACCAGCTTTGGGCCGGTCTTGAGTGAGGGCGGGATACCTATCCGCGACGCCGGAAGAGCGCAAGAGGCTACGGCGCGCTTTTTCGTCTTTTCTTGCGGCGGGCCGCGAGCCTCCGTCGCGGCTCAGGCCTTCGGGTACAAAATCATCTGGGTGCAGCGGAAAAGAGCGATGGTTTTTCCGCTGCCTTCGGCCGTGACGACGGCGTCCCAGACCTGGGTGTTGCGGCCGCCGTGCACGAGTTTGGCCTCGCAGGCCACGCCGCCGTCGCGGGCCGTGCCCAGGAAGTTCGACTTCAGCTCGATCGTGGTGAAGCCGGTCGCGCCCTCGGGCAGCGAGACGACGCAGCCATAGCCGCTGGCCGAGTCGGCGAGCGCGATCACGGCGGCGGCGTGCAGGAAGCCGTTGGGGGCCATGTGGTGGCGGGCGACGTCGAAGCGGCCGCGCACCAGGCCGGGCTTGGCCTCCTGCCATTGCAGTCCCAGGTGGTCGGGCAGGCTGCCGGCCTGGACGGCGGTGAGGTTGGCGCTCTGGTCGTCGGCCATGGGGGCGGCTCCTGATACTTCACGTGCGAAGCATTAGGCGCGCCGGCGACCGTCGTGGCAAGTGCGTTTTTAAAGAGAACGAATGTTCCGCGGCGGAAAGCGCACGCCGTCCGCGTCCGGCGCGGGCAGCTTGCCCGAACGCACCGCCACGTCGAGGGCGGCGAGGGTCAGGGCCGAAGGCTCGGCGGTCTCGCCGGCGCGGCGGGCCACGAACTCGGCTTGCGCCACGCCGTCGCCGGCGTCGGGATTGGCGGCCTTCTGGGCGGCGACGGTGGTGTCGGCGGCGGCCGGGTCGGCGCCCGCCCAGCTGGACAGCACCCGCACGTCGTCGGGCAGGGCCAGCAGCCTGCGGGCGTCGGTGAACAGGCCGGCGGCGTCGGCGCCGGGGGCGTCGCTGGCCGGCAGGCCGGTCGGCAGGAGGGCGTCGCCGACGAAGACCACGTCGCCGGCCTTATAGGCCACGGCGCCGGGCAGGCGGCCGGAGAGGGCGATGGGGTGGAACTCGATCCCGCCCATGATCAGCGGCTCGTCGTCCTCGCGGGCCAGCTTGTCGAAGTCCCAGCCTTCGAGGTCGACGCCCTCGGCGCCGAGGGCCGGCACGAGGCGTTGCAGGCTTTCCAGCACCTGGGCGCCGATGGCGACCGAGGCCCCGGTCTCGTACTTCAGGTGGCCGGCGGCCGACAGGTGGCCGGTGTGGACGGCGGTCTCGAGGATCCAGGTCGGGCCCAGGTCCTTCTCGCGAATGTCGGCGATGATGGCGTCGACGAAGGCGGTCGAGGTCTCGCCGGTGGCCGGATCGAAGTCCAGCACCGGATCGACGATGGCGCAGAGCAGGGTCGCCGGATCAGAGACGAGATAGGTCACGCGCCCGCTGGCGGCGTGGTGGTACGCTGTGATTTCCGGCTGCATGCTTACGCCTGAAGGTCCCCGTTTGCGGGCACCATGACGGCAAGCCGTTAAGCTTCGGCGAACGCCGCAATCGTCTGATCAGCGACGGGCGTCGATGTCGCAGGGCCGCTGGGAGCCGCGCATCTGGGTGGCCCACAGCGGTTCCACATAGCGGCCGTCGTCGGCGCGCAGGCCGTCGACGCAGCGCTCGGCCGATGCGCCGCGGCCCGACATGTCGAGCGACACGGCGACCGACTGGCTCTTGCCGCCACGGGCGTAGGGGCCGTAGCCATAGCCGCCGTAGCCGATCCCGCCGTAGCCCAGGCCGCCATAGCCGGGACCGCCGTAGCCGAAGTCGTCGTAGCCATAGCCCCAGCGGCCGTTCTTTCCGAACTCGGTCTGCGAGACGGCGACGCCCAGCGTGCCGGTCTCGCCGACCGGGAACAGGGCGCTGGCCGACATGTGGCGATAGCCGCCGGTGCCGACGCCGACCTCGACGCTGCCGTGGACCTTGCGCTTGATCGGGCCGGCGTCGTCGTCGCGCGACAGGTTCAGCGGGCCGTCCTGGGCGGTCGTCTTGACCGGCGAGGCCTTCAGCCAGGCGTCGATCTGCTCCTGGGTGGTCAGGGGGCGGGTGGTCTCGGGCGTGGCCGGCGCTGGCGCGGCCGCGGCCTGGGCGGGGCTCGACGTCGTCTTGGCGGTGGCCACCACCTCGTCGTCGGCGCCGGCGGCGAGCGCCAGCACGGGCGCGGCCAGCAGGGCGAGGCCAAGCGAGAAGGGCGTGACGAGACGGGCGGCGAACAGCATGTGACGGATCTCCAACCCTCAACCGATACGCGGGCGGCGAAGCTGAATTAGGGCGCGAATGTTACGCGGGCGCAAGGCCGCCAAGCGCTGTCGGCGGGTCAATGGGATGCGAAGTCGCCTTCGTCCGGGTGACCCGATAGCCAGCGCTCGGCGACGGTGCGCAACGACGGGACCTCGGCCAGCACGTCCGCCTTCCAGGTCCCGTCTTCGGCGCCGCCGGCCAGAGCCGCGACGCGATCCAGGGCGACCAGATCCTGGCGGGGGTCGTGGATGTAGAATTCGGGCATGTGGTGCTGGTTGTCGTCGATGTCGGCCAGGATCCAGTTGACCAGCGTCCGCTTGGCGAGATCGCAGCCGGGATCCAGGGCCAGGGCGGCCTCAAGGTGGGCGCAGGGATCGTCACAGCGCAGCAGGCCCAGCCACAGGCGCGGCTCGGCCGAATGGGGCGCCTGGACGCTCCAGGCGCGGACGGCGGGCTTGACCAGCCGCTCGTACAGCGGCTGGGGCAGGATCAGATGTTGGCCCATGAAGCTTTGGCTCTGTGGCAGCAGCCAGCGGGCGAAGACCAGCCGCTCGTCGTCGGTCCAGCCTGCCGCCTCGTCCAGAAAGGTCTCCAGCGCGGTCATCGCGGCTGGTCGAACGCCAGCGCCGCGCTTTGCGCAGTAGTCGGCGAAGCCGCGCCAGGCCGGCTTGTCGCCCAGCGTGGCGGCGATGCCCCGCAGCCTGTCGAGGTCCTTGTCCCAGGGCACGGCTAGAGCGCCTCCAGCCCGATCTCGACCGCGGCCATGTCGGCGGGCAGGGGGGTCTCGAAGCGCAGGGCCTCTCCCGTCACCGGATGGACGAAGCCCAGCAGGGCCGCGTGCAGGGCCTGGCGGGAAAAGCCGGTCTCGACCAGGATGGCCTTGACCGGGGCGGCGGGCGCGCCGGCGCCGTAGACGGGATCGCCCAGGCAGGGCGAGCCCTTGCTGGCCATGTGCACGCGGATCTGGTGGGTGCGGCCGGTCTCCAGCCGGCAGGACACCCGCGCGGCCTGCGGCTTTGCGCCTTCGCCGCCGAAGGTGCGCTCGACCTTGTAGTGGGTGACCGCCTCGCGGCCGCCGCTCTTCAGCACCGCCATCTTCTTGCGGTCGTGCGGCGAGCGGCCCAGGCGCGTTTCGATCGTGCCCGACGACGGATGCGGCGCACCGCGCACCAGGGCCACGTACATGCGGTCGATGTCGTGCGTGGCGAACAGGGCCGACAGGCCGCGATGGGCCGCGTCGCTCTTGGCCGCGACCATGACGCCGGAGGTCTCCTTGTCGAGGCGGTGAACGATGCCCGGCCGGGCCACGCCGCCGACGCCCGACAGGCTGTCGCCGCAGTGGTGCAGCAGGGCGTTGACCAGGGTGCCGGTCTCGCTGCCGGGGGCCGGGTGCACGGCCATGCCGGCCGGCTTGTCGACCACGATCAGGTGGGCGTCTTCATAGAGCACGCTGAGTGGGATGGCCTCGGGCTCGGGAATGGCCGGCGCCGGCGGCGGCTCGACCACCAAGTAGTCGCCGGCCTGGGCCTTGGCCGATCCGTTGGTCACCGCTTGCGGCTGGCCGTCCGCCCCGAGGCGGAAGACGCGCCCCTCGGCCATCAGGGCCTGGAGCCGGGCCCGGGAGAGTTCGTCGAACAGCACGGCCAGCGCCTTGTCGAGTCGCTGGCCGACGAGGTCTGCGTCGAGCCGGCCTTGCAGGCGGCGCTCGCCCGCCATATCGGCGGCCCCTGCGTCGTCGGGGGCGTCCAGCAGGTCCTCGATCTCGTCGTCGGCGTCGGCCAAGGGTTTCACGGCTCCTTCACAACCCCGTCGCGTGGGCGACACGGCCGCTCCCTAGGGGCGAGGCCTCGTACAGTTGTTGGAGGGGAATAGTCCATGCGCGCCATCCGCACCACCTCGCTCGCCGGAACCAGCCTGCTGGCCCTGATGATCGCCGGCCAGGCCTTCGCCGCCGACGCCCCGCCCTCGATCGAGGTGCAGGAGGTGGTGGTCACCGCCCAGAAGCGCGAGCAGAGCGTGCTGGACGTGCCGATCGCCCTGACCGCCTATTCGGGCGAAACCCTCGAGGCGCTGGGCCTGCAGGAGTTCGAGGAGCTGGGCCAGTTCGTGCCTGGCTTCGACGTGCAGAACCAGTCGCCGAACAACCCCGGCTTCGTGATGCGCGGCATCACGTCCGACAGCGGCGAGGCCACCACCGAGCCGCGCGTGTCGGTCTACCAGGACGGCGTCTCGATCTCGAAGTCGCGCGGCTCCTATGTCGAGCTCTTCGACCTGGAGCGCGTCGAGATCGCCAAGGGCCCGCAGTCGACCCTCTATGGTCGCGGCGCCCTGATCGGCGCGGTCAACATCATCCAGGCCAAGGCCAGGCACGAGGCGGCCGCCAACCTGAAGTTCGAGGGCGGCGACAACGGCTACGCCCTGATCGAGGGCATGGTGAACGTGCCGATCGGCGACTCCCTGGCGGTGCGCGTGGCCGCCCGCTCCAAGAAGCGCGACGGCTATGTCGAGAACCTGCTGGGCGGCGAGGACTTCAACTCCACCGACACCCAGGCCGTGCGCGTGGCCATCGCCTACGACCCGGGCGACCGCTTCAAGCTGGACGTCCTCTACAACTATCAGCAGGACAATCCGTCGGGCACCTCGTTCAAGTCGCTGACCTACGCCCCGACCAACCCGCAGACCGGCGCGGTGCTCGGCGACCGGGGGCGCAATTCCGGCGCGGCGCTGTCGACCGTCGAGGGCTTCGAGAACAACCAGGAACTGGGTCTGAACCGTCGCCTGTGGAGCCTGACGGCCCTGGCCAGCTACAGGCTCAACGACAAGTTCACGCTGAACTCGACCTCGGCCTATCGCTACTTCACCGGCGAGGAAGTGTTCGATCCGGACGGCTTCTCGCTGCCGATGCTGACCTTCGCCGAAGACGCGCAGGGCAAGTCGGCCAGCCAGGAATTCCGCCTCAACTACGACGCCGGCGGCCGCATCACCGCCTTCGGCGGCGCCAGCTGGTTCTGGGAAGACGGCAGCCAGCGCGTGCCGATGCTGATCAACGAGAAGGTCGCCGGCCTCTTCCTGACCGGCCAGCTGCCGATCCCCAACGCCCTGCCGATGTCGGTGATCAACGTGCTGCCGGCGCTGGCGGCCCTGCCGTCGGCCCGCCGCGAGGAATATACCAACTACGGCGAGACCAATTCCTACGACGTGTTCGGCGACGTCACCTTCAAGGCCACCGACCGCCTCGAGCTGACCGCCGGCGCGCGCTACACCTACGACGACAAGACCAGCGGCTACGGCGCCACGATGAGCGGTCCGTCGATCATCATGCTGGCCCAGACCGGCGCCCAGCGCGGCCTGATCGTGCAGCCCACCCTGAACGGCAAGGCGCAATACCAGGACTTCACCGACAACGGCGTCACCTACCGCCTGGTGGCCCGCTACAAGGCGGCCGACAACGTCAGCCTCTACGGCTCGGTCTCGACCGGCCGCCGGCCCAAGGTGCTGGCCGGCAGCAACGGCGCGCCCGGCGCGGCGGCGACCTTCCGCGAGGTGGCGGCCGAGGAGGTCACCTCCTACGAGGCCGGCGCCAAGACCGCCTTGCTGGACCGTCGCCTGACCCTGGAAGGCGCGATCTACCGCTACGACTACGAGAACTTCCAGACCAGCCAGCGCACCGACGCGGGCCAGGTGATCCCGCTGAACGCAGGCGAGGCCAAGGCCACCGGCTTCGAGGGCCAGGTGAACTTCCAGGCGACGAAGGACTTCCTGGTCTTCGCCACCTACGGCTACAGCCACGCCCGCTTCGGCAACGGCCTGTTCGACGGCAATCACTTCCGCCTGTCGCCCGACCACCAGGCCTCGATCGGCGTGAAGGCCGGCTTCGACACCGGCGTGGGCCGCTTCACCCTGATCCCGACCTACACCTGGCAGTCGGAGATGTTCTTCGACAACAACAACGACATCGCCGCCCTGCAGACCACCACCGGCGTGATCAAGGACACGGTTCAGGACGAGAAGCAGAAGGCCTACGGCCTCCTGAACCTGCGCCTGACCTACCAGCCCAAGGACAGCGCGCTGACCTTCGGGGCCTTCGTCACCAACGTGCTGGAACAGGACTACATCAAGGACGCCGGCAACACCGGCGACGCCTTCGGCATCCCCACCTTCATCGCCGGCGAACCGCGCTTCATGGGCGTGTCGGTGTCGATCAAGCGGTAGGGGGCGTCTTGCGAGGGACCTCCCCCTGTGGGGGAGGTGATCGCGTAGCGATCGGAGGGGGGAGTTTCCGGGAAATCGGCAACTCCCTCGAAAGCTGAGAACGACCCCCCACCGGCCTTCGGCCGCCTCCCCCACGGGGGGAGGTTCGTTGACCCCTCGCCTAGCTCGCCCTTCCTCGGCTAGACCTCGGCCATGGATCCGCGCCAACTCGACGTCATCGTGCGCATCGCCGGCGCGGCGCTTCTGCTGGGGCTGGCGGCGTTGCTGGCGCGCGATCCCAAGGGGCGGCGGCTGGCGGCGAGCTTCGGGCCGCTGGCGCTGTGCCTGGCGGGGTTCCTGGCCGGCAACACGCCTGACGCGGCGCTGCGCCTGGCCGGTCTGGCGGGGGCGGTGGCGCATCTGCTGAGCGGCTATGCGGCCGCCTTTCTCTGGTGGTTCTGCCTGGCGGCCTTCGATCCGGGTTTCAAGCCGCGCGGGGCGGTGCTGGCCGGCGGCGTCGCCTGGATCCTCGTGGCCAGCGCCGACCGGGGCGTGTTCGGTGCAGCCCTGGCCGAGCGGGGGCTGTCGTGGCTGTTGGTCGGCATGGGGCTTGGCATGGTCGGCCACCTGGCCGTGCGGGTGATCGGCGACCGCGAGGGCGACCTGGTGGAAGGCCGCCGCGCCGCGCGGATCTGGGTGGTGGCGCTGATGGCCGGACAACTGCTGGCCGACCTGATCGTCGACCTGGTGATGGGCCTCGACTGGCGGCCGCTAGGTTTCTCCATCGTCCAGAACCTGGCCCTGCTGGCCTTCGCCGCCTGGCTGGCGAGCCTGGTGCTGCGTGTCGAGGTGCGTCCGCTGGGCGCGGCGCCGGCCCCTGCCTCGGCGGCTCCCGCGCCCGAGGATCCGGTCGAGGCGCGGCTGGCCCAGCGCCTGAAGACCCTGGTCGAGGTCGAGCGCATCCACCTGGATCCCGACCTGACCTTCGCCGGCTTCGTGCGGGCGATGGGCGCGCCCGAGCGCACCGTGCGCCGCTTCGTCAATCACCGGCTGGGCCACGACCATTTCCGGGCCTTCCTCAACGCCCAGCGGATGGACGAGGCGCGTCGGCTGCTGGCCGATCCGGCCCGCGCCGACGACAAGCTGATCGCCATCGCCCACGATGCGGGCTTCGCCTCGCTGGCCTCGTTCAACCGCGTGTTCCTGGCGACCGAAGGCGTCTCGCCCAGCGCCTGGCGGACGGCGCAGGCGGTTTCACCGGGTTTTGAGGAACGCTCCGCCGCCTTCTGAGGAGCCGAAGCCAGCGGGCGCCCCTAGAGCGCCGGGACCAAGTTTCGGGGAACAGGCATGAACGGCTTCATATCCATCCTGGCGATCGTGGCGATGCTGCTGGCGGCCGGCGGCGCGATCGCCCTCGTGCGTCGCGGCGGCGTCGACTGGCGCTCGCTGTTGGCGGCGGCGGGGTTTGTTTTGCTCAATGACGCCCTGCTGACGCGCGGCTATGGCCTGCTGCCCCAGCTGCTGCCGGCCAGCGGCTGGAACTGGCAGGGCAAGCTCCTGGCCCTGGCCGCCACTCTGGTCGTCGTCGCCCTGCTGGGCTGGAAGCGTTGCGGCCTGACCCTGACCCAGAACAAGGCAAGCCTGAAGACCGCCCTGCCGGTGGCGGGACTCTATGTCGGCCTGTTCCTGGCGCTGGCCTTGGTCTTTCCGAACGAGCCGGCCTCGGCCGAAACCATCGCCTTTCAACTGACCATGCCGGGGCTGGAGGAGGAGATGTTCTATCGCGGCCTGCTGCTGCTGGCGCTCGATCGCGCGTTCGGAACGCCGTGGAAGTTGGGCGGGATCACGTTCGGCTGGGGCGCGATCCTGTCGTGCGCCCTGTTCGGCCTGGCGCACGCCTTCGGCTATGGCCGCGACGGCTTTTCGTTCGACGCGCTGACCATGGCCCTGACCGCCCTGCCGTCGCTGATCGCGGTGTGGCTGCGGCTGCGGACCGGCAGCGTGCTCTTGCCAGTGCTGCTGCACAACTTCGGCAACGCGGTGATGCTGGTGGTGTGAGGCAGGCTCAGGCGAAGGCTGGCCTGGAGGGGGCGACCGCCTTCAGGGCCGCGCCGAAATAGTCCTGCACCTCCTGGAAGAGGTCGGGGCGGTAGATGGCCCGCGGGTCGTTGGCCTTGTCGTCGTCGAAGGCGTGGGTGGCGTCGGGATAGAGCTTCAGGTCCACCTTCACGCCGTCGGCGGTTAGGCGGTCGAGCGCCTTCTTGGGGAAGCGCCAGCCGACCACCCCGTCCTTCTGGCCCAGCACCGACCACACCGGCGGAGCGCCCGGGCCCCAGCCGCGTCGGCTGGTCATCGAGGGATAGGCCGCATACGGATAGACCAGCAGCGCGCCCTTCACCTGCTTGCGCAGGGCGACCGCGTCGGCGTCGGCCAGGCCGGTGGCGCTGGGGGCCGAGGTTCCGGCGGCGTAGGCGTCCATGATCGACCAGGCGCCGTGGCTCCAGCCGGCCAGGAACACCTGGTCGGCCCGGGCCCAGCCTTGCGTCTTCAGCCAGGCCAGGGTCCCGAAGATGTCGGCCGCGCGCTTGGCCCCATGCAGGGTCATCAGGGTGCAGACGAACAGCTTGCCATCCAGCGTGCTCATGCCGCGCGGCTTGAAGGAGTCGAGCACGATGGCCGCATAGCCGGCCTTCACCGCGACCTCGGCATAGGTCTCCAGGAACGGGGTCTTGCCCCCGCAGCCATGCAGGATCAGCGCGACGGGGAAGGGGCCCAGCCCCGCGGGCTTGAACACCCGCGAGCGCGCGACGACCTTGGCTCCCCAGGCTGTGCTGTCCATGCGAGGTCGAACTCCGTGCGTCGTCCTCGTCCTTCGACGGGCTCGGGATGAGGACGATGGTTGCGGCCCGTCGGTCGAGATCCTCACCCTGAGCTTGTCGAAGCTTGTCCTTGGGCGCGCCGCGCAGGCGCGGCCCGAGGGGGCGAGGATCTCGTGACGCGAGTTAGTGGCGGAACACTCGCACGCCGGTGAAGGCCATAGTGAGGCCGAGCTTGTCGGCGGCCTCGATGACCTCGGCGTCGCGCATCGAGCCGCCCGGCTGGATGATCGCCGTGGCGCCCGCTTCAGCCGCCTGGATCAGGCCGTCGGCGAACGGGAAGAAGGCCTCCGAGGCGCAGGCGCACCCACCGAGATCCAGGCCAAAATCAGCTGCCCGAAGGGCGGCGATCCGGGCGCTGTCCTTGCGGTTCATCTGGCCGGCGCCGACGCCCAGGGTCTGGCCGGCGCGGGCGTAGACGATGGCGTTCGACTTGACGTGCTTGCCGATCTGGAAGGCGAACAGCATGTCGCGGATCTCTTCGTCCGTCGGCTGGCGCTTGGTGACGATCTTCAGGTCGCTCGCCTTGATCCGCGCGTCGTCGCGCGACTGCACGAGGAAGCCGCCGGCAACACTCTTGAAGGTGTCGCCGGTCGACAGCGGGTCGGGCAGGCCGCCGGTGACGAGCAGGCGCAGGTTCTTCTTGGTGGCGAACACGGCGACGGCGTCGTCGTCGGCTTCCGGGGCGATCACCACCTCGGTGAAGATCTCGACCATGGCCTCGGCGGCCTCGCGGGTCAGGCGGGTGTTGGTGGCGACGATGCCGCCGAAGGCCGAGGTGGGGTCGCAGGCGAGAGCCCGCTCATAGGCCTCGCGCTGGGTGGCGCCCAGGGCCACGCCGCAGGGGTTGGCGTGCTTGATGATGGCGACGGCCGGGCCTTGCGCCGGGTCGAACTCGGCGATCAGCTCGAAGGCGGCATCGGTGTCGTTGATGTTGTTGTAGGAAAGTTCCTTGCCCTGCAGCTGCCTGGCCGTGGCCACGCCGACGCGGGGATTGGGGAAGGTGTAGAACGCCGCCTTCTGGTGCGGGTTCTCGCCATAGCGCATGGTCTGGCGCAGCTCGCCGGCGATCGACTTGCGGGCCGGGAAGTCCTGGCCCAGCTGCTGGGCGAACCAGGCCGAGATCGCCGCGTCATAGGCCGCCGTGCGGGCGTAGGCGCGGGCGGCCAGGGTCTTGCGCAGGGCCAGAGACGTGCCGCCGGCCGCCTTCAGGGCTTCCAGCACTTCGGCCAGGTCGGAAGGGTCGGTGCAGACCGAAACGTAGCCGTGGTTCTTGGCCGCCGAGCGGATCATGGCCGGGCCGCCGATGTCGATGTTCTCGACGCACTCTTCGTACGAGCCGCCCTTCGCGACGGTGGCTTCGAACGGATAGAGGTTCACATAGAGGATATCGATGCCGCCGATGCCGTGGTCGGCCATGGCTTTCGCATGTTCGGGCGCATCCCGAACGCCCAGCAGGCCGCCGTGGACGATGGGGTGCAGGGTCTTGACCCGGCCGTCCATCATCTCGGGGAAGCCGGTCAGGTCCGACACGTCCTTCACCGGCAGGCCGGCCGCGGCGATGGCCGCCTTGGTGCCGCCGGTCGAGACCAGCTCGACGCCCGCCTCGTGCAGGACCTTGGCCGCTTCGACGAGGCCGGTCTTGTCGGAGACCGACAGCAGGGCGCGCTTGGGGGCGACGAGATCGGGGGCGGACGGATAGTCGGGGGCGGCGGGCACGGGGGACTCCGGGTCTGGTTGCGATCAGAAAGGAGCCCAGGCGCGCGGCGGGCTTGCGAGCAGCAAAAGTGGACGCCGGTTTTGCGTCCGCTCGCAAGCTTCTTTGCCGAGTGCGCTTTCTAATGAAAGCGCACCGTCTCGAGCTCCCCGGTGGTCACCCACCTTCAACGCCAGTCACTCGAACGGCGCGGAACATACGGAGGGGCGTCGGGGAGTCAATGCGGCGTGGTGGTTGAGGGAACCTCCCCCTTTGGGGGAGGCGATCGCGAAGCGATCGGTGGGGGGATTTGGTGGGCAATCGGCCCTGGTCGGCGGCAGCTGAAAACGTCCCCCCTCCGGCCCTCTGGGCCACCTCCCCCAGAGGGGGAGGATCTCTGAAGCGCGGCGCCCGCTAAGATGCTCCCCCTCTGGGGGAGCCGTCGCGGAGCGACTGAGGGGGACGCCGTCAGCCGCTCGGCGCGGTCAGCAGCACTTCGACCGCCACGCCCGCCGCCGCCAGCGCCTGGATGTCGGCCGCCTCGACCGGGGCGGCCACCAGTCGCACGACCTGGCGGCCGCTCTTGGCCAGTTCGATCAGGTGCTGCGCGGTCGCCTCGGCCACGGGCAGGCGGTGGGCGTCGCGGCGGGCCATGGTGACGACTTCGGGATCGGCGGCCTCGTCGATGACCAGCACGTCGGCGGCCGACAGGGCCCGCACGGCGCGCAGGGTCAGAAGGTCGGCGGGGCCCTTGCCGGCCACGAAGCGCACCTTGCCCTCCTTCTTCACGCTCTTGGCCAGGGCCTCGCGGAACAGGGCGCCGGCCTTTTCCATGTCGCCGGTCATGGCCGCCTGGGCCGCCTCGCCCGAGAGGGCTTCGCGCAGGAAGGCCCGGCGTTCGTGCAGGGTGGGCAGGGCGCCGCGCACCTCGCTCTGGAAGTTGCGCATCAGGGCGGCCACGCGGCCGGCGCCCTCGGGCACCTGGGCCTCGATGTCGGAGCGCAGCATGGTGGCCAGCACGGGGGCCGCGCCGCCAGTGCCGACGGCGGCCACCACCTCGCCGCGGTCGATGACGGCGGGGGTGTTGAAGTCGCACATGTCGGGCTTGTCGACGACATTGACCAGCACCCCGGCGGCGCGCGCCGCGCGGGCCGCCGCCTGGGCGAACACCTCGTCGGCGCTGGAGACGAACGCCAGCACCGCGCCCGAATAGGAGCCGGGCAGGAAGGCGGCGTGGCCGTCGAGGCGCACCAGGGTGGCGGGCGAGCCGTCGAACAGCCGGGCCTTGGCTTCGGCGCCTTCGCCGGTTCCGGCGATCACCACCTTGCGGCCGGCGAGGGGGAAGTAGGCGGGAAAGGAGTCCAAGGCGGGGTCCTCTGGCGTGGGGCGCGCGGGTCGAGGCCCCGCAGGTCGAGGTTCAAGGCTAGGGCGCGTCGGCCGCGAGCGTGAGCCTTTTCGCGCAACAGGCGTCGAGGAACTGGAGCCGAGGCCATCCTGACGGCGTTAAATTTCACTGGCGGAGCTTCGGGAGAACGGTGTTAGCTCCGATTTCGAGGGCAGGAGACGACGCATGGCGGCGAGCTTGGACGTCAACGGCAAGACGGTGTCGGTGCAGGCCGAGCCGGACACGCCGCTCCTGTGGGTGCTGCGCGACGAACTGGGCCTGACGGGCACGAAGTTCGGCTGCGGCCTGGCCCAGTGCGGGGCCTGCACGGTGCATGTGAACGGCGACCCGGTGCGGTCCTGCGTCACCCCGATCGCCGCCCTTTCCGGCGCGAAGATCACCACTATCGAGGGCCTGGGCGGCGCCCATCCGCTGCAGCAGGCCTGGGTCAGGCTGGACGTGCCGCAGTGCGGCTACTGCCAGTCGGGCCAGATCATGTCGGCCGCGGCGCTGCTGGCGGCGACCAAGGCGCCCAGCGACGAGGACATCGACGCGGCCATGGGCGGGAATATCTGCCGCTGCGGCGCCTATCAGCGGATCCGGGCGGCGATCAAGGAGGCCGCGAGCAGCGCCGCCGCTCCGGTGGTCGCCGCGCCGCCGGCCGCCAAGCAGGCCGAGGTCGAGGCCGCCGTCGACGAGGCGGTCGCGGCGGCGGCGGGCGCCACCTCTCGGGTCCAGCGCGGAGAGGTGCGATGAACAAGCTGGTGGGCAAGGAAGGCTTCAGCCGTCGCGAGGTGGTGGTCGGGGCGGTGGTCGTCGGCGGAGCGCTGGCGGTGGGCTGCTCGCCGGCCGACCTGATGAGCGCCGGCTCCAAGGTCGAGGTCGGGGCGTTCGGCCCCTTCATCCGCTTCGAGCCTGACGGCTTCGTCACGGTGATCTCCAAGCACATCGAGTTCGGCCAGGGCAATCACGCGGGCCTGGCGGCGATCGTCGCCGAGGAGCTGGACGCCGACTGGACCAAGGTCCGCGTCGAGCAGTCGCCGGCCAACGCCAAGCTCTACGGCAACGGCGCCCTGGGCGCGCAGCTGACCGGCGGCAGCTCGGCGATCTCCAACAGCTGGGAGCAGCTGCGCAAGGCCGGGGCCGGCGCGCGGGCGATGTTCGTCGAGGCCGCCGCCAACCGCTGGAACGTCCCGGCCGGCGAGATCGTCGTCAAGGACGGGGTGCTGACCCACGCCTCGGGCAAGAGCGCCGCCTTCGCCGATCTGATGGCCGACGCCGCCAAGGCGACGCCGCCGGCCAGTCCGGTGCTGAAGGACCCCAAGACCTTCACCCTGATCGGCACAGACCGCGTGCGCCGCAAGGACGCGCAAGCCAAGAGCGACGGGACTGCCCGCTACACTCAGGACGTCCATCTGCCCGAGATGCTGACGGCCATGGTCGCCCATGCGCCGAAGTTCGGGGCCAAGGTCGAGAGCTTCGACGCCGACGCGGCCAGGAAGGTCGCCGGGGTGGTCGACGTGTTCGAGATCCCCACCGGCGTGGCGGTGGTGGCCAGCTCCACCTGGGCCGCGCGCCTCGGCCGTGAGGCGCTGACCGTGCGCTGGGACGAGGCCAAGGCCGAGAAACGGGGCTCGGCGCAGATCGCCGCGGCCTTCCGCGACCTCGCCACGGGCAAGGGTCCGGCAGACCAGAAGTGGGAGCCGTTCGGGTCCAAGGGCGACGCGGCCCAGGCGGCCGGAGGATCGGACGCCTTCGAGGCGGTCTACGAGTTCCCCTATCTGGCCCACGCCACCATGGAGCCGATGAACTGCGTGGCGATCGTCGACGGCAATTCGGTCAAGCTGGTGCACGGCTCGCAGGGCCAGACCCTGGACCAGCTGAACGCGGCCAAGATCGTCGGGACCCTGCCGGGCTCGGTCGAGATCGAGACCCTGTTCGCCGGCGGCTCGTTCGGGCGGCGGGCGACCTTCACCTCCGACTACGTGGCCGAGTGCGTGCACGTGGCCAAGAAGGTGGGAGGCGGCAAGCCGGTGAAGCTGGTCTGGACCCGTGAGGACGACATGCGCGCCGGCCACTATCGCCCGCTGGTGGTCCATGCCGTGCGGGTCACGCTGGACAAGGACGGCCTGCCCGCGACCTGGCGCCACCGCGTCGTCAGCCAGTCGATCATGAAGGACTCGCCGATGCCCTCGAAGGGCGTCGACCAGACCGCCGTCGAGGGGGCGATGGACTCGCCCTATCTGAAGGCCACGCCCGTCGTCGACGCCCAGGTCGCCTTTCCCGAGGTCGGCGTGCCGGTGCTGTGGTGGCGCTCGGTGGGGGCCACCCACACCGCCTTCGTCATGGAGCACACCATCGACCAACTGGCTCGCAAGGCCGGCAAGGACCCGGTCGAGTACCGTCGCGCGCTTTACGCCAAGGCCGGCGCCAACCGCCACCTGGCGGCGCTGGATCTGGCGGTCGAGAAGGCCGGGCCGACTGCTTCGGCGGGCTGGACGCGCGGCGTGGCGGTGCACGAAAGCTTCGGCTCGGTCGTCGCCCAGGTCGCCGAGGTCAAGCTGGTGGACGGCGCGCCCAGGGTCGGCCGGGTGGTCACCGCCATCGACTGCGGCACGGCCGTCTCGCCCGACCAGATCGCCGCCCAGATGGAAGGCGGAACCTGCTATGGCCTGTCGGCGGCGCTCTACGGCGAGATCACCCTCACCGACGGGGCGGTCGACCAGAGCAATTTCGACACCTATCGCGTGCTGCGGATCGGCGAGGCGCCGAGCGTGGAAACCCACATCGTTCCGTCCACCGCGCCGCCCACCGGCGTGGGCGAGCCGGGCACGCCGGTGATCGCCCCGGCGGTCGCCAACGCCCTGCTGGCGCTGTCGGGCCAGGCTGCCGCCAGGCTCCCCTTCGTCCGGTCTGTCTGAACGTTAACCTTGGCGCGACCGGAATTGACGTCGGACCGCTGGACGAGAGGCTGTGCTAGGACCATCTTAGCGCCATGGTCGAGCCTGCCGACAGCCTTGGTTTCGAGAAACTCACGCCCCGTGAGCGAGAGATCCTGCGCCTGATCGCCCAGCATCAGCGCTCGAAGGAAATCGCGCGCCTGCTCAGCCTGTCGCCCAAGACCGTCGAGATGCATGTGCTCAGCGCCCGTCGGCGCCTGGCCGGCATGCCGCGCCGCGACGCCGCCCTGGCCTTCGTGGCCTGGGAGCAGGCCCCCGGTAATTGGGACCCCGGTAATGACTACCGTAGGCAATCGCCAGACCTAGCCGTCGAGCCCGAGCCGGTCTCTCCTGACTTCAACAGCGGGAGCGGCCATGGCCATGAACGACAACTCACCCAAGACGAGGCCTTCGGGCGCTCCCGGTTCGGCCTTCTTCATCGCGAGCTGGAAATCGCTGGAAGAGGGCCTGACCCTGATGGCGGGCACCCCCGAGCGGGAGCGCCTGGTGCCGGAAACGGTCTCGGCGCTGCGCAAGGCGCAGGCGGCTGGCGATCCTCCTTCGAAGCTGCTGCTGCGAGTTCTCGCGGCGACGGCCTTCCTGTCGGACGACAGCCCGATCCGGTCCGAACGCGGGGAGGTTGGCGCCATGACCTGACTCCCGCCCAATGGATGGGCCTGATCCTGGTTTCTGCCCTGGCGGCCGGCGTGCTGCTCAGCGTGGTGACCATGGGAGCCCATGAATTCCTCTTCGCCCTCCAGCGGTTCCGCGAGGGCTGGAGCACACCGCCGGCGCACTGACCGGCGACCAGCTTTCCAACAATCAAATTGCCTTGAACGTGCGGGGGGCTCCCGCGCGAGTGGGAGAGTCTTGCATGAAACGCAGCGACGCGGCCCGTGCTGGGGCCGAGAAACTGAAGCGCGCCGAAGCCGCCATCGATGCGGCCCTGCGCGAAACCGCCGAGCTGGTGGGCCTGCTGCCCTCCCTGCGGCTCGATGCTCAGCTGTCGGCCGTGATCGGCCAGGAAGCCATCGAGACCCTCGGCGACACCCTGAACCACATCCTTTCCGCCCGTCGGACGATCGTGAAGGCGCACGGCGATCTCGCCGAGGTCCGCGCCCAGATCGGCTGCGGCGCCCTGGCCATCGGCGACATGGGCAAGTCCGAGGACGGCGATACGCCGCGGACTATCGGCCTGCGCGCCATCGACGGCGCCCGCGCCGCGTAGTCCGCGGCCGTCCCCCTCTCAATTCTGGAGCCAATCCATGACCGCCGTTCTCGCCGCGCTTCAGCCGGCGATCGATGAAGCCGCCGAGTTCGGCCGCTGCCTGCGCGACCTCTGCCCGATCCAAAAGCGGGTGTTGACCGCACTCATGCACAGGCTGATCGCCATGGAAGAGGCCAACGACGCCGAAGGCGCCCTGGTCGTGATCGACGAGGTCCGTCGGATCCTCGGCGAAGGCCGGCTGACGCACCACTAGGGCGCGTCGCCCCTGAAGTGAGCACGGGCTCGGATCGCGCTTGATCCGGGCCCGACTTGCGTCATGTTGCCCCCGCGAGTCCGGGGGCCTCCTTTGATACAAGCCTTGATTTCCTTCGGCGTGGCGATCGTCGTCTGCGGTCTGGCCATACGGTTCGGGGACAAGCCCGCGCGGCGCGTTGGCATGATCACGCTGGGCGGATGGGTCGTCTCGCTGATCGTCTTTCGCAACAGCGCGCGCTTCGCCGATATCGGCCTGATGCTGGTCGACGGGGTGATCGCCGCTCTGTTCGTCTGGGTCTCGCTGTCGTCACGCCGGCTGTGGACGGTGGTGGTGGCGGCGTTCCAGATGCTGGGCGTGGCCTCGCATCTGGCCACGGTCATCGACCATCGCGTGACCATCAACACCTACAAGCTGAGCCTGGCGGTCTGGAGCTACGGCATCCTGGCCATGCTGGCGGTGGCCGTCTGGCGGCATTGGCGCGAGCAGCGTCGGGTCGGGGACGAGGGCGTCTAGTCCGTCAGGTCCTCGCGCCGGTCGACGTCGAACAGCACGCCGGATGCGTTGGTGGGGACCAGGGCGAGGGCCTCGCCCGCCTCGGTCATCAGGCCCTGGGCGCCGCGATCGCCGCCGAGCGCGCGCAGGGCGGCAAGGCAGTCGCGCGAGAACAGCACGGGGTGGCCGCGCCGACCGGCATGGGTCGGGGCGACGATCTTGACGCCTTCGACCAGCCGCGCCGCCAGGGCGCCCGCCAGGTCGTGGGGGACGCCCGGCATGTCGCCCAGGAACACGAAGACGCCGTCGCAGGCCGGATCCAGCGCCGCGACCCCGGACCGCAGCGAGGCGCCCAGGCCTTCGGCGGCGTCGGGGGAGAGCAGCGGGCGCAGGCGCGGATCGGGACGGGCGGCGACCAAGGCCGCCACTGCCGTGTCGCCGGGCCGGATCACCACCGTCACCCGTTCGACCGGGGCCGCCAGGGCCGCGTCCAGGGCGTGGTCCAGCAGGGGTCGATCGCGATAGTGGGCAAGCAGCTTGCCGCCGCCGAAGCGTGTTCCCGCGCCAGCCGCCAGGACGATGGCCTCCAGTCGCATGCGATCCCTTTCCGCGACGCCTTCGGAGGCCTATTCTATGGCGGATATGACGTCCCCTGACGACAGCCCCCGACTGATCGACGGCTTTGGCCGCGCGGTGACCTATCTGCGCGTTTCGGTCACCGACCGCTGCGACCTGCGTTGCGTCTACTGCATGGCCGAGCACATGACCTTCCTGCCCAAGGCGGAGGTGCTGACGCTTGAGGAGCTTGACCGCCTGGCCACGACCTTCGTGGGGCTTGGCGTGCGCAAGCTGCGGCTCACCGGCGGCGAGCCTCTGGTGCGCAAGGGGATCATGGAGCTGGTCGAGAGCCTCTCGCGTCACCTGAAGAGCGGCGCGCTGGACGAACTGACCCTGACCACCAACGGCACCCAGCTGGCCCAGCACGCGCAGCGGCTGGCGGACTTGGGCGTGAAGCGGATCAACGTCTCGCTCGACACCCTCAAGCCCGACCTCTTCCGGCGGCTGACTCGTGGCGGCGACGTGGCCAAGGTGGTCGGCGGGATCGACGCGGCCCTGGCGGCCGGCATCCAGGTCAAGATCAACGCCGTGGCGCTCAAGCGCGACAACGCCGCCGAGCTGCCGCAACTGATCCAGTGGACCCACGCCCGCGGTTGCGACATGACCCTGATCGAGACCATGCCGCTGGGCGAGATCGACGAGGACCGCACCGACCAGTTCCTGTCGCTGCGCGACGTGCGGCGCGAGCTGTCGTCCTACTGGACGCTGACGGACCTGGCCTACGCCACCGGCGGTCCGGCCCGCTACGCCAAGGTCGAGGAGACGGGCGGGCGGCTGGGGTTCATCACCCCGCTGAGCCACAATTTCTGCGAGGCCTGCAACCGCGTGCGGCTGACCTGCACGGGCACCCTGCACACCTGCCTTGGCCGTGACGACGCCAGCGACCTGCGGGCCGTGCTGCGCGGCGGGGCGACCGACGGCGAGCTGGTGGCGGCGATCCACGCGGCGATCGGGTCCAAGCCCAAGGGCCACGACTTCCAGGTCGACGCGCCGCGTCCGGCGGTGGCCCGCCACATGTCGACGACCGGAGGCTAGGCGATGGCCCGCGTGCTGCTGTTCGGACGCCTGGCCGACCAGGCCGGCTGGCGCGAGCGCGAGGTGGCGGCGGAAAGCCTGGCCGCCCTGCGCGCCTGCCTCGCCAATGACGACGCCGACCTCGCCGAAGCGCTCGCCGGGCCCGGCGTGCAGGTGGCCGTCGACAAGGCCCTGGTGCGCGGCGAGGCCGTGCTGGCGAGCGCCACCGAGGTCGCCTTCCTGCCGCCGATGAGCGGCGGATGATCACCCTGACCGAAGCGCCGTTCGAGCCCGGCGCGCTGCTGACCGATTTCTGCGCCGGCCGCGACGAGACCGGGGCGGTGGCCAGCTTCGTTGGTTTGGCCCGCGCCGAGGGCGGGCAGGCCTCGATCCTGGAGTTGGAGGCCTATCCCGGCTTCACCGAAAGCGCGATCGAGGCCTTTGCGAAGGGCGCCGCCGCGCGGTTCGAACTGCAGGACTGGCGCATCGTCCATCGCGTGGGAAAGATCGCGCCGGGGCAGGCGGTGGTGTTCGTGGCCGCGGCGTCCAAGCACCGCCGGGCCGCCTTCGAGGCGTGCGACTTCCTGATGGACTGGCTCAAGAGCCGGGCGCCGTTCTGGAAGAAGGAGTACGGGCCGGACGGCGCGCGCTGGATCGAGCCGACGGCTCAGGATAGGACCGACGCCCAGCGTTGGGATTAGGCCGTGGAAGCGGTTCCTCGTCCTTCGACAGGCTCAGGATGAGGAACCTTGGCTGTCGCCCTCACCCTGAGCCTGTCGAAGGACGAGGGCGTCGCGCAGGACGTTCGAAGGCAAGGAGAGAGATCGCATGTCAGGCCTCACCCCCGGCGGCGGGATCAAGCCGGAGCTTCCCTTCAAGCCGGTGCGGGTGGCGATCCTGACCGTCTCCGACACCCGCGACGAGAGCACCGACACCTCTGGCCAGATCCTGATCGAGCGCGTGAAGGCCGCCGGCCACGAGTTCGCCGGCCGTGCGGTGGTGCGCGACGATATCGAGAAGATTCGCGCCACCGTGCGCGGCTGGATCGACAGCGGGCAGGTCGATGCGGTGGTCAGCACCGGCGGCACGGGCCTGACTGGCCGCGACGTCACGGTCGAGGCGCTGCAGCCGCTGTTCGACAAGGTGATCGACGGTTTCGCGGTGGTGTTCCACCTCGTCTCCTACGCCACGGTGGGCCTGTCGACCCTGCAGTCGCGGGCCACGGCCGGGATCATCGACGGGGTGTTCGTGTTCTGCCTGCCGGGCTCGAACGGCGCGGTGAAGGATGGCTGGGACAAGGTGATCGCCGCCCAGCTCGACAGCCGACACAAGCCCTGCAACATGGTCGAGCTGATGCCTCGACTTCTGGAACGATAGGGCTTCTGGAAAAGTGAGCAGGCTGACCCACATCGACGACCAGGGCCGCGCCCGCATGGTCGACGTCTCCGACAAGCCCGCGACCGCCCGCGAGGCGGTGGCGGAGGGCTTCGTGCGGATGAGCCCCGACACCCTCGCCCTGGCCGTCTCCGGAACCGGCCGCAAGGGCGACGTGCGCGCCGTGGCCGAACTGGCCGGCGTGATGGCGGCCAAGCAAACGTCATCCCTGATCCCGCTGTGCCATCCGCTGGCGCTGTCGAAGGTGGTGGTCGAGGTCGAACCGGCCGACGGCGGGCTGTCGGTCACCGCGCGGGTCAAGACCACTGGTCCGACCGGCGTCGAGATGGAGGCCCTGACCGCCGTCTCGGTGGCCTGCCTGACCATCTACGACATGCTGAAGGCCGCCGAGAAGGGCATGGTCATCGAGGCCGTGCGGCTGCTGGAGAAGACGGGTGGGAAGTCTGGGGATTGGACGGCGTAACGGGGCCGCCGCCGCCGCTCCTCCGCGACCGCTTCTTATCTTGTTTCCCTCGCCCTTGTGGCGAGGGCCCATGCCGGCGACCGCTCAGACCTGGATCAAGCTTGATAGGTCTGAGCAGGCTGAACCATGGGTCCTGGGCACAAGGCCCAGGAAAGCGAAAAAGGGGGCGGCGATAAGCGGGCCCCCTAGAGCGCGACTTCCGCCCGCCTCTCCAGCGCCGGCTGCCCGTTGCGCGTGGCGATGATCTCGCCGATCACCGCCACGGCCACCTCGAATGGCGCCTTGCCGCCGAGATCCAGGCCGATGGGCGCGCGCAGCTTGGCCAGGTCCCGCTCCGTCAGGCCGTCGGCCTTCAGCGCGAACAGACGCTCCGACAATCGTCGCCGGGCCCCCAGCAGGCCGACATAGGGCGCCGGCGAGGGCAAGGCGGTTAGAAGAGCCTCGTGGTCCAGGGCCATGTCGTGGCTGCACACCGCCACGGCGGTCCAGGCGTCGAGGCCGGCGGCGGCCAGGGCGACCTTCGGCGCCTCGCGGCTATAGCGCACGCCCGGCAGGGGCGGGGCGGCCATCGGGCCCTTGGGACGCGCCAGCGTGGTCTCGAACCCGGCCTGGACGCCGAGGCTGGCCAGGGCCAGGGCGGTCGGATCGCCGCCCATCACCACCAGGCGCGGGACCGGATCGAAGCGGCGCACGAACACCCCGGGCCAGGGAACCGGCGTCGCCCCGACCGGCGCGCAGACCCGTTTCGTCCCGTCGGTGAACCACAGGGCCGGGCGCCTTTTTCGGGCGTGAGTCAAAAGGTCGCGCAACGCGCCATCGTCGACGTTAAGGCGTTCGACCAGGATCTCGATGCGGGCGCCGCACAGCAGGCGGATGTCCGGCCAGGGGCTGCCTTCGCCATAGACGAGGCGCCTGGGAAGACCCGTCTCGAGCACTTCGCGGGCGTGCAGTTCGACGTCGCTCTCGATGCAGCCGCCCGACAGGAAGCCGGCCACAAAGCCTTGCGCGAAAACCATCTGCGTGCCGACCGGGCGCGGGCCGCCGCCCTCCAGGGCGGTGATGGTGGCCAGCGCCGCGGGGCCTTGCGCGAGGGCCTGTTCGAGCGCCGGCCGCATGTCGTCGGCCAGGCCGTGCATCGGCCATTCGGGGCCGGAAAGGGCGGCGGGATCGGTAAGGTCCATCGGCGCGATCTTAACCCCTCGGCAAGGTTCCAGAAACGCCTTCTTCAAACCTTGGCGCGTAGGCTCCTCGACATTGGTGCTCATCCGACGCGGAAGTTCATGTCGCTCACCGTCTCCAAGCTCGGTCTTGCCGCCGCCCAGTTCGGACTGGACGGCATGAACGCGTCGCCGCGTTCGCGCTCCCCCGAGATCGAGGCGCGTGACATCCTCAGCATCGCCGCCCGCGCCCGCCTGTCGGTGCTGGACGTCTCGGGCGTCTATGGCCGCTCGGAATCCGTGCTTGGCGACCTGATCCCGCGTCCGGTCTCGTGCCGCGTGACCCTGGCCGCCGCCCGCGCCGACCGTGGACCCGACTTCGTCGAGGCCGAGGCCCGCGCTTCGCTGCGCCGCATGGGCCTGGAGCGCGCCGACACCATCGTCGTCCAATCGCCGTCGGAACTGTTCGGCGCCCATGGCCCGGCCATGTGGGACCGCCTGCACCGCCTGCGCGAGCAGGGCCTGTTCCGCAATATCGGCATTTCCGCCCACGCCACCGACGATCCCGTCGGCGTGGCCCGCCGCTTCAAGCCCGACATCATCCAGGCGCCCGCCAGCCTCCTCGACCAGCGCCTGCTGGCCGACGGCTCGCTGCAGCGCATCGCCGGCATGGGCGTCGAGGTGCAACTGCGCTCGATCTTCCTCAACGGCCTGCTGTTCCTGCCGCCCGACCGCGTGCCGGCCCAGCTGAAGGGGGCCTCGGGCCGCCTGTCGCGCGTGCGCCGCATGATCGCCGAAGGGCGTTCGGACCCGCTGCAGGCCGCGCTCGGTTTCGCCCTGTCGCGTCCCGAAGCCTCGGCCGTGATCGTCGGGGTGACCTCGGCCGCCGAGCTTTCCGCCGTCGTGGCGGCTGCTTCCAGCCCGCCGCCCGATCTCGACTGGGACGAGATGGCCATCGACGACCCGGTGGCCCTCGACCCGCGACGTTGGGTCGCCTAGCGGCGGACCCGACTCGAAGCTCAAGGTTCAGAAAAGAACCTGATGAACGCCTCGAAGGGAGGCAACGCCATGATCCTCGCCGTCCTGCAGGCCCGCATGGGCTCCAGCCGTCTGCCCGGCAAGGCGATGGCCACCCTCCAGGGACAGCCGATGATCCTGCGCCAGCTGGAGCGCATCCGGCAGGCCCGCACCCTTTCCAAGATCATCGTCGCCACTAGCGACCAGCCGGCCGACGACGCGCTGGCCGGGTTCCTGGTCTCGCGCGGCGTCACCGTTTATCGCGGCGCGGGCGCCGACATCCTCGACCGCATCGCCCGCTGCGCCGAGGCCGCCGGCCCGGTCAGCCACATCGTGCGCCTGAAGGGCGACGCGCCGTTTGTCGACCCGGGCCTGATCGACCAGACCGTCAAGCTGGCCTTGAGCAGCGGCGCCGACTACGCCTCCAACCGCGTCTATCGCACCTTTCCGGCCGGCCTGGAGGTCGAGGTGATCTCGGCCCAGGCCCTGCGCACCGCCGCCGCCGAGGAGCGCGACCCGCTGGCTCGCATCTCGCCCACCGCGGCCATCCGCAGCCAGCCCGGCCGCTTCCGCCACGCCCACCTGCGGGCCGTGCGCGACTGGTCGAGCCTCGACTGGCGCGTGAAGACTCCGGCCGATCTGGCCTTCGCCCGCTCGATCTACGACGCGCTCTACCCGGCCGATCCCGGCTTCCGTATGGGCGACGTACTGGACCTGGTGGAGAGCAAGCAGGACCTGGGCCGGTTCGCGGCTTAAGCCGAGCTAGTCTGCCTCCGGGGGCCGTGGGATCTGACCGTTCGGCATCTTCCGTATGGCCATGTAGCGCTGCTGTTCTGCCGCCTCGCTATCGGTGAAGAGGTGGTCGTATCCGTCCGCGCCGGGATCCCAGATGCCTAAGTCGTTGAAGTCATAGTTCTTCTGGAACGCTTCGAAGCTCGATTTCGCAGCAAATACATGTACCAGGGTTGCTTCGGGATAGGCCTCGATCAGGCGATCGCTTTGGGGGTCGATGGGAGCCATCATGCATCCCAGACCTGTCCGCCAGATTTCGAAGATCTTCCTGGCCATGCCTGACTAAGCTGGAAACTTGCCCGCCCGCGCCAGCGACGACGCCGGGGCCTTGTCCAGGCGCTGGCTGATGTCGCGGCCGATCGTGATCAGGGCGTCCAGGTCGTAGCCGGTCTCGAAACCGGCCCGCTCCAGCATGTAGACCAGATCCTCGGTGCCGATATTGCCGGTCGCCGCCGGGGCGAAAGGGCAGCCGCCCAGGCCGCCGACCGAGGCGTCGAGCACGTCGACCCCGGCCTCGACGCTGGCGAAGGCGTTGGCGAGACCCGTGTTGCGGGTGTCGTGGAAGTGCATGCGCAGGCGCGCGTCCGGCGCCGCGGCGCGGACGGCCTCGATGCGCTTGCGGACCGTCCAGGGATCGGCGACCCCGATGGTGTCGGCGATGGCGATCTCGGGCACGTTCATGGCGGCGGCCTCGCGGGCGATGGCGACCACCTGGTCTTCCGAGATCTCGCCGTCGAACGGGCAGCCGAAGGCCACCGAGA
The DNA here is from genome assembly GCF_057808875.1 of Caulobacter sp. FG7. Lineage (NCBI taxonomy): Bacteria > Pseudomonadati > Pseudomonadota > Alphaproteobacteria > Caulobacterales > Caulobacteraceae > Caulobacter > Caulobacter sp. FG7. The sequence continues at coordinate 28,271 of NZ_JBMDIW010000001.1, forward strand.
TGGTGGCGGTGATCGGCGGGCCGCCGTCGATGGCCTGGCGCTCGACGATGGCGGCCAGCGCATCAAGCTGCTGGTTGACCGTCGCGCCCTGGTTCTTCACGCCGAAGCCGTCCGAGGCGCAGACCACCACATTGGCCTCGTCGCAGCCGGTGGAGACGCAGCGCTCCCAGCCACGCATGTTGAGCACCAGGCCGATACGCGAGCGTCTGGGATCGGGGCCGCCCAGGGCGTCCATGATCTCTTCGGCCCCGGCCATCTGCGGCACACGGTTGGGGTTCACGAACGACACCACCTCGGTGCGGCGGGCGCCGGCGGCTTCCAGGCGTCGGATCAGGTCGAGCTTTTCCTCGACGGTCAGGATCGACTTCTCGTTCTGCAGGCCGTCGCGCGGACCGACCTCGACGATCTCGATGAAGCGGCTCATCGCGGGGCCTCCTCGGCGACGGGAGCAGTGGTCTCGGCGCCGCTGACGGCGTCGGGGGCTTCGACGGCCTCGTGGCGGCGGGGCTCGCCGCGATAGATGCGCAGCACCTCGTCGTCGCCGTCGGAATAGTTCAGGCCCTTGATTTCGCCGGCCTGGCGCGGGGCGTGGCCCAGAGCGGCCAGGGCGGCGCGGAACTTCTCGTCCTCGCGGCCCTCGACCACGGCGGGGCGGCCTTCGTCGACGGCGTCGGCGGCGCCTTGCGCATCGGTCAGCTGGGTGGTGGTGCCCAACTGGAAGACCATGCTGGGCTCGGAATAGCCGGTCACCGCCACCGGGCCGGGGGCGCCGGCGCGAGGGGCGAGGTCGGAAGCCTCGAGGGCGCGGGCCAGGCGCTTGGACAGCCACAGCGAGTCGAGACGCGGGGCCAGCAGGCCGGCCATGGTCCCGTGCGCCAGTATGCCCAGCACCCCGGCGGTGACCAGGGCCTTGGCGGCCTGTTTGCGCAGGATCAGCCAGCCGCCGGCGACGGCGGCGGCCACGAACAGCAGGGCGGGCAGGATCGCCAGCGGCAGGGCCGACGGCGCGGCGTAGGTCTTCCAGGCGATGACGCAGACGGCGGCGAAGGCCACGCCCGCCAGGGCCAGCAGCGCCGTGCCGATGATGCGCGGGACAAGGCCCAGGGGGCTGCGCAGGGCGGCGGCCATCAGCATGGCCAAGGCCCCGAACGAGGGCAGGGTGTAGTGGGCGAGCTTGGTGGGCAGGATCTCGAACATCAGCCAGGTCGGGATCAGCCAGCACAAAGCAAAGCGCACGCCCGGCTCCTTGCGGCCGGTCCAGGCCAGCACCAGGGCGGCGGGCAGCAGCAGGGTCACCGGGAACAGCAGCAGCGGCGAGAGCAGGGCGTAGTAGCCGAACGGGCCGCTGTGGCTCTCGTGGCCGCCGGCCAGCTTGGGCGCCAGGTCCCCGCCCACCGCCGCGCCCCAGAAGGCGCCGTCGGTGGCGATGGTGATCATCGTCGCCCAGGGCAGGACGATGGCGGCGAACAGGATCAGGCCCCAGCTCCAGCCCAGCTGCTTCAGCCAGCCGATCTTCCGGTCCCAGGCCCATAGAGCCAGGATGGCGAGGATGGCGACCAGCAGGCCGACCGGACCCTTGATCAGGGCGGCCATGGCCATGCCGATCCAGAAGGCCAGCTTTGGCCCCTTGCCGGCTTTCTCGCCGGCCAGGCCGGCCGCGTAGATCCTGGCCAGGCCCGCCATGGCCAAAGTCGTGAAGCCGCACAGCGCCGCGTCGGTCTTGGCGATGAAGGCCTCGGTCGACAAAAGGAAGGTCGCGCCCAGGATCGCGCCCGACAGCAGGCTCTCGCGCGGGCCGAAGAAGGCGGCGGCGCCCCAGGCGCAGGCCGCCGCCGCCAGCATGGCGCCCAGCAGCGAGGGAATGCGATAGGCCCAGATGCCCCGGTCTTCCGGCGCCGAGACGGCCTCGACCGCCACGGCCTGCAGCCAGTGGATGCCCACCGGCTTCTTGTTGCGCGGCTGGTCCTGCAGCTTGATGTTCACATAGTCGCCCGTCTCCAGCATCTGGGCCGTGGCCTGGGCGAAACGGGACTCGTCGCGGTCGAGCGGCGGCATGGCGAACAGGCCCGGCAGGCCGGCGATCAGCGCCACGAGCGCAGCGAAGACCGGCGCGCGCCAGCCGCGCGACCAGGCGTCGAGACGGGATTCAAGACTCGGGCTGTGGCTGGGGGCGGGGCTGGTGTTCGCGCTCATGCGTGCTGGAATAGCACGATCCTTTCATGGCGCGAGATTTGCGGTAAAAGCGGCCATGACATCCGATAATTCCGCCGCGATCCCCGATTTCTCCGTCGTCGTGCCCGTGTTCGACGAAGGCGGGGCCGCGCCGGCCCTGGCGCGCGAGATCGCGGCCGCCTTCGCCGGCGAGTCCTACGAGATGATCTTCGTGGACGACGCCAGCCGCGACGACACCAAGGCCCTGCTGACCGCCCTCAAGGCCGAGATCCCGCAGCTGCGCGTGCTGGGCCACCGCAAGAACTCGGGCCAGAGCCGCTCGATCCGCAGCGGCATCCTGGCCGCCCGCGCCCCGATCGTGGTGACCATGGACGGCGACGGCCAGAACGACCCGGCCGACGCCCCGCGCCTGGCCAAGGCGCTGCAGGCTGCGCCCGTCGAGCTCGCCCTGGTCGGCGGCGAGCGGGTCAAGCGCCAGGACAGCAACGCCAAGCGCTTCGCCTCCAAGTTCGGCAACGGCGTGCGCAAGCGCCTCTTGAAGGACACGGCCAACGACACCGGCTGCGGGCTGAAGGCCTTCCGCCGCGAGGCCTTTCTGCGGCTGCCCTACTTCGATCACATCCACCGCTACATCCCGGCGCTGATGCTGCGCGAGGGCTACGAGATCGCCTTCCAGCCGGTGAACCACCGTCACCGCGAGACGGGCGTGTCGAAATATACCAACTTCGGCCGCCTGAAGGCTTCGGTCAGCGACCTCTTCGGCGTGATGTGGCTGCAGTCGCGGGCCCGCAACCCGCAGGGCGTCGACGAGGCGTAACTCTCGATCCCTCTTTGATCCCCATTCTTGCCTTCCTGGGCCTTGTGCCCAGGATCCATGGTCCAACCTGCTCAGACCTTGCGAACCTGATCGAGGTTTGAGCGGTCGCCGGCATGGGCCCTCGCCACAGGGGCGAGGGAGGCGAAGAGGGGCATGGGAAGAGAGGCGATCAGGGCGGCGCCGGCTTCACCCGCCTGGCAAAACCGGTTAACCCTGAAAACCGACTTCGGGGGAATTCACCGCAATGTTCGCCGCCTTTCCGCTGCTGGCCCTGCCGGTGCTGATCTACAACCTGCTGGCCCTGACGGTCGGCGGCGGTTTCTCGTCTGACGCGGCCAGCTATCGGTTCGGCGAGCAGCTGTTTCGCATCCACATGGCCTCGCGCGTCGACTGGATCGTCAGCTGGGGCGACCTCCTGCTCGGCGCCTCGCTGGTGGTGCTGTTCGTCGAGCTCCTGAAGTCGACGACCAGCCGCAAGGTGGCGATCGTCAACCACTCGCTGTCGATGGTGCTGTTCATCGTCTGCCTGGTGGAGCTCCTGCTGCTGCCGGCCTTCGCGACCTCGGTGTTTTTCCTGATCACCCTGATGGTGCTGCTGGACGTGCTGGCCGGCTTCATCGTCACGATCGTGGCGGCCCGCCGCGACGTGGACTTCGGCGAGATGCGCTAGGGGCGGCCGCCCTCGTCCTTCGACAGGCTCAGGATGAGGGCTATTGCCGACGCTTCACTCGAAATCCTCACCCTGAGCCCGTCGAAGGGCGAGGATTTCGCGATGCGGCGTTTCTACAAGCGCCCTGGAGCCGTCCCGCGTTAGCCTTCCATGCAGGAGGCCCCGATGGACGACGACCAGCCGCCGCAAGACAGCAAGCTGACCCGCAGCAAGGAAGCCTGGGCGCGCTCGGGCAAGTTCCTGACCGGCGAGACGAGCCGTCCGGAGAGCGAGCGCCTGCCGCCCGGCCAGCACCTGACCCGCGACTGGCCGGTGCTGGACCTGGGCCTCAAGCCCGACGTCTCCCGCGAGGACTGGCGGCTGCGCATCGACGGCCTGGTGTCGCGGCCGGCGACCTGGAGTTTTTCGGCCCTGCTGGCCCAGCCGCAGAGCGCGTCGGTCTCCGACATCCACTGTGTCACCACCTGGTCGCGCTACGACAACCACTGGGACGGGGTGCTGACCCGCGACGTGGTGCTGGCCGTCGCGCCCAGGGACGAGGCGCGGTTCGTGGTGCTGCATTCCTACGACGGCTACACCACCAACCTCGCGATCGACGACTTCGCCCACGAGGGGGCGCTGCTGGCCCACGGCTGGGAAGGCGCGCCGATCGCGCCCGAGCATGGCGGTCCGGTGCGGCTGGTCGTGCCCCACCTCTATTTCTGGAAAAGCGCCAAGTGGCTGAAGCGCATCGAGTTCGTGGCCGCCGACCGGCCCGGCTTCTGGGAGGAGCGCGGCTATCACAATCGCGGCGATCCGTGGTCCGAGGAGCGCTACGGCTGAGGGCGGCCGATTTCGACAAGCGCCGGCGCGTCCGGCCCACTATCTATCGGTAACAGACCCTCTTACGGACGCCGTTCATGACCGCTTCCAATCTCTGGCTCGCCGCCGGCCTGCGCTCGCCCTTCGCCAAGGTCGACGGGGCCCTGGCCGCCCATGACGCCATTGACCTTTCCGTGCCGGTGGTGAAGGCCATGCTGGAGAAGGGCGCGCGGCCCGACTTCGCGGTCTGGGGCACGGTGATCCCCAACCTGACCTGGAGCAACATAGCGCGCGAGGTGCTGCTGGACGCCGGGGCGGACCCGACCATTCCGGCCTTCTCCACGGTCATGGCCTGCTCGACCAGCATGACCGGCGTGCTCGAGGCCGCCGGCATGATCGACGGGCGCGGCCGCGACCTGGCTTTGGTCGGCGGCGTCGAGGCCATGAGCCGGGTGCAGATCGGCCTGTCGGTGCGGCTGTCGGACTGGATCCGCCGCTTCCAGCAGGCCCGTGACCTGAAGGGGCGGCTGGCGGTGCTGTCGGCGTTCAAGGCGGCGGATGCGAAGCTGTTCATCCCCAAGGTGGCCAATCGCACCACGGGCCTTTCCATGGGCGAGCACACCGAGATCACCGCCAAGGAATGGGGTCTGGCCCGCGCCGACCAGGACGCCATCGCCTTTTCCAGCCACCAGAACGCCGTGCGGGCCTGGGAGAACGGCTTCTTCGACGACCTGGTGATCCCGGTCGGCGAGGCGCGGCGCGACACCATCCCGCGCAAGGACAGCACGCTGGAGAAGCTGGCCAAGCTGAAGCCGGCCTTCGACAAGGTGAGCGGCCAAGGCACGCTGACGGCCGGCAATTCCTCGCCGCTGACCGACGGCGCGGCCAGCGTCTGGGTGGCCTCGGAGGCGGGCCTGGCCCGGCTGCCCGAGCGTACGCCGCGGGTGAAGATCCTCGACTACGAAGTCACCGCCATCGACCTGAGGAGCGAAGGCCTGCTGATGGCCCCGGCCTATGGCGTGCCGCGCATGCTGGCCCGCAACGGCCTCACGCTTGGCGACATCGGGCTCTGGGAAATCCACGAGGCTTTCGCGGCCCAGGTGCTGTCGCACATCGCCGCCTGGGAGAGCAAAAAGTTCCTGGCCGAGCGGGCCGGCGTCACGGCCGATCTTGGCGCCTTCCCGCGCGAGCGGATGAACCCCACCGGCGGCAGCCTGGCCCTGGGCCACCCGTTCGGGGCCACCGGCGCGCGGATCCTGTCCCAGGCGACCAAGGAACTGGCGGCGCGCGGCAAGGGCGAGAAGGCCATCGTCAGCATCTGCGCCGACGGCGGCCAGGGCACGATGATGTTGCTGGAGGCGGCGTAGGGCTGAAGCGCCCTCATTCGCCTTCCTGGGCCTTGTGTCCAGGATCCATGGTTCAGCCTGCTCAGACCCTTCGAGCTTGGTCGAGGTCTGAGCGGTCGCCGGCATGGGACCTTGCCGCAGGGGCGGGGGAGGCGAAGAATTATGGATAGTCTTCGAGCGCACGCCTCATCTCGAAGAGCGGCCGCGAAATCCAACAATGTCTTGGGGCTGGACGTAGAACCGGCCCGAGGACTAGGGGCAACCTCGGGCCGGCGGTACGCATGTCGCGTTGTGGGGGGTGGACGCGACACGGTTAAATTGGACCCGGCAGTCCCTACGATCAAGCGAATGGATGTCGCTCGGCGCTTTTGTCGCAGGGAAGCGTTGTCAGGAAAACGGTGTCAGGTCAGGACCGAGAAGATCAGGGTGACGACGGCCACGTCGAAGGCTCGGATCAGGATGGACAGCATAGGTCGTGACGCTTTCCGGAAAGACTCGGGTCTCGACCTAGCAAGACTGGCGCCAAGTCGGCGCGGGGCGCTAGAAATCCAGGATGGCGCTGTTCTTCGATCACGACTGGTACGACGCGCGGCTGGCGCAGCGGGGCCTGGATCGTCTGGCCCTGGCCGCGGCGGCGGGTCTCAGCGCGGCCGATCTGGAGCTGGTCTTCAAGGATCAGCGCGAGATCGCGCCGGCCGAACTGGCGGTTTTTGCCGAGATGGTCGGGGTTTCCCGGGAAGAAGCCGCCCAGCGCGCCGGGGTGGGCGCGCATTCGGCGCCGGTCGATCCGGCCGCGGCGCGGATCGCGCGGCTGGAGGCCAGGGTGGCGGCGCTGGAGGCCCAGGTCGCCGTCCTTGCGGCCAGATCTGGCGGCTAGATCTCGGTCTTCTTGATCAGGCCCGCCTTGGGGCGGCGGTCGGCCGGGCCGGAATATTCCGTGCCGAGATAGGTCGAACGCGCCGCGTCGAGCACTTCCTGCCCACCGCGCAGGCCGCGCTTCTGGCCGGGCTGGCCCATGACCTGGGCGGCGAAGGCGGCGAACGGGCCGCGCGGGCGCGGCTGCGGCGGCGGATCGGCCGGCGTCTCTTCCTCGTCGCGGACGAACACGACCTCTTCGCCGTCCGCCTCGTGGCGGTCGGTGTCCTTGGGCGCGGCCAGCGCCCGGCGCGCGTTCGCCGCACGTCGGATGGGGTCGATCGGACCGGTCATGGTCGGCACGCTAGCGGCGCCTCCGTTAAGAACGAATGCGCCGTCATGGTTGATGGAAATTAGGACTTGGTCGCCAGCTTGGCGATCTGTTCCTGCATGGCCTCGAGCTGGCGCTTGAGGTCGGCCAGGCTGTCCTCGCTGGGGGCGGACGGCGCCGGCGCGGGCGGCGGCGGGGCGGCGGGGGCCTCGGCGGCGGCGTCCTCGGGGCGGCTGTAGGCGAAGGGCGAGAACATCTTCATAGCCCGGTCGAACAGCGCCATGTTCTGGCGGATCTGTTCCTCGTAGATGGCCATGCCCGGCGCGGCCGCCTTGCCGGCCAGGCCCGGGGCGCCGGTGAACTGCTGGCGCATGCGCTCCTGCTGCTTGGAGAAGCTTTCCAGCGACATCTCCAGGTAGCTGGGCAGGAAGGCCTGCATCGAGTTGCCGTAGAAGCCGATCAGCTGGCGGAGGAACTGGATGGGCAGCAGGTTCTGGCCGCCGCCGCGGTTTTCCTCTTCGAAGATGATCTGGGTCAGCACCGAGCGGGTGATGTCGTCGTTGGTCTTGGCGTCGTAGACTACGAAGTCGACGCCCTCCTTCACCATGTCCGACAGGTGTTCGAGGGTGACGTAGGAACTGGACGCGGTGTTGTAGAGCCGGCGGTTGGCGTACTTCTTGATGACCACGCGCTGCCCCGAACCTTTTTCAGCGGAAACTTTGTCGGCGCTGGTGGCGGCTTCGCCTTTTTCGGGGTTCTCGGACATTTCGTTCCCTGGGACAGCGGTGTCGCCCGCCTTTTCGCATCGCACTATCGCTAATGCAAAGCCAGGGCGCCAGTCCCGCGAGGACTTGGACGCCAGATGATGACATGAAAATGTATTCGTGACGAACGCCGTTCGTTTGGGCATGGTGCTGTTGCACTGCAAAAGTGTGGGCGCCGCACCTGCGAAGGCGTCACGGAACAGTCACGGGAAAATCAAAGCCAATGACCGATATCGTCATCGTCTCCGCCGCCCGCACGCCGGTGGGTTCCTTCCTCGGCGCGCTTTCGAGCCTGCCGGCCGCGGAGCTGGGCAAGACCGCGATCGCCGCCGCCGTCGAGCGCGCCGGGATCAAGCCGGCCGACGTCGACGAAGTGATCTTGGGTCAGGTGCTGCAGGCCGGCGCCGGTCAGGGTCCGGCCCGCCAGGCCTCGGTCAAGGCCGGCATCCCGGTCGAGAGCCCGGCCTGGAGCCTCAACCAGCTGTGCGGCTCGGGCCTGCGCGCGGTGGCCCTGGGCGCCCAGCAGATCCTGTCGGGCGACGCCAGCATCGTCGTGGTCGGCGGCCAGGAGAGCATGAGCCAGGCCCCGCACGCCCAGGCCCTGCGCACCGGCCAGAAGATGGGCGACCTGGGTTTTGTCGACACCATGATCAAGGACGGCCTGTGGGACGCCTTCCATGGCTACCACATGGGCCAGACGGCCGAGAACATCGCCAACCGCTGGCAGATCACCCGCGAGGACCAGGACAAGTTCGCCGTCGCCAGCCAGAACAAGGCCGAGGCCGCCCAGAAGGCCGGCAAGTTCGCCGACGAGATCGTCGGCGTGACCATCAAGGGCCGCAAGGGCGACACCGTCGTCGACCAGGACGAATACATCCGCCATGGGGTGACGCTGGACAGCATCTCGGGCCTGAAGCCGGCCTTCGCCAAGGACGGCTCGGTCACCGCCGCCAACGCCTCGGGCCTCAATGACGGCGCCGCCGCCCTGGTGCTGATGAGCGCCGAGGAAGCCGACAAGCGCGGCCTCAAGCCGCTGGCCAGGATCGTCTCGTGGGCCAATGCCGGCGTCGAGCCCGAGATCATGGGCACCGGCCCGATCCCGGCCACCAAGAAGGCCCTGGAAAAGGCCGGCTGGACCGTCGGCGACCTCGACCTGATCGAGAGCAACGAGGCCTTCGCCGCCCAGTCGATCTCGGTGGTGCGCGAGCTGGGCCTCGACCCGGCCAAGGTCAATGTCAACGGCGGCGCCATCGCCATCGGCCACCCGATCGGCGCCTCGGGCGCGCGGATCCTGACCACCCTTGTCCACGAGCTGAAGCGCTCGGGCGGCAAGAAGGGCCTGGCCACGCTGTGCGTCGGCGGCGGCATGGGCGTGGCCCTCTGCGTCGAGGCCGTCTGAGCCGGGTAGTCTGGCCCCGGAAGAAGTCTTCGTGACAAACTGCGTCCGGGGCTTGCGCTCCGGACGCGACCACGTGCAACCATGACGTAACGGAAGCGGGAGACTACTGTATGGCTAGAGTTGCGTTCGTGACCGGCGGCACCCGGGGTATCGGCCGGGCGATCTGCGAGCGGTTGGTGGCCGACGGCCTCAAGGTCGCGGCCGGCTATTCCGGCAACGAGGCGGCCGCCGAGGCCTGCGCCAAGGAGCTTGGCGTGATGGTGGTGAAGGGCAATGTCGGCTCGTTCGACGACTGCCAGGCCGCGGTGGCCAAGGTGACGGCCGAGCTGGGCCCGATCGACGTGCTGGTCAACAACGCCGGCATCACCCGTGACGGCTTCCTGCACAAGATGACCTACGATCAGTGGTCGGAAGTGATCCGGGTCAACATGGACTCGGCCTTCAACATGACCCGTCCGGTGATCGAGGGCATGCGCGAGCGCGGCTGGGGCCGGATCGTCAACATCAGCTCGATCAACGGCCAGAAGGGCCAGGTCGGCCAGACCAACTACTCGGCCGCCAAGGCCGGCCTGATCGGCTTCACCAAGGCGCTGGCCCTGGAGAACGCCAAGAAGGGCGTCACGGTCAACGTGATCTGCCCCGGCTACATCGACACCGAGATGGTGGCCGCCGTGCCCGAGACGGTGCTGGCCGGCATCATCGGCGGCATCCCCGTCGGCCGCCTGGGCAAGGGCGAGGAGATCGCCGACATGGTCTCGTTCCTGGCCGGCGAGCGGGCGGGTTTCGTCACCGGCGCCACCCTGTCGCTGAACGGCGGCCAGTACCTCGCCTGAGGCTGGCCTCGAACCTTCTGTCTTGACCTGACGGTCCCGGTTGGCGTCAATCGCGCCAACCGGGAGCACGTGGCGGATCGCCGCGCTCTTCCTGTTTGGGACGAGCCTGCTTGTCCGTTGCGGGCGACCGAAGCGGGCAGGCTCTATGGGGAGCGAGTGGCGGGGGCCGCGCGCCAAGGGAAGCGTTGCAGAAAAGTCGCACGGCGACGCTTGCCAGGAAGCGCCGCCTCCACGTCCAAGATTCGCCCCAGTCGGGGACCATCACCGTTCGCATGATACGACCGACGGTGGAAAGGATGGGGCCGGGAGGCTGCGCGGCAACGCTGATGCTCGCCCTGGCAGGCCTGACCATCGCCACGCCCGTCGCGGCCCAGTCCAAGCATAACCTGCGCGACGCCCTGTTCGGCGACCGCGCCGCCGCCGAGGCCCGCAAGGCCCCGCCGCCGCCGGTGGCCCGCTACGTGTCCGACGGCGGCGGGGCCTTCGTGCTCGACCGCGCCACCCCGACGACCCTGCTGAAGTTCGAGAACAGCAGCGAGGTATGGGTGCTGTCGCCCCATGCCGGGCCGCGCGGCGACGTCATCTACAAGAACGAGCTGGGCGAGCCGATGCTGCGCGCCACCAAGCTGGGCGGCATGACCCTGTTCACGCCCGACCGGCCGGCCGGCGCCGCCGCGGCGCTGATGGGCCGGGCCCCGACCATCCAGCCGCCGGCCTTCATCACGCCCAACGCCCTGTTCCAGCGCATGCTGCAGGCGGCCGACCGCGCCAGCCGCGCGGCGCGCCACCGGGTCAGCTTCGAGACCGTGCAGGACGCCCGGCCCGAGACCTCGGTGCTGGTCGCCGAATGCGCCAACGTCACCGCCGAGGCCTTCGAGCGCATGGCCCGCAACGGTGACCGCGGCCTGCTGAACCGCATCGGCCGCGTGCTGCTGGCCGAGGGGCGAAAGCCCGGCGCGACGATCAAGGACGACGCCCTGATCGTCACCTACGCCGCCGGCAAGGGCCTGGCCGGTCGTCCGTCCTCCGACCGCATCATCAAGGTGGTCGACAAGTAGGGGAGGGCGAAAGCCACCCTAGCAGTCGCACGTTCGTTGAGGCGAGACGACGCGCCAGCCGTCGCTGTCGGTCTCGGCTGTCACGCGCTCGAAATCATGAGGTTTGTGGGGGCACCACGTGCAGATGCGCGGGTTTCTGTGTTTGAAGGCGCCGTCCGGGTGTCGCATCTGACCGCCGCTGCGAACCCACTGATGGTTGGGCGCCCAGGCTTCGATCGACGCGTAGGCGCGATCGTTGGTCGCTGCGCCGTGATGAGGGGCCGTGAGAAGGGTCCGCTTCTCGGGTGGCTTGCCGGTGACGGCGCAGTTTCTGCGATGGCGCCCGCTGCTCCACATGAATGGGGAGTCTGCCGTGAATAGCACCGCGGGCTCGTCGTCGCGTTCCGGGGCGACGAACACCAGGCTCTCGATGTTCACCGTGCTCAGGGCCAGGACCGTCATCAGGGATCTGCGTCGCGGCGTCCTGCGAACCTCGACGCAGTTCACGGGCTCCAGAACGTCCGCGATCCCGCCAGAAGCGGGCTGCTTCCTTCTTTTGAAGGCGCCGTAGTCGAACCATCGGATGATGGCGCCATTTGCAAGCGCCGAGGCGACGACGCGGCTCAGGCGCTCGCCGACCGAGAACTGAAGGGAAAGCCAGGACGCGTTCAGGGCCTCCAGTGCATCCAGTGCATCCAGAGCCTCCAGTGCATCTAGTGCATCTAGCGACTCCAGAGTTTCCAGCGTGAGGCCGAGATATGGGCTATTGAAGCATGCATCTTTGGCCAGAGCCGAGAGATGCCCGAAGCCTTCCGCGACGCCTCGGGCCTGCGAGTATTCAAGATGCTCGTCGCGTTCGGTTTCGGAGGGCGCGTCATGGTCTTCAGCGCCTGCAATTGCATCCACCATCGCATCTATCCAGGCGACGTCGGAGGAGCCATCGAAGCTCTCATCTTCGGGTTCCAGAAGGGGCTCCGCCGCAAGGGCTCGTTCAAGGAGCTTGCGCGCGTCCTTGATGGTCGCGTCGAGTTCGAGGCCGTCTGCGAGCGCTGCGGCGATCACCTCGGCCCAGACTGCTGGCAGCCAGAACTCGTTGACGCTCAGGGGAACGCCGATCTGCAGATTCCATTCTGAGAACAGATCGACCAGGCCTTGCGCATGGTCTTCGTCCGCATGGGTGCAGACGACGATGTCCAGCGTCTTGCCAGGAGGGAGCACGTGGCGAAGCTGTTCCACCAGTTCCCGGGAGCACGCTCCGCCGTCCACCAGGATCGTCCGCTCGCCACGTTCGAGCACGAAAGCGTCGCCATCCACGGGGAGGGCGGTAAACCTACTCATGAGCGCCTCGTCCAACTGCACCGTGGCATTGGCTAGGCCCGATTTCTGAAGAAGCGGTTCAATCTGTCGGCGAATGCGCGCTTCGTGAAACGTGCAGCGAGAGCGCGCCCGAACCGTTCCCGCGTGAAAAAAAAGGACCCCGGCGCGAGCCAGGGTCCCTTCGCAGTGGCCGCTTCTGTCCGCTGGGGTTGGGGACCGAGAGGTGCGGGCGGCGGCCTTGTTGTCTGGCGTCCGGCTCAGCCCCAGGTCTGGCGCAGGCGGAAATAGATGAAGGGGTCGAAGTCGACGCGGCGGTCGTCGAGATAGGCAAAGTCGCCCGGCGCGCGGACGCGGCCCTCGAACACCTCGCGCTGGCGGTTGAGGCCGCGGCCGGTGAGGTTCTGGGCCTCGACCCGCAGCGACAGCCCCTGGCGCGGCTTGACCTCTGCATAGGCCAGGAGCCACGGCTCGATCTCGAAGCGGCTGACCTCGTTGAAGGCGTACGACGTCTCGGTCTCGCCCGAGAACAGCTCCACGCCCCATTGCAGCTTGCGCTTGGGCAGGTCCTGGGAGAACCGCAGCTCGCCCTCGAAGGGCTCCTGGTCGCTGATCCGGCGCTTGTGGCCGGTGATCGGGTCGACGACCTCCGACCGGGTCCAGGTTCCCTTGCCGCGCAGCAGGCCGCCGGGGACGAAGCGCTCCAGCGGCAGGTTCACCGACAATTCCAGCTCGTCGCCCGCGGCGTCGCCGATATTGCCGGGGGCGTCGTAGAGATTGCCGGCCTTGTCGACCACCAGGATGCGGTCGGCGACGTCGCTGATCTCCTTGTGGCGGGCGGTCAGCACCACCGCGCCGTCCTTGCCGAACTTGCGCTCCCAGGCCGCCTCGAACACCCAGGTCCGCTCGGGCACCAGTTCGGCGCCGCCGGCGGTGTCGCGGCCGGTTGAGAAGGTGGTCGACGAGACGAAGTCGCTGAAGTCCAGCTGGCCGACCTCGCGCTCGACGCGGCCGCGCAGCTGGTCGTGGGCGCTGGGCGACCAGGTGACCGACAGGCGCGGCTTGGGATAGGTGAACGACTTCTCCAGGTTGGTGTCGCCGGTCTGGGAGATGGTCGAGCGCTCCAGCCGCAGGGCGCCTTCCAGGGTCAGCTTGGAGTGAGCGCGCCAGGTGGCGACGCCGAAGGCCTCGCCGCGCTTTTCCTCGACCCGCACGTTGGCGGCCGGCAGCACCTGGGGCGTTCCGTTGACCAGGTAGCCGATCTGGCTCTCCAGGAAGTTCACCGCGATCTCGCCGCCGCCCTCGAACGACAGGGTCGGGCTCAATGTGTGGCGCAGCACGCCGCGGGCGATGCTTTCGCCGCTGTCGCGGGCCGAGATGAAGCGCCCGGCCTCGCCCGCTTCGGTGAAGGTGCTGGCGTAGTCGACGTGCTTGCGGCGCAGGAGGCCGGTCAGCTCGACGCGCGACTTGGCGGTCAGCGGACGTTCCCAGCCCAGGCCGATCTCGCCTTCCTCGCGGTCGTCGGCGTCGATGACCTTCAGGCGGTCGCCGCCGGCCGGGGGGATGTCCTCCAGGCTCCAGTCATAGACCTCGTGCTCGTAGACGGTGTTGACCGACAGCCGGCCGCCCAGCAGCGGGCGCTTCAAGTTCGCCTTGGCGGTCAGGCCGTCGCCGCCGCCGGTCTCGTCCAGCCAGGACGGGCTGACGGCGCCGTTCGCCCGGCGCACGACCTTGGGGCCTTCGCCCGCGCCGTCGTCGACATAGCGGAAGGCCAGCAGCGACCAGTCGAAGGCGTTGACGCCGTACTGGCGCGAGCCCTCGAAGCGCATGGCCGGGGTGGTGCGGCCGTCCTGCTGGAACGAACTGGCCACCGCCAGCAGGGTCGAGCCCTTGGCGTCGGCCCGCAGCACGACGTTGGCCACGACGTTCTTGCCCTGCATGTCGATGCCCGGGGCGCCGCCGACGATGATCTCGACGCAGTCGACCTGGCTGGCCTGAATGCGGCGCAGGGCGTCTTCCAGGGACTCGCTCTTGGTGGCCGGGCGCTGGCCGCCGATCAGCACATTGCCGGCCGCGCCGCCGAAGCCGCGCACGCTGTCGCCGCCGTCGAAGGTGAAGCCGGGCACGCGCACGACCATGTCGTAGGCCGACAGCGGCTGGCGCTCGGCGAAGAAGGCGGCGGGATAGCGGGTGACGCCCTCGGTCGCCGCGGCGACGACGGGGGCCTGGGCCGCGGCCTCGGGCGTTGCGGCCGCGAGGGCCGCGAAAAGCGATCCGAACTGCATGTCGTTCCGTCCCCTGGCCCCCGCCAGTTGCGTGGCTGGCAAACTGGGCCTTTGGCCGCCGGGAGGGAAAGTTACAAGCTTGAAATGTGGATTAAATAATGGACATCAATGGACGGAAGCGTCCAGGTTTCGAGATCCTCCCCCTGAAGGGGGAGGTGGCCGCGAAGCGGTCGGAGGGGGAAGTCTGTCGGAAATCGGCCTAGTTCAGCTGAGGCTGAAAACGCCCCCCCTCCGTCGCCTTTGGCGACACCTCCCCCGGAGGGGGAGGATTTCTTGGATCAGATATTCGTCCCGCCGACCGTCAGGCCGGTGATCTTCAGGCTGGGCTGGCCCACGCCCACGGGCACGCCCTGGCCGGCCTTGCCGCAGACGCCGATGCCGGGATCGAAGTCGAAGTCGTTGCCGATCATGGTCACGCGGGTCAGGGCCGACGGGCCGTCGCCGATCAGGGTGGCGCCCTTGACCGGAGCGGTGATCTTGCCGTCCTCGACCAGGTAGGCCTCGGTGCACTGGAAGACGAACTTGCCGTTGGTGATGTCGACCTGGCCGCCGCCGAAGTTGGCGCAGTAGAGGCCCTTCTTCATCGAGGCGATCATCTCGGCCGGGTCGTCATTGCCCGCCAGCATGCCGGTGTTGGTCATGCGCGGCATCGGCATGTGGGCGTAGGACTGGCGGCGGCCGTTGCCGGTCGCCTGCATGCCCATCAGCCGGGCCGACATGCGGTCGTGCATGTAGCCCACGAGGATGCCGTCCTCGATCAGGATGGTGCGCTTGGTCGGCGTGCCCTCGTCGTCGATGGTCAGCGAGCCGCGGCGGCCGGGGATCGAGCCGTCGTCGAAGACGGTGACGCCCTTGGCGGCCACCCGCTCGCCGATGCGGCCCGAGAAGGCGCTGATGCCCTTGCGGTTGAAGTCGCCTTCCAGACCGTGGCCGACGGCCTCGTGCAGCAGCACGCCGTTCCAGCCCGGGCCCAGCACCACGTCCATCTCGCCGGCCGGGCAGGCGACGGCGTCGAGATTGACCAGCGCCATGCGCAGGGCCTCGTCGACCTGGCCCTGCCACTTGTCGGGGCTGATCCAGGCCGAGAAGCCGGCGCGGCCGCCGGCGCCGGACGAGCCGGCCTCGCGCTTGCCGTCCTTCTCGACGGTGACCTGGACGTTCAGGCGCACCAGCGGGCGCACGTCGCGGATCAGCTTGCCGTCGGCGCGCAGGATCTCGACCACGCGGCGCTCGCCGGCCAGGCTGGCCAGCACCTGCACCACGCGCGGGTCGCGCTGGCGGGCGAAGGCGTCGATCTCCTGGAGCAGGGACACCTTGTCGGAGAAGGCGGGCGAGGAAACCGGGTCGTCCTCGCCGTAGAGCTTTTCGTTGGTCGAGCGCGGGCCTTCGGCCGAGACGCCGGCATAGCCGCGCTTGGCCAGGCTGGCGGAAGAGGCGGCCCGGCCGATGGCGGCCTCGGAGATCTCCGAGGCGTGGGCGTAGCCGGCCGTCTCGCCGGCCACCACGCGCAGGCCAAAGCCCTCGCCGCTGTCGTAGGAGGCGGTCTTCAGCCGGCCGTCGTCGAAGACGAAGGCCTCGCTCTCGGACCGTTCGAGGAACAGCTCGCCGTCATCGGCCCCGGCCAGGGCCTCGCCGAGGATGGCGCGGGCGCGTTGCGGGTCGACGCCGGCGGCGTCCAGCAGGGAAGGGGCGGAGAGGGGAGCGGTCATTCCTGTAAGGTAGGCGCTTGCAGGCCCCGCGTCATCTCCCTCCGCCCCCGGATCGCTCACCAGCTTTCGTTGATGTCGCCCGAACCGGCGATCGACTTGGACAGGCTGGCCGGACGCTCGGTCAGGGTGACGTCGCCGCTGCCGGCGATGTGCACGTCCGCCTCGCCCGTGGGGCCAAGCTTGGCCTCGCCGCTGCCGGCGATCGCGACCTTGGCGTCGGTGACGGTCAGGGCGGTCAGTTCGGCCTCTCCCGAGCCCGCGATCCGGAGGTCGACCTTGCCGGTCTTGCCCGAGGCGTAGGCCTCGCCGCTGCCGTTGAGGGTCAGCGACAGGTCCGGCTGGTCGTAGGACTGGATGTCCAGGTCGCCCGAGCCGTTGAGGGTGAACTTGCGCACGGCCGGGGCGGTGATGCGGATCACCAGGTCGTCGCTGCCCGCGAAGGTCTGCATGCCGTGGCGGTCGAAGCGGAAGCCGCGGCCCTGGCCGTCGCCGTCGAAGTGCAGGCGGTCGTTGGTCAGCACCACGCGCCGGGCCAGGCCTTCGGGCCCCTCGACGGTGATGTCGGCCTTGGGCCCTTGAGTGTAGATCACCCGGGCGGGCAGGTCGATGCGCAGGGCCTCGCCGCCGCTCCAGGCGATCTGGCGGCTGGTGTTGGGGCCGTGGTCCTCGATCGTCACGTCGCCGTTGCGGCGGATGGTGACGCGGCCGTCGTCGTCCTCGATGTGGATGTTGGCCGGGAAGCTCCAGCCGCCCTGCTTGACGAGGTCGCGGCCGCCGATGGCGAAGGCGGTTCCGAGGCACGCCACGGCCAGGACGAAGCTGGCGACGGCGATGATGGTGAGGTTACGGATCATGGCCAGGCCTCAGGCTTGCGGTTCGATGGCCGGCTTCAGCAGCCGGTAGTGGAGCCGGCCGTACCAGACCAGCAGGTTGACCAGGCCAACGGTGACCAGGCCGGTGACGGCGCTGAGCGCGGTGGCCGCGGCCATCAGGCCGATGCCGCCGAGGATGGCGAAGGCCGGGCCGCCCGGCGGGTCCATGAACGGTCCGGCCGAGAACACGAAGCCGCCGGCGATGAAGATGCCGATCCCGGCCATGAAGAAGCCGAACAGCGCCCCGATCACGCCCATCAGGATGGGCAGCAGGATCAGGATGTCGATCGCGCCCAGGCCCAGCACCGCGAATACGGCGCCGGCGGCGGCCGACGGGTTCTTGGTCTCTTCCCAGCGCTTGAGGCCGGCTTCGGCGCGCAGCTCGCGGGCCAGGCGGTCGGGATCGCCGAGGGCCGCGGCCGTCTCGGCCTCGGTGCGGCCGGCGGCGATGGCGTCGTCGAAGTGGGCCTCGTAGTCGGCCACCGCGTCGGCGATGGTGGAGGCCGGCAGGCCGGCCAGGCCGCGCTTCAGGCGGGTGACGAATTCGGCGCGGGTCATGCGGCGGCTCCCAGGATGTCGTTCACGGCCTTGGCGAAGGCTTCCCATTCGCTCTTCTGGGCGGCGAAGCTGTCGCGGCCGGCGGTGGTGAGGCGGTAGTATTTGCGGGGCGGGCCGCTGGTCGACTCGACCAGATAGGTCTCGACCAGGCCGTCGGACTGCAATCGCCGCATCAGCGGGTAGATGGTCCCCTCTCCCATATCGATGTCCTTGGCCAGCTGGCTGGCGATCTCGTAGGCGTAGCTGTCGGCCTTCGACAGCAGGGCCAGCACGCACAGCGCCAGCACGCCTTTCTTCAATTGGGTTTCGATGGCTTCAGGCACGGCTCTCGTTTCCTGTTGGTGAGAACCTTGTACGGCCAGGTAGTGTGTGATGCAAGGTAGCTGTTATTACAAGTTATCAATGTTCGAGGATCGACGTGATTCGCCTGTCGGTCGTGTGGATGAAATTGGCGAAGTTATTGAGAATGCTTCGCAACTGACGCGATTCCCCTGCCCAACGTGTGGTTTCGGGTGCTTGGCAACAGGGATTGAAGCGCGTAAGCACGCCTGCGACCGGCCGGCGCCGTGGGGGGAGTGCTTTCGACCGTTTCAAGTCGATTGCATAAGTCCGCGTAACCGGTCGTATTGTGCATGTCGGCGCGGGGACACGGCTGAGTAACAGCCGGTCGCCGCCGTAACGGGCCGAGAGGGAAATGAAGGCACAAGTTCAGGGGATGGGACGGAAGGGGTTGGGCTTTGCAGCCGCCGCCGTCATGACGACGCTCGCGGGGCATGCCTTCGCCGACGATCTATTGGGCCAGCCGACGCCGGGGGGTATCGCCCTCCAGCCGGCGGCGTCCGTGCTCAAGCACGACGCCATCTGGTTCCACGACTGGGTTCTGATGCCGATCATCACGGCCATCACCCTGCTGGTCCTGGGCCTGCTGGTCTGGATCGCTGTCCGATACAACAAGAAGGCGAACCCGGTTCCGGCCAAGTTCAGCCACAACACCACGATCGAGATCATCTGGACGATCGTGCCGGTGCTGATCCTGATGATCATCGCCATCTTCTCGTTCCGGCTGTTGTTCAAGTATAACGACATGCCCAAGCCCTACATGACCGTGAAGGCCACGGGCTATCAGTGGTACTGGGGCTACGAGTATCCGGACCAGAAGGTGCCGGAGATCATCTCCAAGGTGCTGAGCGAGGAAGAAGTGGCGGCCAAGGGCCTGCCGCACAGCCTTTATCGCCTGGCCGCCGACAACGCGCTGGTCGTGCCGGTCAACCAGGTGGTGCGCGTGCAGGTCACCGCCGCCGACGTGATCCACGCCTTCGCCCTGCCGGCCTTCGGCCTGAAGACCGACGCCATTCCGGGCCGCCTGAACGAAACTTGGTTCAAGGCCGAGAAGGTGGGCACCTATTACGGCCAGTGCTCGGAGCTCTGCGGCATCGACCACGCCTTCATGCCGATCGAGATCAAGGTCGTCACGCAGGCCGAGTTCGACGCGTGGGTTAAGTCCAAGGCTCCCGCCGAGGCGCCCGCCGCCCCGGCGACCGCCGAGGCCGCCCCGGCCGCGCCTGGCGCGGCTCCGGCCGCCACGCCCGCCGCCGCTCCGGCTGCACCCGCTTCCGCTCCGGCCGCGGCCCCCGCCGCCGCGCCGGCGGCCTAAGAACGCTTTAGGATATCAGTCCGATGGCTCACGCCGCTGACATCGATCACCACGACGCCGGCCATGGCGCCGACGAAAAGCCGCCCTTCTTCCAGCGCTGGTTCTTCTCGACGAACCACAAGGACATCGGCACGCTCTACATCCTGTTCGCCATCATGGCGGGCATCGTCGGCGGGGCCCTGTCGGGCCTGATCCGCTGGGAGCTGATGCACCCGGGCATCCAGATCTTCTCCGAGACTGGCCTGCTGGCCGAGTGGGGCGTCTTCAAGGGCAAGCACGGCTACAACGCCGTGGTCACCGCCCACGCCCTGATCATGATCTTCTTCATGGTCATGCCCGCCATGATCGGCGGCTTCGGCAACTGGTTCGTCCCGATCATGATCGGCGCGCCGGACATGGCCTTCCCGCGGATGAACAACATCTCGTTCTGGCTGCTGGTCGCCGCCTGGATCCTGCTGTGCACCTCGATGTTCGTCGACGGCGGCCCGGGCCACGGCTTCGGCGGCGGCTGGACGATCTATCCGCCGCTGTCGACCTCGGGCCACACCGGCCCGGCCATGGACCTGGCGATCCTGTCGCTCCACCTGGCCGGCGCTTCGTCGATCCTGGGCGCGATCAACTTCATCACCACGATCTTCAACATGCGCGCGCCGGGCATGACCCTGCACCGCATGCCGCTGTTCGCCTGGTCGGTGCTGATCACCGCCTTCCTGCTGCTGCTGTCGCTGCCCGTGCTGGCCGGCGCCATCACCATGCTGCTGACCGACCGCAACTTCGGCACCCACTTCTTCGATCCCGCCGCCGGCGGCGACCCGGTGATGTTCCAGCACCTGTTCTGGTTCTTCGGTCACCCGGAAGTCTACATCCTGATCCTGCCGGGGTTCGGCATCATCAGCCACATCGTCTCGACCTTCTCCAAGAAGCCGGTCTTCGGCTACCTCGCCATGGCCTACGCCATGGTCGCCATCGGCTTCGTCGGCTTCGTCGTGTGGGCCCACCACATGTATACGGTCGGCATGCCCATCAACCTGCGCGCCTACTTCGTGGCCGCGACGATGATCATCGCCGTCCCGACGGGGGTGAAGATCTTCAGCTGGATCGCCACGATGTGGGGCGGTTCGATCAGCTTCAAGACGCCCATGCTGTGGGCGATCGGCTTCATCTTCCTGTTCACGGTCGGCGGCGTCACCGGCGTGGTCCTGTCGAACGCCGGCATCGACTACAGTCTGCACGACACCTACTACGTGGTGGCCCACTTCCACTACGTGCTCAGCCTGGGCGCCGTCTTCGCCATCTTCGCGGGCTTCTACTACTGGTTCGAGAAGATGTGGGGCGTGAAATACAACGAGTTCCTCGGCGCGACCCACTTCTGGATCATGTTCGTCGGCGTGAACCTGGTGTTCTTCCCGCAGCACTTCCTGGGCCTGGACGGCATGCCGCGTCGCTATGTCGACTATCCGGACGCCTTCGCGAAGTGGAACTACGTCTCGTCGGTGGGCTACATGATCACCGTCCTCGGCGTCGGCGTCTTCATGCTGGTGCTGATCGAGGCGGCCATCCGTCGCCGCAAGGCCGAGGCCAACCCGTGGGGCGAAGGCGCCACCACGCTGGAATGGACCCTGTCCTCGCCGCCGCCGTTCCACCAGTTCAGCGAGCCGCCGGTCATCAAGGCCGACGATCATCACTGATCTCTGGTAAGATAGCAGTATAAGCGCGGGGGCGCGGATCGGGCGGCAGCCCGGCCCGCGCCCTTCGCCCATCAAGACCTCGTTCGAAGACCCGTATTCCCATGGCCAAGCCCGCCGTCCTTTCGCCCGACACGCCCGCCGACACGGTTCGCGCGGCGCGCTGGCAGGACTACTTCCAACTGCTCAAGCCGCGCGTGATGTCGCTGGTGGTGTTCACGGCCGCGACCGGCCTGGTGGCCGCCCGCACCCACATCCACCCGCTGCTGGGCGCGGTGGCGGTGCTGTGCATCGCCGTGGGCGCGGGGGCCTCGGGCGCCCTGAACATGTGGTACGACGCCGATATCGACGCCAAGATGCGCCGCACCCGCGGCCGCCCGGTGCCGGCCGGCCTGGTCGAGGGCTCGGAAGCCGCGACCCTGGGCGTCGTCCTCTCCCTGCTGTCGGTCCTGCTGATGGGCATGGCCATCAACTGGCTGGCCGCGGGCCTTCTGGCCTTCACCATCGTCTTCTACGCGGTGGTCTACACCATGTGGCTCAAGCGCTGGACGGCCCAGAACATCGTCATCGGCGGCCTGGCCGGCGCGCTGCCGCCGGCCATCGGCTGGGCGGCCGCCAGCGGCTCGGCGCCGCTGAACGCCTGGCTGATGGTGCTGATCATCTTCCTGTGGACCCCGCCGCATTTCTGGGCCCTGTCGCTCTACATCAGCACCGACTACGCCAAGGCCGGCGTGCCGATGCTGCCGGTGGTCAAGGGCGCCAAGGAAACCCGCAAGCAGATCCTGCTCTACAGCCTGGTGTTCATCCCCGTCTGCCTGGCGCCGGCGGCGACCGGCCTGGGTGGCCCGCTGTACCTGGCCGTCTCGGCGCTGGGCGGGATCGTCTTCCTGATCCTGGCCTGGCGGGTGTTCCGCAGCGACGCCGGCGACGCGGCCGACCCGCGCGTGGCCGATCGCGCCCTCTACGAGGTGGCCGACGCGCCCGCCGCTGAACCGGCCGAGCCCGGCAAGCGCCCGCCGCCGGTGGGCGGGGCCAAGGACGCCCGCAACCTCTTCGCCTTCTCGATCCTGTACCTGTTCGCCCTGTTCGCCGCCCTGCTGGCCGAGGCCATGATCGGCGTCCGGGCCCTGGAGCTTCCGCTTTGACCGATCCGAAGAAGACCGTTTCCGTAAAGCCCGACGCCGACCAGGCGCTGAAGGCTCGCAACGGCCGCAACATCGCCCTGGCGCTGGGCCTGGTGGCCTTCGTCGCCCTGGTCTTCGTGGTCACCCTGGTGAGGCTCGGCGCCAATGTCGGAAACCGGTTCTGATCCCAGGCCGGCGGCCAAGGCCGGCAAGGCGAGCAACCCGCAAGCGCGTCGAAACAAGCGCGTGGCGCTGATCTGCGTCGGCGCCTTCGCCGGCATGGTCGGCGCGGCCTACGCCTCGGTGCCGCTCTACAAGCTGTTCTGCCAGGTCACGGGCTTCGACGGCACGGTGCGCCGCGCCGAGGCCCCCCCGACCAAGGTGCTGGATCGCAGCGTCGTCGTCCGTTTCGACGCCAATATCCGGGGCCTGCCCTGGACCTTCACCACCGAGCAGGTCAGCCAGGACATCAAGCTGGGCGCGTCGGGCCTGGCCTTCTTCAAGGTCACCAACAACAGCGACAAGCCCCAGACCGGCCGGGCGATCTACAACGTCGTGCCCGAGCAGGCCGGGGCCTACTTCCAGAAGATCGAGTGCTTCTGCTTCTCGAACCAGACGATCGAGCCCGGCCAGACCGTCGAGTTCCCGGTCGTCTACTTCGTCGATCCCCGCTTCGCCGAGGATCCGGAGACCAAGGGCAAGTCCGAGATCACCCTGTCCTACACCTTTTTCCCGGCGGTGGAGGGCGAGGACGGCGGCAAGTCGGCCGACGCGACGCCGCGCATCGTTCAACCACTTGGCGGAACACCGTCCAAGGGACTATAGCAATCCACAAGGGAGTGCGCGGGCCTTGGGGGACCTACGCGACGCGTACTTCAAATAATCAGAGGGTTCGCAACACATGGCCCACGGCGCCGTCAAACACGACTACCACATCCTGCCGCCTAGTCCGTGGCCGTTCGTCGGCTCGATGGCGGCCACCGTCATGGCCATCGGCCTGATCGCCTGGATCAAGGGCGGCGTGTTCGGGATCGAGAAGGGCCAGTGGTGGCTGTTCGCGCTCGGCCTGGCCGGCGTGCTCTACACCATGTTCGGCTGGTGGTGGGACGTCATCAAGGAAGCCAACGCCGGCGACCACACCCCCGTCGTCTCGATCGGCCTGCGCTACGGCATGGTGCTGTTCATCGCCTCGGAAGTGATGTTCTTCGTGGCGTGGTTCTGGATCTTCTTCGAGATGGCCCTGTTCCACGGCCACCGCACCTTCTCCAGCATCGAGGAAGTCCGCACGGCCTGGGCCGCCTGGCCGCCCGCCGGCGTCGAGACCGTCTCGCCCTGGCACCTGCCGCTGGTCAACACGCTGACCCTGCTGCTGTCGGGCACGACCATCACCTGGTCGCACCACGCCCTGCAGCAAGGCGACCGCAAGGGCGCCAAGTGGGGCCTGATCCTGACCATCGCGCTGGGCGCTCTCTTCACCTGCATCCAGGTCTACGAGTACGCCCACATCAACCACGAGAACCTGTTCTACAACGAGGCCGCCGCCAATTCGGGCCTGTACGGCTCGACCTTCTTCCTGGCCACCGGCTTCCACGGCTTCCACGTCTTCGTGGGCACGCTGTTCCTGATCGTCTGCCTGATCCGCCTGATGAACGGCGCCTTCACGCCCAAGCAGCACTTCGGCTTCGAAGCGGCCGCCTGGTACTGGCACTTCGTCGACGTGGTCTGGCTGTTCCTGTTCGCCTTCATCTACGTGATCTTCGGCGCCTCGGCGCACTGAGGTCACGGACTATCTAAGGGCCCGGAGCGCCGACCGCGCTCCGGGCCTTTTTCGTTCTAGTGGGGCTGGGTCGAGATCTCATCCCGCTCCGCCCCACGGCCGCTTCCCTGGGCCTCGTGCCCAGGGCCCATCGTTCCGTCGCTCAGACCGTGCAAGCCGATCTCCGCCTTGCCGGCCGACGCATGGATCCTCGCCACAAGGGCGAGGAAGGCGATAAAGAGGGGCGGCGCATTTGTCGGACGGTGCAGCACGCATGCCCAAGACCAACCCCTACGCCGCCGGCGCCGCCGGGCGCTGTCCCGTCTGCGGCGAGGGCTTTCTGTTCGATGGCTTCCTCAAGGTCGCGCCGCGCTGCGAGGCCTGCGGCTACGACTTCTCCAAGCTCGAGAGCGGCGACGGCGCGGCGACCTTCGTCATCCTGATCGCCGGCGCGCTATGCGCCTTCGGGGCGCTGTTCTCGATGTTCGCCTGGAACTGGCCGGCGTGGCTGCTGCTGGTCGTCTGGCTGCCGCTGACCCTGCTGGCGTGCCTCGTCCTGATGCGGCCGGCCAAGGGCCTGATGGTCGCCGCCCAGATCGCCAACAAGGCTTCGCAAGCGGGGCGCGACGATGTCTGAGGCCGCCAAGTCGAAGCCGCGCTTTCCGATCGTCCTGACGATCGCGACCCTGATCGCCTTTTCCATCCTCTGCGGCCTGGGAACCTGGCAGGTGAAGCGCCTGGCCTGGAAGCAAGACCTGCTGGCGCGGATCGAGACGCTGAAGACCGCGCCCGCCATCCCGCTGGCCCAGGCCCTGGCCCGCGCCGACCAGGGCGAGGACGTCGATTTCGTGCGCGTGGCCGCCGACTGTGCGCCGGGCGCCACCGCGCCGCTGCCGCTGGTCTACGGCGTGCGCGACGGCGACATGGTCTGGCGGGCCATGGCCGCCTGCCGGCTGGCCGGCCAGGCGCACGGCGTCGTCCTGCTCGACCTCGGGCTTGTCGACGCCCTGAGCGGCCAGGTCCAGCCCAAGGCCCAGGCGTTCGCCGCGCCGGCCCAGGTGGTCGGCGTGCTGATGGCCCCCAAGGCGCTGGGCGGCGATCGCGGCAAGGCCCTGGCCGCCTTCGCCGCCGACAGGCCCGCCTCGCACATCCTCATGGTCGAGACCGCCACCCCCGCCGTTCCCGGCGTCACGCCCGCGCCGCTGCCGGCAGAAATTTCCAATCGGCACCTGGAATACGCGCTTACGTGGTTTGGTCTTGCTGTCACCCTGCTCTTTATCTATGCCGCCATGCTCTGGCGTAGGATGAGGCCCTGATGCGTTACGTCTCGACCCGGGGCGAGTCCCCTTCGATCGGTTTCCTGGACGCGGTGCTCGCGGGCCTGGCCCCTGACGGCGGCCTGTACGTGCCCGAGGCCTGGCCTGCCTTCACGCCCGAAGAGATCGCAGCCTTTGCCGGCAAGACCTATGCGCAGGTGGCCGCCGCGGTTCTGGGCAAGTTCGTCGGCGACGACATCCCGGCCGACGATCTGGCCCAGATGTGCGACGAGGCCTATGCCAGCTTCACCCACGCGGCGGTGACGCCGCTGAAGCAGCTGGCCGCCAACCGCTACCTTCTGGAGCTGTTCCACGGCCCGACCCTGGCCTTCAAGGACGTTGCGATGCAGCTCCTGGGCCGGCTCTACGACTACGTGCTGTCGCGCCAGTCGCGGACGATGACCATCATCTGCGCCACCTCGGGCGACACCGGCGGCGCGGCCGTCGAGGCCTTCCGCGGCCGCAGCAACGCCCGCATCGTCGCGCTCTTCCCGGAAGGCCGGATCAGCGAGGTCCAGCGCCGGTTCATGACCACGGCCGAAGACGCCAACGTGTCTTGCGTCTCGGTGCAGGGCTCGTTCGACGACTGCCAGGCCATCGTCAAGCAGGCCTTCCAGGACGACCAGTTCCGCCACGCGGTGGACCTGTCGGGCGTCAACTCGATCAACTGGGCGCGGATCGCGGCCCAGAGCGTCTACTACTTCACCGCCGCCGTCAGTCTGGGCGCGCCGGCCCGCGAAGTGGCCTTCGTGGTGCCCACAGGCAATTTCGGCGACGCCTACGCCGCCTTCGTCGCCAAGCAGATGGGCCTGCCGATCGCCAAGGTCGTGGCCGCCACCAACAGCAACGACATCCTGGCCCGCGCCTTCGAGACCGGCCGCTACGCCCGCGGGGCGGTGGCCGCCACCCAGAGCCCGGCCATGGACATCCAGGTCGCCTCCAACTTCGAGCGGCTCTATTTCGAGGCCGTGCGTCGCGACGGCGTCGAGACCGGGCGGGCTTTCCGCGGTTTCGCCACCACCGGCTCGCTCGACATCCCGCCCAGCGCCCACGCCATGATGCGCGAGCTGTTCGCCGGGGCCTCGGTCAGCGAGGCCGACACCGCCAAGACCATGCTCTCGACGCTGAACGAGACCGGCGAGGTGGTCGATCCGCACACCGCCGTCGGCCTCGCCGCCGCCCACGGCCTGCGCCTGGAAAACCCCACGACCCCGGTCGTGGTGCTGTCGACCGCCCACCCGGCCAAGTTCCCCGAGGCCGTTCTGGCCGCCACCGGCGTGGTCCAGGGCGTGCCGCGCGGCGCGCCGGACCTGTCGGCCAAGCCCGAGCGCTTCGACCGCCTGCCGGCCGATCCGGCCGCCGTGAAGGCCCACGTGCGGGCGTTCGCGGGGAAGTGAGAGCTGTCCTCTGGCGGTAACGGATTCCAATATCCGTAAAACCCCGCGAAAGCGGGGGCCCAGGCTTTTTCTGGAACGCGTGGCTCTCGACGATAAAACGCCTGGGTCCCCGCTTTCGCGGGGATTTTACGGAAGAAGAGTGCCTGCGTCGCCAGCCCGCGGGGTCGCTTTCCCGGGCTTGTGCGGCTACACGGAGGGAAATGAGCCTTCCGACCCTCCATACCCTGCCCAATGGCGTCCGCGTCGTCTGCGATCCGATGCCGGGTCTCGAGACCCTGGCCCTCACCGTCGTCGCCGGACGCGGCGCGGGCTACGAGGATCCGGCGCGGTCGGGCTGGTCGCACCTGCTCGAGCACATGGTGTTCAAGGGTGCGGGCGGGCGCAGCGCGCGCGACATCGTCGAGGTGATCGAGACCGAGGGCGGTTCGATCAACGCCGCCACCGGCTATGAGCGCACCAGTTTCCAGGTGCGGGCCCTGAAGGGGGGCGCGCCTCTGGCCATGGCGGTGATCGCCGACCTGGTGCGCCGACCCACCCTGGACGCCGGCGACCTGGCCCGAGAGAAGCAGGTCGTGGCCCAGGAGATCGCCGAGGCCGCCGACGCCCCTGACGACTACGTCTTCGACCTCCTGCAGAAGGGCGCCTGGGGCGACCATCCGGTCGGCCGGCCGATCCTGGGCACGGTCGACAGCGTCGAGGCCGCCACTCCCGAGGCCCTGGCGCAATGGCGCGCGGCCCTCTACGCCGCCGACCGGCTGGTGGTCAGCGCCACGGGCGCGGTCGACGAGGCCGAGATCCTGGCCCTGGCCGAGCAGGCCTTCGGCGACATGCCGGCGACGCTGGGCGCGGCCATTCCTGATCCGGCGCTGTTCGTGGGGATGAGCTTCGCAGAGACCCGCAAGCTGGAGCAGGCCCACCTCGTTCTGATGCTGCCGGCGTTCGGCTCGTGCGACGACGACTACTTCGCCCTGCGCGTCTTCGCCGAGGCCCTGGGCGGGGGCATGTCGTCGCGCCTGTTCCAGGAGGCCCGCGAGAAGCGGGGGCTGGCCTACAACATCGACGCCTATGCCGACACCTATGCCGACATCGGAGCCCTGGGCATCTATGTCGGCTGCGCGGCCAAGGACGCGGCCGAGACCGCCAAGGTCTGCGCCGAGCAGGTCCTGGCCCTGGTCGAGCGCATCGAGCCGGCCGAGCTGGCCCGCTGCAAGGCCCAGCTGAAGGCGCACATGTTCATGGCCCGCGAGCAGCCGCTGGCCCGCGCCGAACAGAACGCCGGCCAGGCCCTGACCTTCGGAAAGCTGTTCCCGCCGGCCGAGCTGGCGGCCGGGGTGGACGCGGTCACCGCCGACGACATCACCCGCCTGGGCCGGCGCATGCTGGACCCGGCGCGGGCGGCGACCGCCGTGCTGGGGGCCAAGACCGCGCTTTCGGCCGGCGAAATCTTCCGGCGGACGTTGTTCGGCGGCTGATAAGCCGCGATGGTGCGGCTTCGAGATCTGAGACCCCCCTGCTTGTCCGCCATCCTCCGCCTGTTCCGTATCGACCATGGTCCGCGCATCGACGCCGAGCGCGTCTATCTGCGCCTGCCGCGGCTGGCCGACCACAAGCCGTGGGCGCAGTTGCGGGCCGCCTCGCGCGGCTACCTGACGCCGTGGGAGCCCAGCTGGCCGGCCGACGACCTGACCCGCACGGCCTTCCGCCAGCGCCTGGCCGCCTACGCCCGCGAACTGGAGGCCGGCGAGGCCTTTCCCTTCTTCGTCTTCCGCAAGGACGACGACGCCATCGTCGGCGGGGTGCGGCTGTTCAACATTCGTCGGGGCGTCTCGCAGACCGGCGTGCTGGGCTACTGGAGCGGCCAGGCCCATGCGGGGCAGGGCTATACGACCGAGGCGGTGAAGGCGGTGATCGACTTCGCCTTCGGGCCGCTGGGCCTCCACCGCCTGGAGGCGGCGTGCATGCCGCACAACGCGCGCTCGGCGGACCTGTTGTCGCGCTGCGGGTTTTCCGAGGAGGGATACGCCCGCGCTTATCTCAAAATTAACGGCGAGTGGCGAGATCATCGTCTGTTCGGGTTGATCGCTCCGTCATAGCGATCGCCCGGGCTGTGACGCCGGCTTTTTCGGCGTGGGAACGGGCATGTCATTCAAGGTTGCCGAGCGACGCATCTGGGACGCGACGACCACGCTGGAAGCGCTGGGCGCCGCCGAGGTCGCGCTGTGGCACTGGGAGCCCGAGTCCGATCGCCTGCGCATCAACGGCGCGGCCCGGGCCCTTGGCCTGTCGCCGCTCGCTCCTGAATGTTCCTCCGCCGCCTTCCGGGCGCTGGCCCTGCCGCAGGACCGCGCCCAGGCCGAAGAGCTGCTGCGGGTGCGCGAGGCCGGGGCCGAGATCGTCGTGCGCCTGCGCATGCGCAGCGGCGGTGTCTGCATCTGGCGGGGCGTGTGGCTGGAGGAGGGCGTGCGCGCCGCCGGCGTCATCGCCCCGGAAGTGAAATTCGCCGCCTCCGGCAAGGACGAGCTCACCGGGCTCCTGGACCGTCGCAGCTTCATCGCCCGCGCCCGCGAGCGCCTGACCCATGACGGCGTGCACGAGCTGGTCGTGGCCGACCTCGACCGCCTGCGCCGCCTGAACGAGGCCCTGGGCCACGAGCGCGCCGACCTGGTGCTGGCCGCCCTGGGCTCGCGCCTGGCCGCCGCCTTCCCCGAGGGCTCGATCCTGGGCCGCATCGGCGAGGACGAGTTCGCCGTGCTGTGCGAGCCCAAGGGCTATGAACCGGCCGAGCTGCTGCGCTCGGCGCTCGAGCAGCCCCTTCGCATCGCCGGCTTCGACATCCACCCGACCCTGACCATCGGCGCCGTCTCGGCCGAGGGCGGCGAGGATGCCCCCGAGGCCGCCGAACTGGTCCGCCGCGCCGAGCTGGCCGTCGAGGCCGCCGCCGCCAACGGGCGCGGCTCGGCCGCCGCCTACGGCCGCTCGATGGAGACCGACGGCCTGTCGCGTCTGGCGCTTGAAGCGGATCTGCGCGGCGCCATCGGCCGCGGCGAGATCGTTCCCTATTTCCAGCCGGTCGTGCGGCTGTCGACCGGAGCCCTGTCGGGCTTCGAGGCCCTGGCGCGCTGGATCCATCCCCGCCGTGGCCTGCTGCCGCCCGACGAGTTCCTGCCGCTGATCGAAGAGATGGGCCTGATGGCCGAGCTCGGCGAGCACATGATGCGCAGCGCCGGCAAGCAGCTGGCCGCCTGGCGCCGCAGCCACCCGGCCGTTGGCGCCCTGACCGTCAGCGTCAACCTGTCGACCGGCGAGATCGATCGTCCGGGCCTCGTCCACGACGTGGCCCAGGTGCTGGCCGAGAACGGCCTGCCGCGCGGCGCGCTGAAGCTGGAAGTGACCGAAAGCGACATCATGCGCGATCCCGAGCGGGCCGCGGTGATCCTGAAAGCCCTGCGCGAAGCGGGCGCGGGCTTGGCGCTCGACGACTTCGGCACCGGCTTCTCGTCGCTGTCCTACCTGACGCGCTTGCCGTTCGACACGCTGAAGATCGACCGCTACTTCGTGCGCACCATGGGCGGCAACGCCGGCTCGGCCAAGATCGTCCGGTCGGTGGTGAAGCTGGGCCAGGATCTCGACCTGGAAGTGGTCGCCGAGGGCGTCGAGAACGCCGAGATGGCCCATGCGCTGCAGAAGCTCGGCTGCGACTATGGCCAGGGCTTCGGCTACGCGCCGGCCCTGTCGCCGCAGGAAGCCGAGGTCTATCTCAACGAGGCCTATGTGGACGGCGCGGCCCCGGTGAAGGCGCGGGGCTGAGGCGCGAGTGCATATGCTGCTGGTCGCGGCCGTCTGGGGCGGCGGGATCGCCAGCCTCGTCTTCGCGATCTATGCCTGCATCCGCGCCAACCGGGCCATGTCCGCCATAGTCGACGTGGTCAATCGCCATGCAGATCCCGCTGCGCCGAGAGAGACGGGGTTCAGCCGGGATCCGGTCACGTGGCGGCGGGTGAGCTCACGCTATCGCGCCATCGACCCCGCAACGCCCCTGATCTGGCGCTACAGGCTGTGGTTTGGCTTGATGGTGCTCAGCGGACTGTTCGCGTTCGCGGTGCTCGCGGCCCAGGCGCCGGCCTAGTCGCTCACCCCTTGGCGAGGTCGCCGTACCACCAGGCGGCCGTCACCCCGCCGTCCATCAGGAAATCGCTGCCGGTGATGAAGCCGCCGTCGGGACCCATCAGGAGGGCGCCGACCGCGCCGACCTCGTCGGGCGTGCCGGCGCGCTTGGCGGCCGAGGCTTCGATCATCCGGCGATAGCCTTGGCCGCGCGGGCCCGTGAGCTCGTCGCGGGCCAGGGGCGTCATGACGATGCCGGGGCTGATGGCGTTGATCCTGGCCCCCCGCTCGCCCCAGGGCACGGCCTGGGCGGCCACCCGCAGGGAGTTGCCGCGCTTGGACAGCTGGTAGGCCTTCAACGGGTCTGTGACCTCGCTCGGCGACAGGAAGGGCAGGGCCAGGAGCGCCTCGGTCGGCGTCGTGGCCAGGGCGTGGTTCTGCTCGACGGGCAGCGGCGCCAGGCGGTGGCCCGATTGCGAGGCGATGACCACGCCCGAGCCGCCCCGGGCGATCACCTCGCCGAACAGTTCCAGCACCAGGGCCGTGCCGTAGAGATCGACCTTGAGGATCACCTCGGGCGGCGCCTGGCTTGGCGAGACGCCGGCGGCGTGGATCAGGCCGGCGACCTCGCCCAGGCCCGTGGCGGTCGCCACCAGGGCCTCGACGGACGGTCGCGAGGCGACGTCGACGGTGGCCACATGGGTGTCGTAGCCGGCGTCGGCCAGCACCTCGGCGGCGGCCTGGGCGTTCTGCGGCTTCATGTCGGCCAGCAGCACGCGCTTGCCCACGCCCACCCGGCGGGCGATGGCCTGGCCGATCTGGCCGGCCCCGATGACGACGATGACCTGGCTCATGGCCTCTCCTTGCTCAGGAGGGCGTCATAACGCCGTCGGAGGGCTAGGATTAGTCGGAGCCTCGTCCATGGCCTGCTGAGCGATCCTCAGCAGTCCTGGCGGCTAGCGGCGGGCCTCGGTGGCCATGCGGACGGCGAGGCCGCCAAGCACGCTGGCCATCAGCCAGCGCTGCACCAGGGCGAAGCTGGGGCGCGTGGACAGGAAGCCGGCGATGGTCCCGGCCGCCAAACAGATCGCGGCGTTGACCGACAGGCTGATGGCGATCTGGCTGCCGCCCAGCAGCAGCGACTGGCTCAGCACGTTGCCGTGGCGGGGATCGATGAACTGCGGCAGCAGCGACAGATAGAGCATCGCCGCCTTGGGATTGAGCAGGTTGGTCAGGAAGCCCATGGCCATCAGCTTGGCCGGCGGGTCCTTGGGCAGCTCGCGAACCTGGAAGGGCGAGCGGCCGCCGGGCTTGATCGCCTGCCATGCCAGCCAGCCCAGGTAGAGGGCCCCGCCGAAGCGCAGGATGTCGTAGGCGATCGGGGCGGCGATCAGGAGGGCGGTGATCCCCAGCGCCGCGCAGACCAGATAGACGACGAAGCCCGCCGCCGTGCCGGCCAGCGAGACGATGCCGGCCCACTTGCCCTGGCAGATCGATCGGCTGACCAGGTAGAGCATGTTCGGGCCCGGCGTCAGCGCCATCCCCAGGCAGACGAGGCAGAAGGCGATCCAGGTCTTGGCGTCGGGCATGGGGGTCTCCGTGGAAGCGGGCACGAAAAAGGGGCCGGAAGCTTTCGCCGCCGGCCCCTCGATACTTTCGGCGATCGCCGAAGACGTCTTAGTGGATGTCTTCGTTGATCAGGCCGACCTTGTACCAGCCAGCGGTCTGCAGCTGGTTCAGGACGCCCATGAAGTCCGAATACAGCACGTCGGCGTCGGCGCGGATCATCACGCGCTGATCGTCCTTCGGACCGGCTTGACCCTTCGAGGTGAACGAAGCGTCCAGGTCGATCGGCAGGTTGTCGAGGCTGGTTTGCTTGTCCGCGATGAACAGAGCGCCCGACTTCTGGATCGAGATGAAGACCGGTTCCTTCGGCTTCGGCGCGTTCGGCGGCGGCGGGACGGCCGGCGGCAGATCGATCTTGATCGAGGTCACGGCCATCGGCACGGCGACCATGAAGATGATCAGCAGAACGAGCAGAATGTCGACGAAGGGCGTGACGTTGATTTCGGAATTCTGGTTCAGCGAGTAGCGACCGCCGCCGCCGCCAGCAAGTTTAGCCGCCATAGCCTGACTGTCTCCCGGGGACCGCCCCCAGGCGGTCCAGAAATTGTTAGATGCCACGTCTGGCGCAGACGAGCGCGGAAGTAAAGCCCGACGAGACGGCGCGATGGCAACCCCTTTTGTGAGTCTTTTTGGCCTAACGGCGTTCAGGAGGCGGAATCCGGGCCAGGCCTTCGCGCAAGACGCGACTAGCGCTCGCAAACCGGCCGCGCTAAGCCCCCGCACATGATCTTTTCGTTCGACGCCTACGTCACCGCCGCCCTGTTCGATCGCGCTGGACGCGCCGGATTCGCCCTGGGCGACGGCACTGTCCGATTCGAGGCCGAGGGCGGCTTCGTCACCGTCGAGGCTCATGGCGGGCCGATGGGGGGGGCTGCGCTGGCCGCCTGTGTCCATCCGTCGGGCCGGGGCCTGGTGACCGGCGGCGACGACGGCCGCGTGGTCTGGAGCCGCCTGGAGGGCGACGAGCTGGTCGCCACCCTGCTGGCCGAGGTCAAGGGCAAGTGGATCGAGCACGTGGCCGCAAGCCCCGCCTCGGGCCTGATCGCCTTCACGGCCGGCAAGGAAGTGCACGTGCTGGACGTCGCCGACGACAGCTTCCGCCGCGTCTATGCGCACGAGAAGACGGTGTCGGCGGTGGCCTTCGACCCGAAGGGCAAGCGCCTGGCCGCGGCCGGCTACGGTGGCGTGTCGCTGTGGTGGGGCCGCATCGCCGACCAGAAGCCGACGGTGATGAAGTGGGCCGGCAGCCACGTCGGCCTGGCCTACAGCCCCGACGGCAAGTTCCTGGTCTCGGCCATGCAGGAGAACCAGCTGCATGGCTGGCGCCTGTCGGACGGCAAGGACATGCGGATGGGCGGCTATCCGGCCAAGATCAAGAGCATGGCCTTCCTCGACAAGGGCAACCTGCTGGCCACCGCCGGGGCCAACGGCGCGGTCATCTGGCCGTTCGCCGGCGCCAGCGGCCCGATGGGCAAGGAAGCCGCCGAGATCGGCTTCTCGCGGGATTCGCTGGTCGTGCAGGTCGCGGGCGTCGACGCCCTGCCGGTGGCCATCGCCGGCCAGGACAACGGCCGCATCTGGGCCTGCCACCTCCGCTCGGGCCGCATCGAGACCCTGAAGGCCGAGAAGGGCGCCGCGATCAGCAGCCTGTCGGTCAACGCCGACGGCACGCGCCTGGCCTGGGGCGACGAAACCGGCGAGGCCGGCGTGCTGGCCGTGCCGGACATCTCGGTGCGGAATTTTTAAAACCCTCTCTCTGAGAGAGAGGGGTCAGGTCGGCCACGTCTCTTCGCTGGCGCCCAGCACCTCGCCGGCCAGGTAGAGCGAGCCGCAGATCAGTACGTGCGGGACGGGGTCCAGCGCCAGGGCGCGGGCCAGGGCGTCGTCGAGGCTGTCGCAGGCGGCCGCCCGTAGGCCGGCCAGTTCGGCGGCGGCGGCGGTCTGGGCGGCGCTGGCGGCGGCGTGACCTTCGAAGGTGACGGTGAAGACCTTGGTCGCGATCCCCCGGAAGGCCTCGAAGAAGCCGGCGGCGTCCTTGTTGGCCAGGAGGCCCGAGATCAACGCCACGGGGCGGCCGTCGCGGACGGCCAGGTCGGCCACGGCGCGGGCCACCGCGCGGCCGGCGTGCGGGTTGTGGCCGCCGTCGAGCCAGAGGTCCGTCCCGGCCGCCTGCGCGGCCCGCGCGTAGGGGCCGGCTGTCAGGCGCTGGAAGCGGGCCGGCCAGACCGTGCCGGCGATCCCCCGGCCCATGGCCTCTTCGTCGATGCGCGGGTCGTCCAGGGCCAGCAGGGCGGCGACGGCCAGGCCCGCGTTGGCGAACTGGTGCTCGCCGGGCAGGGACGGAGCGGGCAGGTCGAGCAGGCGGTCGGGCATCTGCACCAGCAGGCGGCCGCGCTCTTCCCAGGCGTCGAACTCGCGGCCCATCAGGGTGAGCTCGACCCCGGCCATGGCCGCGGCGGTCTCCAGCACGCCGTCGACGGCGTCCTGCTGGCGGGCGCTGACGGCGGGAGCGTCGGGCTTGATGATGCCGGCCTTCTCGACGGCGATCTGCTCGATCGTGTCGCCCAGGAACTCGCGGTGATCCAGATCGATCGGCGCGATGACGCTGACGGCGGGGCTGGAGATGACGTTGGTGGCGTCGAGCACGCCCCCTAAGCCCACCTCGACGATGCACAGGTCGGCGGGAACCTCGGCGAAGGCGACGAAGGCCGCGACCGTGGTGATCTCGAAGAAGGTGATGGCCTGGCCGTCATTGGCCGCCTCGACCCGCTCCAGCACGTTCGCCAGGTGCTCTTCGGTCATCAGCGCGCCGGCCAGGCGGATGCGCTCGACGAAGCGCACCAGGTGGGGCGAGGTGAAGACGTGGACCTTGAGCCCCGCGGCCTCGGCCATGTGGCGCAGATAGGCGACCGTCGAGCCCTTGCCGTTGGTGCCGGCCACGTGGATCACCGGCGGCAGTCGGTCCTGCGGATCGCCCAGGGCGGCGCACAGTCGGCGCATGCGGCCCAGCGACAGGTCGATCTTCAGCGGATGTAGCGCCCGCAGGCGCTCCAGCGCGGCGTCGTGGGCGCGGAGGTGGTCGGTCATGATCCCAAGATCCTCCCCCTCTGGGGGAGGGGGACCCCGAAGGGGTGGAGGGGGCCGCCGTCAGGCGGCTGCGCCGCACCCCCTCAGTCGCTGTCGCGACAGCTCCCCCGGAGGGGGAGCATCAGTTCGTTCAAGCCGCCTTGCGACGGCCCAGCATCAGGGTGCCGAGGACCGAGCCGAGGGTGGACGGCAGGTCCTTGCGGGCGGTGACGCGGTCGACCATGCCCTTTTCGACGAGGTACTCCGAGCGCTGGAAGCCCGGCGGCAGGGTCTCGCGGATGGTCTGCTCGATGACGCGCGGACCGGCGAAACCGATCAGCGCGCCCGGCTCGGCCAGGTGCACGTCGCCCAGCATGGCGTAGGACGCCGTGACGCCGCCGGTGGTCGGGTCGGTGAGGACCACGACATAGGGCAGGGCCGCGTCGTTCAGCTCGTTGATGGCCAGGGTGGTGCGGGCCATCTGCATCAGCGACAGCGCGCCTTCCTGCATGCGCGCGCCGCCGGCGGCGGTGAAGGCGACCAGCGGAACCTGGCGGGCCAGCGCGGCCTTGGCGGCGGCGATGAAGCCTTCACCGGCGGCCATGCCGAGCGATCCGCCCATGAAGGCGAAGTCCTGGACCAGCACGACGGCGTCGACGCCGGCGATCTTGCCGTAGCCGATGGCCATGGCGTCCTGCTCGCCGGTGCTCTTGCGCGCGGCGGCCAGGCGGTCCTTGTAGGGCTTGCCGTCCGAGAACTTCAGCGGGTCCTCGACCACCGACGGGGTCGGCAGGGCCTCGTACTGGCCATCGTCGAAGGTGAACTTGAAGCGCGCTTCGGGACCGATGCGCATGTGGCGTCCGGCCGGGGTGACCCACAGGGCCGCCTCCAGGTCGGAGCGGTAGATCATCTCGCCCGTGTCGGGGCACTTGACCCACAGGTTCTCGGGCGTCTCGCGCTTGGCGAACGCACCGCGCACGCCGGGGGCGATACGCGACAGCCAGCCGCCTCGGCGGTCGGTCGAGCTCTTGGTCTTGTCGCCCTTCTTGGGGCCTTGGGGTTCAGCCATCGCCATAGCCTTACAGCCTCACACCGTATCTTGTCGCGCGGATCGCACAGCCTTAGCCAGCTCCGACGCCTTGGAAAGAACCTTTTGGGTCACGTTTTCGTTCAGCTTGCCCGCTGATTCAATCTCGTCGACCAGCGCCGAGCCCACGACGGCGGCGTCGGCGACGCGGGCCACCTCGGCGGCGCGCTCGGCCGTGCGGATGCCAAAGCCAACCGCCACAGGCAGTTGCGCGGCCGCGCGCAGGCGCTCGACGGCGGGAGCCACCGCATCGGCGTCAGCTTCCTTGACGCCGGTCACGCCGGCCACCGACACGTAGTAGACGAAGCCCGAAGTGCGGCGCACGACGGCCGGCAGGCGCTTTTCGTCGGTCGTCGGCGAGGCCAGGCGAATCAGCGAGACGCCTTCGGCCTCCAGCGCGTCGCTCAACGGGTCGGCTTCTTCCGGCGGGCAGTCGACGACGATCAGGCCATCGACGCCGGCTTGCGCGGCGGCCTTGGCGAAGACGTCGAAGCCCTTGTTCACCAGCGGGTTCAGGTAGCCCATCAGGATCAGCGGGGTGTCCTGGTCGCCTTCGCGGAAGGCGCGGGCC
Source organism: Caulobacter sp. FG7 (assembly GCF_057808875.1). NCBI lineage: Bacteria > Pseudomonadati > Pseudomonadota > Alphaproteobacteria > Caulobacterales > Caulobacteraceae > Caulobacter > Caulobacter sp. FG7. The sequence continues at coordinate 65,420 of NZ_JBMDIW010000001.1, forward strand.
AGCTCCAGCGTGCCGTTCAGGGTCATCTTGCCGGCCAGGGCGCGCTGGCTGGCGCGCTGGATGGTCGGACCCTCGGCCATCGGGTCCGAGAACGGGAAGCCCAGCTCGATCAGGTCGGCGCCGGCGGCCGGCAGGCCCTTGAGGATCTCGAGCGCGGTCGCGGCGTCGGGATCGCCGGCCATCACATAGGCGACGAAGCCGGCGCGGTTTTCGGCCTTCAGCGCCGCGAAGCGGCGGTCGATGCGGTCTTTGGTCATTGGTCTCAGTTCCCGCTGACGACGGCGGAGCCGAAAACCCCGCCCTTCGACAGGCTCAGGGTGAGGTTTTCTACTGCGAGGTCGGAAATAGCCCTCATCCTGAGCTTGTCGAAGGACGAGGGCGCTTGGCGCGCCGGTCGAAGCATCTAGATGCTGCGCCCGAGCGCGTCGGCCACGGTGAAGATGTCCTTGTCGCCACGGCCCGACAGGCACATGACGATCACGCCGCCCTCGCCGATCTCCTTGGCCAGCTGGGGCAGCTTGGCGATGGCGTGGGCGCTTTCCAGGGCGGGGATGATGCCCTCGAGCTCGGCGCACAGCTGGAAGGCCTTCAGGGCCTCGTCGTCGGTGCAGGTCAGGTACTGGGCCCGGCCGATGTCGTGCAGGAACGAGTGCTCGGGACCGATGCCCGGATAGTCGAGGCCGGCGCTGATCGAGTGGGCGTCGAGGATCTGGCCGTCGTCGTCCTGCAAGAGGTAGGTGCGGTTGCCGTGCAGCACGCCCGGACGCCCGCCGGTCAGCGAGGCGGCGTGCTTGTCGGTGTCGAGGCCGTGGCCCGAGGCTTCCACGCCGTAGATCTTCACGCCCTCGTCGCCGAGGAACGGGTGGAACATGCCGATGGCGTTCGATCCGCCGCCCACGCAGGCCAGGACGGCGTCGGGAAGGCGGCCTTCCAGGTCCTGGATCTGCTCGCGGGCTTCATTGCCGATCACCGCCTGGAAGTCGCGGACCATGGCCGGATAGGGGTGGGGGCCGGCGGCGGTGCCGATCAGGTAGTAGGTGTCTTCGACGTTGGTGACCCAGTCGCGCATGGCTTCGTTCATGGCGTCCTTGAGGGTCGCGGCCCCCGAGGTCACCGGACGCACTTCGGCGCCCAGCAGGTTCATGCGGAAGACATTGGGCTTCTGCCGGGCGACGTCGACGGCGCCCATGTAGACGATGCAGGGCAGGCCAAAGCGCGCCGACACGGTGGCCGAGGCGACGCCGTGCTGGCCAGCGCCGGTCTCGGCGATGATCCGGGTCTTGCCCATGCGCTGGGCCAGCAGGATCTGGCCCATGCAGTTGTTGATCTTGTGCGCGCCGGTGTGGTTCAGCTCTTCGCGCTTGAAGTAGATCTTGGCGCCGCCGAAATGGCGGGTCAGGCGCTCGGCGAAATAGAGCGGGCTGGGACGGCCGACATAGTGCGTCAGGTAGCCCTTCAGCTCGGCCTGGAAGGCCGGGTCGTTCTTGGCTTCCTGGTAGGCCTTGTCCAGCTCGAGCACGAGCGGCATCAGGGTTTCGGCCACGTACAGGCCGCCGAACTCGCCGAAGCGCCCCTTGGCGTCGGGATAGGCGGACCAGTCGTTGGGCCGGTCAGAAGCTTGGACAGGAGCGTTCACGGGCGTTTCCAGTTAGGTCAGGCGCGTTTGACGGCGTCGAGAAACGCCGTGATCAGAGCCGGGTCCTTTAGGCCCGGACCGCGTTCCACGCCAGAGGAAACGTCCACCAGCGGGGCCCCGGAGGCGGCCACGGCGGCGCCCACGTTCCACGGATCAAGGCCGCCCGCGAGGAAATGCGGGCGAGAAAATCGCCGGCCTTGCAGCAGGCTCCAGTCGAACCTTGCGCCGGTGCCGCCGGGCAGGACGGATCCTTCCACCGGCCGGGCGTCGAAAAGAAACTGCTCGGCCACGGTCTCGTACGCCTTGGCCTGGTCGACATCGGCCGACGAGGAAACCGAGAAGGCCTTGATGACGCCGACGCCGCTGCGCTGAGCGATCTCGCGGACGCGGGTGGGGGTCTCCTTGCCGTGCACCTGGATCAGGTCGGGGCGCATGGTGGCCATCAGCCGGTCGATCAAGGCGTCGTCGGGATCGACGGTCACCGCCACGGTCGACACGCCGCGGCCGCGCACCGGCTCGACCAGGCGAGCGGCGGCTTCGGGCTCGAGGTTTCGGGGGCTCCTGGCGAAGAAGACGAAGCCCAGATAGGCCGCGCCGCCGTCGAAGGCGGTCTTCACCGTCTCCGGCGTCGAGAGCCCGCAGATCTTGGCCTTGGTGGTCATCGGGGGGGAGTTACGGTGGGGAAGTCGCCAGCGCAACCCCCGCCGCCCAACCGGCGAGGTTCACTGGAGGGTGAAGACCCCGTTGACCGCCTTCCACTCGGCCGGGCCGATCAGCCGGTCGTGCGCCACCTGCACCGAGTGCAACACTCCATCGAGCTCGCGGCTCCAGAAATCGAGGAAGCCCTTGAGGGTGGGGAACCTGGGGGCCAGGTCGTACTCCTGCCAGACATAGAGCTGCAGCAGGTGCGGATGGTCGGGCAGATGGTAGCAGATGTTGGCCGTGGTCAGGCCGTAGCCCAGCATTTGCAGTTCGAACGCGCGGGAAGTCATCGAGAGCAGTCTCCGACAACGGTTAAGCGTCACCGAGAAACCGTCCGCCCGAGCGCTGAGTCGCTCAAGAGGGCAGGGCGTCGCACCTCGAGATCCTTCTCCCCTTGCGGGAGAAGGTGGCGCCGAAGGCGTCGGATGAGGGGTTGCACGGCGTTCGACGTCTGAAAGACCCCTCACCCGACCCGCCACGCGGGCCACCCTCTCCCGCAAGGGGAGAGGGGGCCAGATATCAGTCCCGCACCAAGCCGCCGTCGACCACCAGGTTCTGGCCGGTCACGGCCCGCGCCCAGGGACTGGCGAAGAACAGCACCGCGTCGGCGAACTCGGCCGGGGTGGTGACCGAGCGCAGCGGGGTCATGCCGGCGATCAGGTCGAAGACCGGCTCGGGCGTGGCGGCGCTGGCGCCGGTGACGCGCAGAAGGCCGCCGGAGACCATGTTGACCGTGATGCCCGCCGGGCCAAGGTCGCCGCAGGCCGTGCGGGTCAGCGACAGCAGGGCCGCCTTGACGGCGGTGTAGTCGTGATAGGGCACGACCGGGTTCTGGAAGAGGTTGGTGCCCACGTTGATGACGCGACCGAAGCCGGCGTCGGCCATGTCGGGGGCGGCGGCCTGGATGACGTTCAGCGCGCCCTTCAGGACGGTGAGGTTCTGCTTCTCGAAGTCTTCCCAGGCGATGCTGGCCAGGTGGGCGCGGGCGTCGCCGTTGAAGCTGTAGTCGAGGGCGTTGTTGACCACCGTGGTCACGGGACCGCCGAAAGCGGCCTTGGCGGCGGCCAGCATGGCCTCGACGGCGGCGCGGTCGGCGACGTCGGCCTGGACGGCGATGGCGCGTCCGGGCCCGCCCAGCTCGGTGGCCAGGGCCTCGGCCGCGTCCTGGCTGGCGCGGTAGTTGACGACGACGCGGGCGCCCTGGCGGGAAAAGGCGCGGGCGATCTCGGCCCCCAGGCCCCGGCCGGCGCCGGAGACGAGGACGATCTGGTCGGACAGCTGCATTCTTTACTCCTGGAACGCTTGGGGCGGAGAAAACCCTCGTCCTTCGACAAGCTCAGGATGAGGGCCTTCCACTGCTCGGGCCATGAATTGGTCCTCACCCTGAGCCCGTCGAAGGGCGAGGACCACGCAAAGGGGAGGAGCTTCTACCGCCGCTCGTCCAGGCTCGCCACCACCCCCAACTCCGGCGAAGGCGGGGTGGGCAGGGGCGCGACGGCCTCGAGCCGGCAGACCAGCCCTTCCTCGCGCCAGTCCATCCGGACGTGGCCGCGCAGCTCGCCGCGCAGGCTGCGCTCGATCAGCCGCGAGCCGAAGCCGCGCCGGGTGGGCAGGCCAACGACCCTGGGGCCGCCGGTCTCGGTCCAGGTCAGCGACAGGGCGCGGGTGGTCTCGTCGAACCGCCAGGCCACCGCCACCGAGCCGTCCAGATTGGACAGGGCCCCGTACTTCAGGGCGTTGGTGGCCAGTTCGTGGAAGACCAGCGACATGGTCAGGGCCCCACCCGGCGGCAGGAAGCAGGGCGGCCCGGCCACCGACACCCGGCCGGCCGCGGCGGTGAATGGCGCGAGCGCCCGCTGGGCCACCTCGCACAGGTCCGCCCCGTGCCAGCTCTCGCGGGTCAGCACGTCGTGGGCCAGCGACAGGCCCAGAAGCCGCAGCTCGAACTTCTCGAAGGCGGTGACGGGGTCGGGCTCGTTGCGCAGGGTCTGGGCGGCCATCGACTGGACGGTGGCCAGGGTGTTCTTCACGCGGTGGTTCAGTTCGTTGATCAGCAGGCGCAGCTGGCCCTGGTGGCGCTCCTGCTCGGCCTCGACCACCTTGCGGGCGGTGATGTCGGCGATGATCGCCACCAGATAGGCCAGGCCCCCGCGCGGCTGCACCTTGGAGACGGTCAGGCGGATCCACAGAACCTCGCCGTCGCCGGCGATCAGCCGGCGCTCGGCGGCGTAGGTGTCGAGCCGGCCGGCCAGCAGGGCCCGCACGTGGGCCTGCGCGCCCGGCAGGTCCTGGGGCGCGATCAGTTCGGCGGCGTTGCCGGCCACCAGGGCCTGGCGGCTGCGGCGGGTGATGGCGCAGAAGCGGTCGTTGACCTCGAGGAACACCCCGCGCGGCGAGATCCGCGCCACGCCCATGGCCGCCTGCTCGAACACCGCCTTGTAGCGGGCCTCGGCCGCCTCCAGCCGCAGGCGCGCCTCGACGGCGGCGGTGACCACTTCGGTATAGAGAACCAGGCCCCCGACCGCGCCCTCGTCGGTGCGCCAGGGCGCCATCGACCAGCGGATCCACTCGACCCGGCCGTGGCGGTCGACATAGCGGTCGCCGCCGTCCTCGCGCAGCTCGACCCCCTCGTTCAGCACCCGCGCGTGCAGGTCGCGCCAGTAGCGGGGGATCTCGGGGAACACCTCGTAGTGCACGCGACCCAGCAGCGGCAGGTCGGCCGGCAGGCCCTGGTCGGTCAGGTACTGGGCCGAATGGGCGAGATAGCGCATCGACCGGTCGAAGATGGCGATGCCCATCGGCGCGTGCATCAGCGCCGTGGTCAGGCTGGGCGAGACCGTATCGATCATCGGTCCGGGCGGTCTCCGAGGGGAGCAGGCGACGGGACCGATATCATGGCCCCGTTCGCGCATGAGGTGAAAGGGGCAATTCTCGCGTGCCTCCTCCGGTCCTCCGGGCTACCTCGCGGGGGCAGGGTCTGGGGCACGGCTTCGCCGTCTTCCGCGCGGTTGCGCAGAGCGTGTTACTCCCGGTACGGTGAAGCCTGACCGGGCGGGGGCGGTGGTTTCGGCGGCGCGGGTCGTCGGGCGCTCCTCGCCGTCGAGGAACACGATGACCGACGTAGCGAGCAACGGCCTCAGCGCCGACACCCAGGCCCTGATGGCGTTCGAGGCCAGCAAGAAGTCGACGGGCGTCACCTACCTGCTGTGGTTCTTCCTCGGCGGCTTCGGCGGTCACCGCTTCTATCTGGGGCGCACGGGCTCGGCGGTCGGCCAACTGGTGCTGAACATCTTTTCCTGGATGACGATCTGGTTCGGATTGGGCTTTTTCACCCTTGCCGCTCTCGGTGTCTGGCTGATCGTCGACATCTTCCTGATCCCCGGCATGGCCCAGGAGCACAACGCCGCGCTGATGAAGCGCCTGAACGTCGCCTCACGCCCCGCCGCCCAGCCCGTCGCCAACGTGGCGGACGAGTTGACCAAGTTCGCCGCCCTCAAGGACAGCGGCGCCATTACCACCGAGGAATACGAGGTCCAGAAGGCGCGGCTGATGGGGACCCCGCTTGCGATCACCTCGCCGCCGGCCGACCAGACTGCTCCCGGCTCGGTCTAGGAAGTGATCCAAAGCCTAGGCGGCGCGGTCCGTGAGGACCGCGCCCGCTTCCCCTACTCCCCGGCCTCCACCGGCTGGTCGTAGGCGGCCATCATCGCCATGTTGAGGATCTTCGACACCGAAGCGCCCAGCGGGCAGATCTGCACCGACTTGGACAGGCCCAGCAGCACCGGGCCGATCACTGTGGCGCCGCCCAGCGACTGGACGAGCTTGGTCGAGATCGAGGCGGCGTGGATGGCCGGCATGATCAGGATGTTGGCGCTGTCGGTCAGGCGCATGAACGGGTAGGCGAGGCGCTTTTCCGGGTCGAGGGCCAGTTCGGGGGGCATTTCGCCCTCGTACTCGAACTCGACGCCCATCTCGTCCAGCGTGGCCACGGCCTGGCGCACCTTGTCGGAGCGCTCGCCCATGGGGTTGCCGAAGGTCGAGTAGCTCATGAAGGCCACGCGCGGCTTGAAGCCCAGGCGCGTGACGGCCGAGGCGGCCTCGCAGGCGATCTCGACCAGTTCGTCGGCGTCGGGCAGCTCGGTGACGTTGGTGTCGGCCACGAAGATGGTCCGGCCCTTGGCCAGCACCACCGACATGCCCATGATCCGGCCGCCGGGGGCCGGATCGACGACGCGCAGCACCTCGTCGAGCGCCTGGTCGAAGCTGCGGGTGACGCCGGTGACCATGCCGTCGGCCTCGCCCATCGTCACCATCGAGGCGGCGAAGCTGTTTCGGTCCTGGTTGATCAGGCGCTGGACGTCGCGCTTGAGGAAGCCCTGGCGCTGCAGCCGCGCGTACAGGGCGTCGACATAGTCGGGGTTGCGGTCGGAGAGACGGGCGTTGTGGATCTCGATGCCGGCGGTCTCGGGGTCCAGGCCCACGAGCTTCATGTTCTCGTGCACCAGGTTCTCGCGGCCGCAGAGGATGGCCTTGCCATAGCCGCCGGTCTGGAAGGCGTAGGCGGCGCGGATCACGGACGGCTCTTCACCCTCGGCGAAGACGATACGCTTGGGCTTGGCCAGCACCGAGCCGGCGATCTTCTGCAGGAAGCCGGCGGTGGGGTCGAGGCGCTGGGCCAGGCTCTGGCGGTAGGCCTCCATGTCGGCGATCGGCTTGCGGGCCACGCCGGTGTCCATCGCCGCCTGGGCCACGAACGGCGGCACGTACCAGATCAGGCGCGGGTCGAAGGCCGAGGGGATGATGTAGTCGGGGCCGAACTTCAGCTGGCGGCCGTGATAGGCGGCGGCCACCTCGTCGGGCACGTCCTCGCGGGCCAGCATCGCCAGGGCCTGGGCGCAGGCGATCTTCATCTCGTGATTGACGCGACGGGCGCGCACGTCGAGCGCGCCGCGGAAGATGTAGGGGAAGCCCAGGACGTTGTTGACCTGGTTGGGATAGTCGCTGCGGCCCGTGCCCATGATCGCGTCGGGGCGCACGCGGTGCACTTCCTCCGGGGTGATCTCGGGATCGGGGTTGGCCATGGCGAAGATCACCGGATTGGGCGCCATGCTGGCGATCATCTCCGGAGTGAAGGCGCCCTTGGCCGACAGGCCGAGGAGAACATCCGCGCCCTGCACGGCCTCGGCCAGCGTGCGCTTGTCGGTGTCGACGGCGTGGGCGCTCTTCCACTGGTTCATGCCGTCGGTGCGGCCGCGATAGAGCACGCCCTTGCTGTCGCAGGCGATAACGTTCTCGGGGCGCACGCCCATGGCCTTGATCAGGTCCATAGAGGCGATGCCGGCCGCGCCGGGACCGTTCAGCACCACCTTGATGTCGGCCAGGTTCTTGCCGGTGATGTGGCAGGCGTTGATCAGGCCGGCGGCGCAGATGATGGCGGTGCCGTGCTGGTCGTCGTGGAACACCGGGATGTCGAGCAGCTCCTGCAGCTCGGTCTCGATGCGGAAGCACTCGGGGCTCTTGATGTCTTCCAGGTTGATGCCGCCGAAGGTGACGCCGATGTTCTTGACGACGGTGATGATCTCGTCGGCGTCCTTGGTGGTGACCTCGATGTCGATGCTGTCGACGTCGGCGAAGCGCTTGAAGAGGACGCTCTTGCCTTCCATCACCGGCTTGGAGGCCAGCGCCCCCAGGTCGCCCAGGCCCAGGATCGCCGTGCCGTTGGAGATCACCGCCACCAGGTTGCCCTTGGAGGTGTAGTCGTAGGCGGCGTCGGGATCGGCGGCGATCGCGTGCACCGGCACGGCCACGCCGGGGGAGTAGGCCAGCGACAGGTCGCGCTGGGTCGCCATCGGCTTGGTGGGGGTCACCGCCAGCTTGCCCGGCTGGGGATAGCGGTGGAAGGCCAGGGCCTCCGCGTCGGTGAAGGTCTTGCGTTCCGCGTCGCTCATGGCGGCGTTTCCTGTCCTGCGTAGCCAGTTGAAATGGACCCGCCGAACGATGCGACGCGTCCTTATGCGAGGGTCAGCCTAGCGACGCGTCTGGCCGGCTACAACCGGACAATATCAAATGGTACCGGTACAAACGCTTGTTGGGCAAAGGTTTGCGGTTTTGTCGTCGCTCCCGCTACGGAAGCTCACCGGATAAATCCGTTGACCCCGGAGAGGGGGTGGGCGACGAGGCGCGGCGCATGTTTCGTGGAGAAAACCCCGTGTCCCAGTCCCCCGTTCGGATCGCCGTCGCCGGAGCCCTGGGCCGCATGGGCAAGGCCGTCTCCGCCACCCTGGAAGGCCGCGCCGACGCGCTTGCCGTGGCCCGCTTCGACCGTCCGGGCGCGGAGGGCGAGGGCCTCGTGGCGCTGGAGAGCGCCCTGGCCGACGCCCAGGCGATCATCGACTTCACCATCCCCGAGGCCTCGGTCGCCCTGGCCGAGACCATCGCCGCGGCCGGCGGCGGGATCGCCCTGGTCATCGGCTCGACCGGCTTCACGGCCGAGCAGGACGCGCGCCTGGCGAAGGCCGCCGAAAAGGTCACGATCGTGCGCTCGGGCAACTTCTCGCTGGGCGTCAACATGCTGATGGGCCTGGTGCGCCAGGCCGCCGCCGCCCTGCCGGCCGCCGACTGGGACATCGAGGTCTTCGAGGCCCACCACAAGCGCAAGATCGACGCCCCCTCGGGCACGGCCCTGATGCTGGGCCAGGCCGCCGCCGAGGGGCGCGGCGTCGTGCTCTCCGAGGTCGAGGACCGCGCCCGCGACGGCGTCACCGGTCCGCGCAAGGAAGGCGCGATCGGTTTCTCGGTCGTGCGCGGCGGCGGCGTCATCGGCGAGCACAGCGTGATCTTCGCCGGCGAGAGCGAAAGCCTGACCATCGCCCACTCGGCCATCGACCGGGGCCTGTTCGCGCGCGGCGCGGTGGCGGCGGCGGTTTGGGCGCAAGGCCAGGCGCCGGGGATCTACGACATGCAGCAGGTGCTGGGGTTCAAGGCGGTCTGAGCCGCCTTCTCCCTTCCCCCTTGATGGGGAAGGGGGATTTGTTTCCGGATCGTCGCTTTCCTGACTTTTCTCGAACCGGGGCCTCACAAACGCCACGGCTTGCGGCATGGTGCGGCCGATGGCCGAGCCTCACGCCGACCCCGATTCCGTCACGAAACCCGCCAAGCCCGCGCGGAGCCCGCGCCTGAGCAAGGCCGCGCTGGCCGACGCCGGTCTGGAGGCGGCGTCGTTTGCCATGATGGCGTTCATCGCGCTGGGCATGTCGGCCTATGCCGGCCGGCGCGAGATCAGCCAGGCGCTGGCCGAAGCGTGGCTGGCCGAGCGTGGCATCGAGGGCCTGATCTCGGTCGAGAGCCTGGACGCCTCGGGCTTCGCCGGCTCGATCCGGCTGGGCCCCAAGAACGACCCTTACTTCTCGGCCAAGCGCATCGAGGTGGCCTACGACCTGCAAGCCCCGTGGTCGGGCGGGCCGTTCGCCATCGACACCCGGGCCGTGCGCATCACCAGTCCGCGCCTGCAGGCCCGCTATGACGGCCAAAAGCTGACCTTCGGCAAGTTGCAGCCCCTGATCGACGAGGCGCTGAAGTCGCCCGGCGAGGAGAAGGAGGGCGGGCCGGCCGTGCTGGTCGAGGACGCCCGCGTCACCTTGCAGACCCCGGGGGGCGTGGCCCGCCTGACCGGCGACGCCAGCCTCGACGACGGCCAACTGCTGCGGCTGGATGCGGCGATCGCGGCCATGCGCTACGCCACCGGCGACCTGCAGGTCGAACTGCGCGGGGCGATGCTGAAGGCCCGCAAGCGCGGCGATCGCCTGGCCATCGACGCCCGCGCCGAGATCGACGCCCTGGACGCCGAGCAGGTCGACCTGGAAGGCGCCGACGCCCGGGTCGAGGCCGATGTCGCCTATCCCGACCTCAAGCGCCTGGCGGCCACGGGGCCGGCCGACGTCAAGCTGTCGATCAAGGCCCAGGGCTTGAGGGCCGGCGAGACCAGCCTCGACGACGTCGAGACCCGCCTGACCCTGGCGGGCCTGGTGGCCGGCAACTTCACCCAAGGCGGCGCGGCCGCGCGGCTGTCGGGCCAGGCCCGGGCCGGACGGCTGGTGGCGCCGGGGCTGGAGGCGCGCAGCTTCACCGCCGAGCTCGACAGCGACGCCCTGCGGGTGGACTTCGACAAGGCCGGCGCGCGGGTGCTGGGGCCGGCGCGCCTGCGCGGCACGGCCGAGCGGGCTGTGGCCGGCGGCGCGGCCCTGACCCGCACGGCGGTCGACATCAAGTCCAAGACCTTCGTGTTCAGCGCGCCCAAGGGCCGGCCGATGAGCGTGTCGGGTCCGATCCAGGTGGCCGCCGGCGTCGGCCGCGCGGCGCGCGACGGCCTGGGGCTGTCGGCCCTGGTGCTGGACGCCAGGGGCCGCTTCCAGGCGGGCGAGAGCCTGAGCCTGACTCTGGAGGGCCGGGCCGGGGCGGACGGGGCGGTGGCCGCCCCCGACGCCGAGCGCCTCACCGCCGGCCTGCCCAGCCCCGAATATGCGGCGGCGGCCCGCAAGGCCCTGACCGACTTCTCGCTCGACGCCGACGACCTGCGGCTGGAGATCGGCGAGGGCCGGGTGGCCGCCTTCGCCGGCAAGCCCGTGACCCTGGCGGCGGCCAGCGGCGCCAAGGCGACCCTGACCCCCGGCGGCGGGCGGTTGATGGAAAGCCTGCATGGCGTCTCGCGCGGGGCTGCGACCCTGGCGCTGGGCGGCGGCGGCCTGCCCGAGCTGACCCTGACGGCCAGCGACTGGCGGGCCGACGCGCGTGGCTTTACCTCGCCCGTTACCCTGGCCGGCAAGCTGGACGTGCCGCCCGCCGAGGGGATCAGCGCCACGATCAAGGGCCAGGCCCGCGCCGCCGGCGGCGTGTTCGACTTCCGCCTGGCCGGGTGCACGCCGGTCACGGTGGCGGCCATCGAGGCGGGCGAGGCCGGCGAGCGGCCGATCCAGGATATCGCGCTCGACCTCTGCCCCGTCGCCGCGCCGCTGGTGCGGGTGGCGGGCGGCCGCTGGGAGGCCCAGGCCCGCTTCGCCAATGGACGCGGCGCGATCACCGCTGCCGAAGCCAAGGCCGAGGGCGTGGCCGGGACCTTCGTCGGCGGCGGCCAGGGCTTCGACCGCGCCGAGGTGCGGCTGACCGAAGGCCGGCTGATCGATGCGGCCTCGGCCAAGCGCTTCGAGCCGGTGAAGGCGACGGGAAAGCTCAACCTGGCCTCGGGCGTGTGGAGCGGCGGCGTCGACGTCGGCACCGCCAGCGGGTTCGCCCTGGGCCGCATCGACATCCGCCACGGGGTGGAGAGCGGTCGAGGCTCGGCGCTGATCGACGCCTCGAACATCGTCTTCACCAAGGAGGCGGGCCTGCAGCCGGTGGCGGTCAGCCCGATGGCCGCCTTCGCCAGCGAGGCCGAGGGCAAGGCCAGCTTCAAGGGCCGCTTCGACTGGACCGACAAGGGCGTGACCAGCAGCGGCGAGGTCTCGACGCAGGGCCTGGACTTCCGCGCCAGCCCGCTGGGCTTCGTGGCCACCCTGGCCGGCGACGTGAAGTTCGACAGCCTGGCGCCGCTGACCAGCGCTCCCGACCAGAGCCTGAAGATCACCCGCATCGACTCCATCGTGCCGCTGGAGGCCGTGGGCGCGGTGTTCACCCTGGGCGCCACCTCGCTGAAGGTCAGCGAGGCCAGCCTGACGGCCGCCAAGGGCAAGATCTCGATCGAGCCCGTGGACGTGCCGCTGAACGGCGGCCCGATCAGCGGCGTCATCGTCATCGACGGCCTGGACCTGGGCGAACTGACCGCCGGCTCGACCCTGGCCGAGAAGGTCAAGCTGGACGCGGTGGTCTCGGGCCGCCTGCCGTTCCAGTTCAGCGACAAGGGTTTCAAGCTGCTGGACGGCAAGCTGTCGGCGATCAAGCCCGGCCGCATCTCGATCGCCCGCGAGGCGCTGACCGGGGTCGAGGCCAACCAGGGCGAAAGCGACAGCCCGGGCAACCCCAACAACCAGCCGCCCGCCGACGCGCCCGTCAACGCCATCCAGGACTTCGCCTACCAGGCCATGGAGAACCTGTCGTTCGACACCCTCGAGGCGGGCGTCAACTCGACGCCGAACGGTCGCCTGGGCATGCTGTTCCACATCAAGGGCGAGCACGATCCCAAGGTCGCCGAGAAGGCCCGGGTGGGCATTCTGGAGCTGATCCGCGGCAAGGCCTTCCAGCGGCGGATCCCGCTGCCGGCCAAGACGCCGGTGGACCTGACGCTCGACACCTCGCTCAATTTCGACGAGCTTCTGGCCGCCTGGGGCCGCCGCTTCGCCGAGGAAACCGAAGAAACCCGTCGTTCAGCGCCTGTTCAGCCGTGAACGACGAACGTGAAGCCCGAAATGGAGACTTAAAGCCATGCACAAGCGCGTCCTGATCGCGACCCTGCTGGCGGCGGGAGGCCTTGCGGCCTGCACCCCGACCGTCCGCGTCAAGGTCGATCCGATCAACATCTACGCCAAGCTGGACGCCGACGTGCGGGTGCGGCTGGACAAGGAAGTCCAGACGCTGATCCAGCAGAACCCGAACCTGTTCTAAGAGGAGGAACCGCCATGATCCGCAAGACGATGACGGTTTTGGCCATCGCCGCCGCCCTGGGCGCGGTCGCCGCCGCCCCCGTGATGGCCCAGTCGGCCGCCGCCAAGGCCGCTGTTGACTCGGCCAAGTCCGCCGGCACGGTCGGCGAGCAGGCCGACGGCTTCCTCGGCATCGTGTCGGGCGGCGACGCCGACCTGCGCGCCGCCGTGGCCGAGATCAACACCGGCCGCGCGGCCGTCTACAAGGACACCGCCGCCAAGACCGGGGTCACCGCCGACGCCGCCGGCCAGGCCACCGCCAAGCAGCTCTATGCCCGCCTGGCCGCCGGCCAATACTGGAAGCCGCTCGGCGGCGGCTGGGTGAAGAAGTAGGGGCGTCGAAGATGCTCCCCCTGAAGGGGGAGCTGTCGCCAAGCGACTGAGGGGAAGTTCCGGCGGCGCGTCAGCAGCCGCTTCCCCCTCCGGCCCTACGGGCGACCTCCCCCTTCGGGGGAGGATCCTTTGTCCGGATCCTTCTCCCCTTGCGGGAGAAGGTGTCGCCGCAGGCGACGGATGAGGGGTTTCTCAGACGCAAGACGCCGCGAAAGCCGATCGGCTTTCGCGGCGTTTCTGTTGGTACGACCCCTCACCCGACCCCACTGCGTGGGGCCACCCTCTCCCGCAAGGGGAAAGGGCTCTAGTCCCCCTTCACCCCCGCGGCCGCCCGCGTCAGCTGCACGAACTCCGCCCGCAGGCCGTAGGGGTCGTCGCCGCGCGCGCCTTGCGCCAGGGCGGTGACGGCGGGCCAGTCGAACGCAGGGGCCAGCCAGGGATCGCCGCGCAGCTTCTGGCCGTAGGCGGCGACCGCCACGGCGAAGCGGGTGGCCTCCGGCGCGGCCGCCAGGCTGGCATAGGTGTCGGCCGGGCCGATCGGCCGCTCGATCAGTTTCGACACGCTGCCGCCGGGCGGCTTGTAGCGCACCTTCAGATAGGCCAACTCGCCCGCCTTGCCGGCCGCAGGGGCAGGCTTGGCCCCGCCATAGCGCAGCGGATCGGACGAGGGCGCCGCGCCGGCCGGCGTGATCTCGTACAGCGCGGTGACCGAGGCGCCCGAGCCGACCTCGCCGGCGTCGACCTGGTCGTTGTTGAAGTCCTCGCGGTTCAGCAGGCGCGTCTCGTAGCCGATCAGCCGGTACTCGGAGACCTCGCGCGGATTGAACTCGACCTGGATCTTCACGTCGTCGGCGATCGGGAAGAGGTTGCTGGCGAAGTCGTCGCGCAGCAGCTTCCTGGCCTCGCGCAGGCTGTCGACATAGGCCGCCGTCCCGTTGCCGTTCTGGGCCAGGGTCTGCATCATCACGTCGTTGTAGTTGCCGCGCCCGAAGCCGTAGACCGACAGGTAGACGCCGCTCTTGCGCTGGTCGGCGACCACGTCCTTGAGCCGCGAGGGATCGGCGATCCCGACATTGAAGTCGCCGTCGGTCAGCAGGATCACGCGATTGACCGCCCCCTTGTCGAAGTTCTGGCGGGCCAGGGCGTAGGCCAGCTCCAGCCCCTGGCCGCCGGCGGTCGAGCCGCCCGACTGCAGGGCCTCGAGCGCGCAGCGCATCTTCAGCTTCGAGCGGCCGTCGGTGGGCGCCAGCACGGCCCCGGCCGAGCCGGCATAGGCGACGACGGCCACCCGGTCCTGCGGCCGCAGCTGGTCGATCAGCACGTTCAGCGCTTTCTTGGCCAGCGGCAGGCGGTCGGGCCCGCGCATGGAGCCGGAGGTGTCGACCAGGAAGACGAGGTTCAGCGGCGGCTGGTCGGCGCGGGGGCGCTCATAGCCTTGCAGGCCGATGTGGACGAGCTTGCGCTGCGCCGACCACGGCGAGGGCGCGACCGCGACGGTGGCCCGGAACGGGGTGTCGGCCGAGGCCGGGCGCGGATAGCCGTAGTCGAAATAGTTGACCAGCTCCTCGACCCGCACCGCGTCGCGCGGCACGGGGCGGCCGTCGTCGAGGAAGCGGCGGACATTGGCGTAGGCGGCGGTGTCGACGTCGATCGAGAAGGTCGAGACCGGCTCGTCGGCCGTCCGCTTGATCGGGTTGGAGGCTGCGCCGGGATAGCGTTCGGTGTCGCGCGGGGCCTGGATCGGGACCGACTGGATGACGGCGGGACGCGCGGGGGCGTAGCCGAGCGCGCCGACGTCGCTGCGTTCCCTGACCGGCGGGATAGGCAACGGGATCGGCAGCGGGGCGGAGGCCGTTAGTGGCGGCGGCGGCGGCGGCGGCGGCGGAGGAGGAGGAGGAGGGGGCGGAAGGGCGTGGGTGGCGGTGCGCCGGCTCGTCCGGGCGCCTGAGACGGCCACGCTCTCGTGCACGTCGGCCCAGGTCGCGAAGCCGAGGGCGGCGCAGGCGTCGGCCGTGGGAGCGCCGTCCTGCATGGGCGGCGGCGGCGTCATGGCGCCGGCCGGCAGGGCGATCAGGACGGACAGCAGGCCGGCGCTGGCCAAGCGGATGGTTTTGTTCATGGCGCTTATCCCCCTCTGGTTGAGGCGATGATTACGCGCGTAAACGAAAAGCGCCAGGGGTTTTTGAAGGCTCCTCCCCGTGAAACGGGGGAGGAGCAAGGAGCAGTCGGCGAAGCCGACTGAACGCGTCAGCGCGGCGCCATGCGGATGCCGCCGTCCAGGCGGACGTCCTCGCCGTTGAAGTAGCCGCAGGTGATCATGGTCAAAGCCAGCTGGGCGTACTCGGCCGGGTTGCCCAGGCGCTTGGGGAAGGGCACCGAGGCGGCCAGGGCGTCTTTGACGTTGTCGGGGGCGGCGTTCATCAGCGGGGTGTTGAAGATGCCCGGCAGGATGGTGTTGACGCGGATGCCGTCGTTCATCAGGTCGCGGGCGATCGGCAGGGTCATGCCGATGACGCCGCCCTTGGAGGCCGAATAGGCGGCCTGGCCGATCTGGCCGTCCTCGCCCGCCACGCTGGCGGTGTTGACGATGGCGCCGCGCTCGCCGTCCTGCAGCGGCGGGAGGTCGAGCATGCCCTTGGCCGACTTGGCGATGCAGCGGAACGTGCCCACCAGGTTGATCTGGATCACGCGGTCGAAGATATCGAGCGGGAAGTGCTTGGTCTCGCCGGTGGCCTTGTCGCGGCTGGCGGTCTTGGCGGCGTTGCCGACCCCGGCGCAGTTGACCAGGATCCGCTCCTGGCCGTGGGCGGCGCGGGCCTTTTCGAAGCCGGCGTCGACATCCGCGTCGCTGGTGACGTTGACCTTGCAGTAGACGCCCCCGATCTCCTTGGCGACCTCTTCGCCGCGGGCCTCGTTCATGTCGAAGATGGCGACCTTGACGCCTTGGGCGGCCAGGGCGCGGGCGGTGGCTTCGCCGAGGCCCGAGGCCCCGCCGGTGACGACGGCGGCGACGGTGTTGTCGAGTTTCATGGACGTTTCCCCTGGGGTTGCGTTTAATTGGTCTCTGTTGAGGAGCGGTTTAACCCGATGAGCGCCGACGCCAAACCATCCCCCGACGTCAACGGCGGCGTTACGCCTGACGACGTGCTGGATCCGAGGAAGGCGCTCGTGCCGGCCACGGTGCGGGTCAACGAGCAGCGGGTCAGCCGCGGCTTTTGGCCGAAGATGCGCAGGGTGGCCTCGAAGATCCCGTTCGCCGCCGACGCCCTGTCGCTGTGGTGGTGCGCGCGCGACCCGGAAACCCCGGCGGCGGCCAAGGGCATGATGTTCGCGGCCCTGGCCTATTTCGTGCTGCCCACCGACGCCATTCCCGACGTGCTGCCGGCCATCGGCTTCACCGACGACGCCGCGGTGATCGCCGCCCTGCTGGCGATCGTCGGCAAGAACCTGAAAGCCCGCCACAAGGACGCCGCCCAGGCTTTCCTGACCAAGCTCTCCAAGGATGACTGACACCGTCCTGTGGGCGATCTGTGGCGCGTGCGCCCTGGCCTATGGCCTGGTGCTGGTGGAGCGCCCGCCGTCGTTCCTGCGTACGGTGGTCAAGACCGCCGCGACCGGCGCGCTGGCGGTGCTGGCCTATCTGGAGGGCGGCACGGTGCTGCTGGCCGTGGCCCTGACCCTGTGCGCCCTGGGCGACGCCTTCCTGGCCGGCGATCCCAAGCGCTGGCTGCCGTTCGGCCTGGCGGCGTTCCTGGCTGGGCACGTCGTCTATGTGATCGTCTTCTGGCGCGAGCGCGCGGCGCCCAGCCAGGCCTTCTTCGTGCTGGCCCCGGTCGCGGCCCTGGTCGGCGCGGTGATGCTGCGGCGGCTGTGGGGCTCGCTCGGCCCGCTGCGGTCGGCGGTGCTGGCCTATGTGGCGGCGATCCTGGCCATGGTGGTCTCGGCGGCCGCCCTGCCGACCATGCGCTGGCCGGCGACGGTCGGGGCCGTGGCGTTCATGGCCTCTGACGCGATCCTGGCCTTCGACCTGTTCAAGGGCGCGAAGCTGCTGGGCTCGGCGAGGCTGACCGCCTGGGCGGTGTGGTTCCTCTATATCGGCGGCCAGGCGGGCATCGTGCTGGGGATGCTGCGGTAGGCCCCCTCAGTCGGCTTCGCCGACAGCTCCCCCAGAGGGGGAGCATCTTCCTGGCGCGGCGCCGCCAAATCCTCCCCCTCTGGGGGAGGTGGCCCGGAGGGCCGGAGGGGGGACGTTTCAGCTTTCGAGGCGGTGGCCGATTTCCCAGCCGCTTCCTTCTCAGTCGCTCCGCGACAGCTCCCCCTTCAGGGGGAGCATCTGGCGGTCAGTAAGCCCCTTCGTCGAACAGCTTGCCGATGTCGCCGCCCCATTCGCCGTGGAACTTTTCCAGCAGGCGTTCGGCAGGCGTGATCCCGCTGTCGGCGATCTCTTCCAGTTCGCCCAGATAGATCGACTCGTCGAGGAAGCCGCCGTTCAGCTGGCCGCGGGCCTTCAGGCCCTGCTTGGCGATGGCGACGAAGTCCTTGGCGACGTCCTGCACGGTGCGGCCGGCGACCTTGGCCTTCAGGCCCAGGGTCGGCACGTCGCGGCGCAGGCCTTCGCGGTCCTCGACCGTCCAGTCCTTGGCCAGGTCCCAGGCCGCCGCCAGGGCCGCGTCGTCGTAGAACACGCCGGTCCACAGGGCCGGCAGGGCGCACAGGCGGCTCCACGGACCCGCGTCGGCGCCGCGCATTTCCAGGTAGGTCTTCAGGCGGACTTCCGGGAACGCCGTGGTGGCGTGGTCGGCCCAGTCCTTGATGGTGGCGCGCTCGCCGCCGACTTCCTCGATCTTGCCGTCGATGAAGTCACGGAACGACCGACCGGCCAGGTCGATGTAGCGGTCGCCGCGCTTGGCGAAATACATCGGCACATCCAGCACATACTGGGCGTAGCGCTCGAAGCCGAAGCCGTCCTCGAACACGAACGACAAGAGGCCCGTGCGGTTGGGGTCGGTGTCGGTCCAGACGTTGGCGCGCGCGGAGAGGAAGCCGTTGGGCTTGCCTTCCGTGAACGGAGAATTGGCGAACAGGGCCGTGGCGATCGGCTGCAGGGCCAGGCTCATGCGGAACTTGGCGACCATGTCGGCTTCGCTCTCGAAGTCGAGATTGGCCTGCACCGTGCAGGTGCGCAGCATCATGTCGAGGCCCAGGCCCCCGACCTTGGGCATGTAGTTGCGCATGATCACGTACCGGCCCTTGGGCATGACCGGCACCTCCTCGCGCTTCCACTGCGGCGAGAAGCCGACGCCGAGGAAGCCCAGGCCCAGCTCGTCGGCCACGGCCTTGACCTCGTCGAGGTGGCCGCCGGTCTCCTCGCAGATGTCGTGCATGGTCAGCAGCGGAGCGCCCGAAAGCTCGAACTGGCCGCCGGGTTCCAGGCTGACATTGGCGCCGTTGCGCTCAAGGCCGATGACCACTTCGCCTTCCATCACCGGCTTCCAGCCGAAGCGCTGAAGGCCAAGCAGCAGGGCGTGCACGCCTTTCTCGCCGTAGTAGGGCACGGGCGCGTGGGAGCCGAGATAGAAGCCGAACTTCTCGTGCTCGGCGCCGACGCGGAAGGCCGACTTGGGCTTGCTGCCCTTGGCGAAATAGGCGGTCAGGTCTTCGAGGGTCAGCGGGCGCTGATCCAGGCTGGCGGTGTCGGCCATCGCCGTCTCCCCTAAAATCGAACGCTACAGGAGGGGAGGGGCCCAATTCCCCCCGACCGCCACGAAACGCGTGGAGCGCAGTTGGGCGCTGTCTTAGCCGACCTCAAGAGGGTCCGCTACAATTAGCGTTACCGTTCGGTCTCAGCCCCCTCCGGCCCTCTGGGCCACCTCCCCCAGAGGGGGAGGATCTATGAGCGCGGCGCCTCCAGATGCTCCCCCTCTGGGGGAGCTGTCGGCGAAGCCGACTGAGGGGGTCTTCTAGCGCCAATCCCCCGCCGCGGCCTGCCACAGGGTCATGGCGCTGATCGCGGCCGTGTCGGCGCGCAGGATGCGCGGGCCCAGCGAGATCGGCGTCACGAACGGCAGGGACCGCAGGCGCTCGCGCTCCTCGGGGGCGAAGCCGCCTTCGGGGCCGATCAGGATGGCGGCGGGATCGCCGGCGCCGGCCAGGGCCTCGATGGCGGGCTTGGCGTCGCCGCCCTCGTCGCAGAACACCAGGCGGCGGCTTTCGTCCCAGCCGTCGAGGATCTTGTCGAGCTTCTCGGGATCCAGGATCGCCGGCACGTCGAGGCGGCCGGTCTGCTCGGCGGCCTCCATGGCGATGGCGTCCAGGCGGGCCAGCTTCATGTAGTCGACATTGGTGCGGCGGGTGACCGTCAGGCGCACCCGGCGGGCGCCCAGCTCGGCGGCCTTTTCGACGATGGTCTCGACCCGGCCGCGCTTGACCATGGCGACGATCAGATCAAGGTCGGGCGGGGTGGTCTGCTCGCGGGTCTGCTCCTCGGCCTTCAACAGGCAGCCGCGCTTGCCGGCGTCGACCAGGCTGGCGCGCCACTCGCCGTCGGCGCCGTTGAACACCAGGATCTCGGCGCCGACGCCAAGGCGCATGACCTGGACGAGATAGCGCGACTGCTCCTGGGTCGGAGCGATTCCGGCGTCCTTGGACAGCGGCTGGGGCACGAAGAGGCGGATCATGCGCTCCTTCTAGCCCAGGTTTCCGTTTCGGGGGTAGGCTCCCGCCAGCAGCAAGGAGTGGGCATGAGCAAGACCCGCGACTACGACGAGGAACTGCGCGACCTCCAGATCGCGCTGATCGCCCTGCAGAAGCACGCCATCGACAAGCAGTGGAAGCTGCTGGCGATCTTCGAGGGACGCGACGCGGCCGGCAAGGACGGCGCCATCGCCCGCATCACCGAGCATCTGCACCGGCGGCAGACCATCGTGGCGGCCCTGCCCAAGCCCAGCGACCGCGAGGCCAGCGAGTGGTACTTCCAGCGCTACGTGGAATGGCTGCCGGCCTGCGGCGAGGCGGTGATCTTCAACCGCTCCTGGTACAACCGGGCCGGGGTCGAGCGGGTGATGGGCTTTTCCACCCCGCAACAGCAGGAGCAGTTCCTGCGCGACGTGCCCGGCTTCGAGCGGATGCTGGTCGAGAACGGCATGCGGCTGTCGAAGTTCTGGCTCGACATCGGCAAGGACGTGCAGGCCGAGCGGTTGAAGGCGCGGCGCGACGATCCGCTGAAGGCCTTCAAGACCAGCTCGCTGGACGCCGTCGCCCAGGAGAAGTGGGACGACTACACCGCCGCCCGCGACGACATGCTGACCCGCACCCATACCGAGGCCGCGCCCTGGGTGTGCGTGCGCGCCGACCACAAGAAGGCCGCCCGGCTGAACATCATCCGCTGGCTGCTGCACGCGGCCGCGCCTGACGGGGCGGCGGGCAGGAAGATCCTCAAGGGCGTGCCCGAGCCCGATCCCGAGGTGATCTTCCGCTTCGAGCCGGCGGCGCTGAGCGACGGGCGGTTGGCGCGGTAGGGGGCGTGATCCTCGCCCTTCGACAGGCTCAGGGTGAGGATCATTGATGCGTTCGGGATAGGAAACCTCATCCTGAGCTTGTCGAAGGACGAGGTTTCCGCTGGGGCGCTAGCCGACCGGCGCGGCGCAGACGCCATCCGCGCAGCCATCTTCCGGTTCGGCCGATCCAGCGGGCGCCGGCGCCTCTCCCGACTGCACCAGGGCCTGGACGGCCGCGCCGAGGGTCAGGTCGGGCGGGTGGCCGAACAGCTTGTGCACGAGGCGCCCCTGGCGATCGAACAGCAGCAGGCTGGGCGTGCCCTGCAGGGCGTAGGCGGCCATGGTCTGGGGGATCGGGCCGCCGTTCGGGTCGGGGGCGTCGATCCCGACCGGGAACCTGATCCGGTACTCGTGCAGGAAGGCCTCCAGCGCGGCGGGGGTGTTGGCCTCGTGGTGTTCGAACACCGTGTGCAGGCCGATCACCGCCAGGTCGGACTCGGCGAAGGCCTCGCGCAGGCGCTGGGCCTGGGGCAGGGCGTTGGCCACGCAGCCGGGGCACAGCATCTGGAAGGCGTAGACCGCCACCACCCGGCCGGCCAGGGCGGGCAGGTCGAGCGGCGTCTTGCTGTTGAACCAGCGGCTGGTGGTCAGGGGCGGGGTGGTCATCGGAACCTCTTGGCTTGCCGCCGATAGATGGGCGCCCGCCTGCGCCGACCCAGGCCGGTACTGGGACAAGCCGGCCGGGAAATCACGACCGGAATATCCAAGACCTCACGATCACTGCGTAAAAATTGGAAAAGATAGCTTTCCATCATTTCCATTTCGCGATCATTCGGGTCCCGCCATTCTCTCCTTCAACGCCGCGGCCGCCGGGCCCGCCAGGGGAGATTTGAGACCATGTTCGCCACCCAGACGATGACCGCCCGCGCCGCCCAGATCGGTGAAACCTCGCGCAGCTTCGCCCCCCGCGAGCACGACGACGTGCAGGCCAGCGCCCTGCCTAAGCGCATCGCCGACCTGCTGCGCGACGCCCAGCGCACCGCCCGCGAGGATCGCGGCGAAGCCGAGCGCCGCATCCAGGAGGCCATGGCCCTGGTCCAGCGCGAAGGCCTGCGCCTGCTGGAAGCCGCCGCCCCGGGCGAACTGGATCGCGGGGGCCTGGCCCCCTGGCAGATGCGCCGTATCGACGCCCACCTCTCGGCCAATCTCGACGGCTCGGTGCGGGTGACGGACCTGGCGGCGATCGCCAAGCTCAGCGTCAGCCACTTCTCGCGCGCCTTCGCCGCCAGCTACGGCATGGCTCCGCGCGACCACATCCTGGGCCTGCGCCTGGAGCAGGCCCGCGCCATGATGCTGGACTCGGCCGAGCCGCTGGGCCGCATCGCCATTGCTTGCGGCTTCTCCGACCAGGCCCACCTGTCGAACCGCTTCCGCCGCGCCTTCGACATCAGCCCCAACGCCTGGCGCCGCCAGAACCTGCGCGGCGCCGCCGCCTCCGCCGACCCGGTCTACGCCTGAGGTCGCAGCAGGATCCGGGTGGCCGCCCCACGCCGTTTGCCGGACCCTGGCCTCCAGATGAGGAGGCAAGCATGTCGATGCTGAACAACAAGGTCGCGATCGTCACCGGCGCGTCGTCGGGGATCGGTCGGGCCACCGCCCTGCGGCTGGCCGCCGAAGGGGCGGCGGTGGTGGTCAACGCTCGCGGCGGCCACGCCCTGGAGATCGTCGCCGAAGAGATCCGCAGCCACGGCGGACAGGTCCTGGCGGTCACCGGCGACGTCGTCGAGCCCGCCACCCACGAAGCCCTGGTGGCCGCCGCCGTCGAGCGGTTCGGCGGGCTGGACATCGCCATCAACAACGCCGGCGCGGTCGGCCCCTATGCGCCGCTCGCCGATATCACGCTGGACGACTGGAACGCCGTGCTGGCCGCCAACCTGACCTCGGCCTTCCTGGGCGCGCGCGCCCAGGTCCCGGCCATGCTGGCGCGCGGCGGCGGGTCGCTGGTCCTCGTCTCGACCTTCGTGGGGACCAGCGTCGGCATTCCCGGCATGGCCGCCTACGGCGCCTCCAAGGCCGGGCTGATGGGCCTGGTGAAGGGGCTGACCGCCGACTACGCCGCGCGGGGGATCCGCGCCAACGCCCTGCTGCCCGGCGGAACCGACACCCCGATGGGCGGCGACGCCGCGCAGAAGGAATGGGCCGCCGGCCTGCATGCCTTGAAACGCATCGCCGATCCCGACGAAATCGCCAGCGCGGCCCTGTTCCTGGCCAGTCCCATGGCCAGCTTCGTCGCCGGCTCGGCCCTCTATGCCGACGGCGGCAACGCGGCGGTGAAGTAGGGGCTTCAGCCGGCCTTGGCGGTCTGGGGAGCTGGCGGCGAGGCCGCCGGTTTCGCGGGCGCCTTGGCCGGCTGGCGGTCATGGGTCAGCACCAGGCCGTCCTTGCCGATGATCACGTAGTCCGAAGGGGGCTTGGCGTCGGCGCAGCGGACGATCGTGGTCTTGTCGCCCATCCACATGACCCGGCCGTCGCACGGGATCTTGTCGCTCTTTGCGGCCCAGCGCCCGCCGACGAAACCCTTCACGGATAACAGGTCGATCATCATGCCCGACCAGACGACATGCACGGCGATGAACAGGGTGACGGCGGGCAAGATCAACAAGGCTCGCCAGCGCTTTTTGTCTGCGAAATCATTGACCCGATAGAGGACGTAGACCGCGAGGCTCAGTCCCAGCCAGGTCGCGGCGAACATGGTCAGCCATCGGGCGTCGGTGTCGGCAAGCGAGGCGCCGACGAGGAAAAGCACCACCAGCGGCAATGCGAAGAGCAGGACCATCAGCGGGCGTCGCTTTGCGCCGACCAGCTCGCCGATGGCTTCTAGGAGCGGAGTGAAGATCCAGGCCAAGACGAAAGGAAACGGCGCGAGCAGGCCGGTCAGCGTGCTCAGAGCCAGGATGTCGCTCGAACTGGCTAACTGGATGTAGGGCAGGCCCCAGCGCCGAAAGATCTGGACGAGCGCGAGGTTGGTGGCGCCGGCGGCGACGAGGCTGATGATCGCCCAGATCTTCAGCATCTGGTCGAGGCCGAGACGCGGCGGCGAAGTAGCGACGGTGGAAGCGGCCATGCGAAGTCCTTGAACCGGGATGCATGGCCGAGTTCCCGACGAGTCGGTCAATCGAAAATTGATTTTCTCGGTTAAGGCTCTCGCTTTGCGATTGTGGTCGGCGTCCGTCCCCGGCGTGTGGAGCGCCGGGGGACGGAGCGTTCCTGGCGCCTAGTAGCTGGCGCGCAGGGTGAAGGCGACCGCCCGAGCGTCGCCCGGCGTGCCGACCACCAGGCCCGAATTGCCCGAGACCACGGTGATGTTCTGCAGGTACTCGGCGTCGAAGGCGTTGCGCACCGAGACGAAGGCCTCCCAGCCTGCCTGCGACTTGAAGCCGGCCCGCAGGTTGACGATCTCGTAGGCCTTGATGATCGAGTACCGCGAGTCCGAGCTGTCGGCGTAGTAGTTGGAGCGGAAGCTGGCGTCGACGCCAGCATAGACCTCGCCGGTCAGGCGGCCCAGGGTGGCGTCCTGGCGATACTCCGCCCCGGCCGAACCGGCCCACTTGGACAGGCCCGGTAGCGGGCGGCCCGACAGGTCGCACTGGGCCGTCGAGGCGCCGATCCGCTCCAGCGGGCAGGGGCCGTTGACGAAGTCGGCGTACTTGCCCTCGGTCCAGGCCAGGTTGCCGTAGAACTTGAAGCCGCCGATCGAGCGGGTGGTGGTGTCCAGTTCCACGCCGCGCACCTCGACCTTCTTCACATTGGCCAGGTAGCCGCGCAGGGCGCCGGGGCCGCTGTCGACGACGTTGGCCTGGAAGTCCTTCACGTCGGTGGCGAAGGCGGCGAGGTTGGCCGTCAGCAGGCGGTCGAACCACTGGGTCTTCAGGCCAACGTCGATCGTCGTCACCTTTTCGGGGCGGATCACCGCGGCCTGCTGCGAGGGCAGGTTGGCGCTGGTCAGCGGCAAGGACGTCATGTTGATGCCGCCCGACTTGTTGCCGCTCGACACCGTGGCGTAGGCGTTGATGTCCTTGGAGAGGGCGTAGACCACGGCGATCTGGCCCGACCAGGCGCCGTCGTCGGTGTTGGCGGTGAAGTTCTGCGGCCGGGCCAGGCCCAGGCGGCGGTTGTTCTGGGCGGTGGTGGGATTGGCCAGCCCGCCCGTGGTGGTCTGGATGTAGGTGCCGTCCTTCTTTTCCTGGGTGAAGCGAACGCCGGGCGTGACGCTGAGGCGGTCGTTGATCTTCCAGGTCAGCTGGCCGAAGGCGGCGTAGCTGGTGGTGTCGATCGTGCTGTCGTTGAACACGGTGTAGCCGTCCAGCAGCGCCGGAACCGAGGCCTCGGGTGTGCCGGGCAGCAGCCAGTACGAGGCGTCCGAGCCGTATTCGGTGACGCCGTGCGTGGTGACGTTCTGGTCGAAATAGTAGAGGCCCACTGTCCAGTCGAACGCTTCGCCGCCGTTGTTGGACAGGCGGAATTCCTGGCTGAACTGCTTCTGGTGCGAAGGGTTGTTGGAGCGGCGGGTGACGTCCAGCGCGGTGTAGTCGCGGTCGTTGCGCGGCTCCCAGTCCCATTCGCGGTGGGCGGTGACCGAGGTCAGGGTGACCGGGCCGAAGTCGTAGTCGACGACCGCCGACAGGCCGTTGACCCACTGGTCGGCCTGGATCGGGTCGTCGATGTCGGAGATGCGGTCGTAAGGGTTGGTGCTGGCGACCGTGTAGTTCTTGCCGGCGGCCAGGAAGGCGTATTCCAGGTTGCTATTCTTGGCGGTGTCGCCGACCGTCACATAGACCTGGGTGCAGCACTCGGGCTGCTGGACGGCGTAGTCGCCATAGAGCTTGACCGTAAGCTTCTCGTTCGGGGTGAACTTCAGCTGGCCGCGGTAGCCGGTGCTGGACCGGGCGTTCTGGTAGGTGTTGCTCTTGGGATTGTAGAGGTCGCCGTCGCGCCAGGTGCCGACGAACGAGAGGCGGGCGGCCAGGATGTCCTTGATGATCGGGCCGGCGACGGTGGCCTTGAACTGGCGGAAGTTCAGGCTGCCGTAGCTGGCTTCAAGGTCGGCCTCGAAGTCCTGGGTCGCGTCGCGGGTGGTGATGTTCAGCGCGCCGGCGGTGGTGTTCTTGCCAAACAGCGTGCCCTGCGGGCCGCGCAGCACCTCGATCTGCTGGATGTCGATGAAGTCGAGCGTCGCCGCGCCGGGACGCGAGTTGTAGACTTGGTCCACATAGATGCCGACGCCCTGCTCCAGGCCGTCATTGGCCAGGCCGTAGCTGGCGCCGAGACCGCGGATGGTCAGGGCGGTGTTGCGCGGGTTGGGCGACAGCACCTGCAGCGTCGGGACCAGCTGGGTCAGGGCGACGATGCTGTTGACGCCGGTCTGGGTCAGGGTCTCGGCCGAGGTCACCGTCAGGGCGATCGGCACTTCCTGGGCGCTTTCCTCGCGGCGGCGGGCGGTGACGAAGACCTGTCCGACCAGGCTGGCGTCGTCGTTGGCGGCCGGATCCGCCGGATCGGCCGGGGTCGCGGCGATGGGCGCGACATCGGCCTCGGCGGCCAGCGCCAGGCCCGCGGTGGTGGAAAGAAGCGCGCCCAGCAGGGCGGCGCGGCCGAGCCGCTTGGCCGAAAGTGCGATCATCAGAGAGCCCCCTCAATTCGAGATAACGCCATTCGGCGATTGGGCTGCGGTGATATCTACCTATTCCTATCGGTGAAATGGAGAATGGCTCCGCCATCGGCCAGTTTTTCTACGGGGCGGTCCGCGGGTCTGGTCGTGGGGCGGACAAGCGAAAGGCCGCCCCGGTCTCCCGGGACGGCCTTTGGAACGGCGTCCATGGCTCGCGCCTTGCGTGGTCCTCGTCCTTCGACAGGCTCAGGATGAGGACCAAGCGAAAGCGGCGCAGTAGAAAACCTCACCCTGAGCTTGTCGAAGGGCGAGGTTTTCGCGGTCGTCAGTTCGCGCCGTACAGCTTCTTGACGTCGGCGCGGAAGGCAGCCCCGCTGTCGGGGCGGCTGTAGAACATGTGGCCGCCCGCATAGTTGGCCAGGGTCACCCGGCCGTTCGCCGTCGCCGGCATGGCGTCGACCACCAGGCGCGAGGCGAAGAACGGGCACGACAGGTCGTTGTAGCCGTGGACGATCAGCACCTTCAGCTTGGGGTCGACCGAGACCGACTTGCGCAGGTCGGTGACGGACTCGGTGTCGGGGCCGCGGCCGCGATCCCAGGCCTGGTTCACCTCGCCCGACAGGGCGTCGTAGCGGCCCTCGACCTTCCAGCCGACGGTGCGGGTGGTGAAGTCGACGATGGCGCTGGTGGTGGGCGCGATGATCGAGTCGAGGATCGGGTCGTTGATTTCCTGCTCGGGGGCGAACGGGAAGGGGTCCAGCGAGGTGACGTTGCTGTCGTAGCGGCTGCCCAGGCGCCCCGTCTGGCGGAACACCTCGCGCAGGAACGACTGGGTCTCCAGCCGGCCGCCGGCGCGGCGGACATAGGTCGGATCAAGGCCGGTCATGGCCGAGACCTTGGTGGTCAGGCGATCCAGGGCGGCCGGGTCCGAACCCTTCATCAGGTCGACCATGTATTCGCCGCGGGTGTAGTCCTCGACGTCCTTGATGGCGGCCGGGGTCAGCTTGCCGTCGCGCTCCAGCTTGGCGGCGGCGATCGACGGCAGGGTCCACATGGCCGGCAGGGGGGAGATCTCCTGGGCGGTGCGGCCGGCGCTCGACAGCAGCGGCGAGACCAGGACCAGGCCGTTGATCCCGACGCCGTAGTCGGTCTGCAGGGTGTAGGTCAGGCGCGGGCCGCGGAAGCCGCCGTAGCTTTCGCCGACGATGTATTTGGGCGACTGCAGGCGCTCGTTCTTGACCAGCCAGTCGAAGACGATGCGCGACAGGTAGTCGATGTCCTGCTTGACGCCGTAGAAGCGCTTCTTGGTCTCTTCCGGCGTCGTCGTGCTGCGCGAGAAGCCGGTGCCGACGGCGTCGATGAAGACGAGGTCGGTGAAGTCCATCCAGCTGGCCGGGTTGTCCTGCAGGCGGGTGGGGGCCGACGGGCTGTCGCCCTCGGCGCCGAACTGCACGCGCTTGGGGCCAAGCGCGAAGTTCAGATAGACCGAGGCCGCGCCGGGGCCGCCGTTGAAGGCGAAGGTCACCGGACGGTTGGGATCGCGCGGGCCGTCCAGGGTGTAGGCGGTGAACACCACCTCGGCGATCTTCTTGCCCTTCTCGTCGCGCCCCGGCAGCGAGCCGACGGTGGCGGTGTAGGCAATGGTCTTGCCGGCCAGGACGGTGGTCTGCTTGACCGACTTGTCGGCCGGGAAGGCGGGCAGTTCGGCGGCCGGCGCCTTTTCAGGCGCGGGTTTGGCGTCCTGAGCCATGGCGTTTCCGCCAGCCATCATGCCGATCGCGAGGGCCGCCCCCGCGGTCCACGACTTCCAAGTGCTGAGCATGTCGCCTCCCGAACGCCCGCCTGCCGGCTGGGCGCCTTGCCATCTTGAATTTGGAGCGCGCGCGGCATGGCGGGCTCCGGTGATGGGCGAAATGGCTAGAGCATGGCCAAGCTGTCGGCAAGGACGACGCGGAAAAGTGGGCGGGCGGCAAGAACGTGCCCATGGGCGGGGCAGCGCGCGCTTGTTCAAGACGCGGGCGGCGCGACGGAATTTCCCTTTCCGGATCACGCATAAGGGCGAAAAACGGGTTCCGTTTTGTCCCCCGCCGCACTAGGAGTAGCCCCGCCTCGGCAAGGCCTGCCAAAGCGTCTTGCCGACACCATATTTCTGTCCGGCGCCGTTCCTGGCGCGTTGCTGCAAGGCGAAGATCCCATGGCCCAATACGACGTCGTCATCATCGGGGGCGGCCCCGGCGGCTACAACGCGGCGACCCGCGCCGGCCAGCTGGGCCTGAAGACGGCCATTGTCGAAGGTCGCGGCAAGCTGGGCGGCACCTGCCTGAACGTCGGCTGCATGCCCTCCAAGGCCCTGCTGCACGCCTCGGAATACTATGAAGCCGCCGCCGGCGGCGAGTTCGCCAAGCTCGGCATCGAAGTGAAGCCGAAGCTGAACCTCGACCAGATGATGGCCCAGAAGGCCGAGAGCGTCGAAGCCCTGACCAAGGGCGTCGAGTTCATCATGAAGAAGAACAAGGTCGAGTACGTGAAGGGCTGGGGCCGCATCGACGGACCCGGCAAGGTCGTCGTCAAGGCCGAAGACGGCAGCGAACGCGTCCTTGAGACCAAGAACATCGTCATCGCCACGGGTTCGGAACCCACCCCGCTGCCGGGCGTGACCATCGACAACGCCGGCCGCATCGTCGACTCGACGGGCGCCCTCTCCCTGCCGGCCGTGCCCAAGAGCCTGATCGTGGTCGGCGCCGGCGTCATCGGCCTGGAGCTGGGTTCGGTGTGGCGTCGCCTCGGCGCCGAAGTCACCGTCGTCGAGTACCTGGACCGCATCGTCCCGGGCACCGACACCGAAGTGGCCACCGCCTTCCAGAAGATCCTCACCAAGCAGGGCTTCAAGTTCAAGCTGGGCGCCAAGGTCACCGGCGCGGCCGACAAGGGCAAGCAGGCCGAACTGACGCTGGAGCCGGTCGCCGGCGGTCCCGCCGAGACCCTGCAGGCCGACTACGTGCTGGTGGCCATCGGCCGTCGCCCGTTCACCCAAGGCCTGGGCCTGGAAACCGTGGGCATCACCCCCGACAAGCGCGGAATCATCGCCAA
The DNA here is from genome assembly GCF_057808875.1 of Caulobacter sp. FG7. Lineage (NCBI taxonomy): Bacteria > Pseudomonadati > Pseudomonadota > Alphaproteobacteria > Caulobacterales > Caulobacteraceae > Caulobacter > Caulobacter sp. FG7. The sequence continues at coordinate 94,976 of NZ_JBMDIW010000001.1, forward strand.
CGACCACTACAAGACCGGCGTCGACGGTATCTGGGTGATCGGCGACGTGACCTCGGGTCCGATGCTGGCCCACAAGGCCGAGGACGAAGCCGTGGCCTGCATCGAGCTGATCGCGGGCAAGGCCGGCCACGTGAACTACGACATCATCCCGGGCGTCATCTACACCAAGCCGGAAGTCGCCACCGTCGGTAAGACGGAAGACGAGCTGAAGGCCGCGGGCGTCGCCTACAAGGTCGGCAAGTTCCCGTTCCTGGCCAACAGCCGCGCCAAGATCAACCACGAGACCGACGGCTTCGTGAAGGTGCTGGCCGACGCCAAGACCGACCGCATCCTGGGCGCCCACGCCGTGGGTCCCAACGTCGGCGACATGATCGCCGAGATCTGCGTGGCCATGGAGTTCGGCGGTTCGTCGGAAGACGTCGCCCGCACCTGCCACCCGCACCCCACCCGCTCGGAAGCCCTGCGCCAGGCGGCCATGGGCGTCGAAGGCTGGACGATGCAGGCCTGACGGGCCGCACATCGCCCTAGAGATCGGAAAGCCCCGCCGGAGACGGCGGGGCTTTTTCTTTCTCAGCCGACGGCCTCGGCGGCGACCGAAAGCGGCAGCGGCGGGGCCTCGAGCGTGCGGGTGTGTTGCATGGCGATGCGGGCGTTGCCCTTGGCCAGCGGTGGGAGATGGCCGCCGCTGAAGCTCTCGATGAATTGGCTGACGCCGTTCCAGTTCAGGCCCGTGGGCAGGTGCTTGTTGCTGAAGTAGACGGCGACCTCGACGTTGATCAGGAACGGATCCGCCGAATGGGGGCGGCGCACCAGCACCTGGCCCAGCAGGGGCGTCGCGCCCTCCGCCTCCAGCGACTTCGCCGCGATGATGTATTGCCAGGAGCCGGCGACGCTGCCGCTCACGCCCGAAAGGTTGAGGACCTCCAGGCTCGCGATCGAGCTGGTGGTCGTGTTGGAAATCGTCTGGCTGCTGCCGATCGAGACGCTGGGCCCCGACGGCGAGAAGCCGATGCTTCCGTTGAAGCTGTAGCTGAGCGAGTCGCTGTAGGTCGTCGTCGTCACCGTCGTATCGGGCGAACTGAGGATCAGTTCCACGGGCGGCGGCGGCTCGTTGGGCGTGTTGAAGTCGATGGTGAGACCGTAGCCGACGGGCGGGCGGTTGCCCTTGTTGACGGTCAGCGAGCTCTGGCCGACCAGCTCGATCAAAAAGTAGTCGTAGATGTCGGTCTGACCCGTCGGCTGGACCGACACGGCCTTGCCGGTGACGGAGATCGTGGACTGCCAGACCCCGATCGCGGTGTTGCCGTTCCAGGTGTCGTTCAGGACGTAGGGGACGGTGGCGATATCGGCGAAAAGGTTGTCGGTGGTCGTTCCGGTAGACATTTGCGGTTCCCCCAGTGGATGGTGCGGTGCGATCGGCGCGTGGTGTCCGGGCAATCAATCTTAAATTGCGCCGCGGTTCTGGCGGCGCAACAGGATCGGCGGGGGGCGGCGCAGATTGAGACGCCTGGTCGAATCCGGGTCCACTGGGCAGCCCCGACGACTGCCCGGTGGGCCCACCGATGGTGGTGAACCGGCGGAAGTCTCCGATCAAAAAAGTTCGTCATCCCGGCCGAAGCGTAGCGAAGAGCCGGGACCCAGGGGCCGCCGGCATTGCCTTGGTGGCCTCATGATGTTTCTATTTTGTTCTCGAATTCGAGGGCGAGATGGAGCACGTTTCCTACGTTTACATCCTCGCGAGCGATCGCAACGGCACGCTCTATGTGGGCGTAACCAACGACCTGTCGCGTCGGGTCTGGGAGCATCGCGAGAAACTGACGCCAGGGTTTAACCGCAAATACGGCGTCACGCGGCTCGTCTGGTACGAGGTGCACGACGAGATCGGCGCGGCCATCCAGCGCGAGAAGCTGATCAAACGATGGCGGCGAGCGTGGAAGCTGGAGCTGATTGAGCGGATGAACCCGCTGTGGCTGGATCTGTACGAGACCCTGAACTGCTGAATGGCGGTGCGCTTGGCCCCTGGGTCCCGGCTCTACGCTGCGCTTCGGCCGGGATGACGGGCTTTTGTGCACGAGCGACTGGTCAAACAAAAACCCCGCCGGACGGGCCGGCGGGGCTGGTAGTCATGAGGAGGATACGCCCCCGATACGCGGGGCGCGTTACGCGATCAGAATTCTTCCCAGTCGTCGCTGCTGGCCGCCGGGGCCGACGAGGCGAAGGCGGCGAGCTTGGCCTGGGCCGAGCGGACCGGGTTGACGCCAGGGCGGCTCTCGGCGCCGGCCAGCGACACCGCCGGCTTGGCCGCGGCCGGGGCCGGACGCGAGACCGGCGGCGGGGCTGCGGCGCGGCGGGTCGAACCGCCGCCGGCCGAGGCGCGGCGGGCTTCGGCGCCCGAGACCTGGAAGCGCGAGATCATCTGCATCAGGCCGTTGGCCTCGCCCTTCAGCGAGTGGCTGGCCGCGGTCGACTGCTCGACCATGGCGGCGTTCTGCTGGACGGTCTGGTCCATCTGGTTGACGGCGGCGTTGACCTGGTTGAGGCCGGTGGCCTGCTCCTGGCCCGAGGCCGCGATCTCGCTGACCAGGGCGTCGATCTCGCCGACCTTGCTGACGATGGCCTGCAGGGCCTCGCCGGTCTGGCCGACCATCGAGACGCCCTGATTGACCTGCTGGCTCGAGGTCGAGATCAGGGTCTTGATCTCCTTGGCGGCTTCGGCCGAGCGCTGGGCCAGGGCCCGCACTTCCTGGGCGACGACCGCGAAGCCCTTGCCGGCGTCGCCGGCGCGCGCGGCTTCGACGCCGGCGTTCAGGGCCAGAAGGTTGGTCTGGAAGGCGATCTCGTCGATCACGCCGATGATCTGGCTGATCTCGGTCGAGGACTTCTCGATCTGCTGCATGGCGTCCACGGCGCCCTTGACGACGACGCTGGAGCGTTCGGCGTCGGCGCGGGTTGAGCCGACCACGCGCGAGGCTTCCTGGGCGCCGGTCGAGCTGCGGCGGACCGTGGCGGTGATCTCGTCGAGGGCGGCGGCGGTCTCTTCCAGGCTGGCGGCCTGCTGCTCGCTGCGGCGCGACAGGTCGTCGGCGGCCGAGGCGATCTCGTCGCTGCCGGCGCCGATGCCGTTGGCGGCGTGGACGATGGTGCGCATCGCCTCTTCCATCTGGGCGATGGCGCCGTTGAAGTCGGACTGCAGGCGCTTGTAGTCGGCGGGGAAGTCGGCGTCGACGCGATAGGTCAGGTCGCCCTCGGCCAGGCGGTTCAGGCCCGTGGCGATCTCTTCCATCACGAAGGCCTGCTCCTTGGCGGCGGCTTCGCGAACCTGCTCGTTGCGGCGGCGCTCGGCCTCGGTCTCGGCGGCGGCGCGCTGCTGCGCGGCCTCGGCGGTGCGCAGGGCCAGGGCGTTGTCCTTGAACACCTGGACCGAGCGGGCCATGGCGCCGACCTCGTCACGACGCTGGGCGCCGTTGACGTCGACCTCGACCGAGCCCTGGGCCAGGATTTCCATGGTCTTGGACAGCTGGACCAGCGGGCGCGAGATCTTGCTGCGGCCGATCCACACGGCGAACACCATGGCGGCGGCGGCCGAGATCAGGCCGAACAGCAGGCTGACCATGACGCCCATCTGGGCGTCCTTGCTGGCCTTGGCGACGATGGCCTTGGTTTCGGCGGTGTGCTTGTCGGTCCAGTCCGACACGTCCTTGGTCAGGGCGGTGATGTCCGGATCGATCACGGCCATGACCATGATGCCGGCCTCGTTGGCGTCCTGCAGGCCCAGGTCAGCGCCCTGGCGGCCGCTGTCGTAGACCTTCTTGAAGCGGGCGCGGAAGCCGGCGACGTCCTTGGCGGTCGACGGATCAGCCTTGACCACGGCGTCGAGACGCTCGTTGCCGCTCTTCAGGGCGTCGTCGATTTCCTGCGAGGCCTGCTTGGCCGCGTCGGAGGCGCCCTCGTTGGCGACGGTGCGATAGGCGGCGTAGCCGATGCTGGCGACGCGGCGGTTGAAGCGGGCCATTTCCAGCTCGGCCGGGGCGCGCTGCTGCACGATGGTCGAGGTGGTGGCTTCCAGCTTCTTCTGCTGCCACACGCCCATGCCGACGCAGGCGACGGCGACGACCGCCAGCACGATGGCCGGCAGCATCACCTTGGTGGCGATCTTCAGATCGTCGAGCTTCATCAGGACTGTCCCGCTTTCAGCGTCCTCTCGCGCACCGAACGCGGCGGAGGTGTTTCATCTTTGGATCCACAAAGCAGGGCGCGCGGTAAAAGCGTGGTTAAGCGCGGCGTTTTCACCAACTCGCGCGACTCCTTGTCGCAGGGCGAACGGCGGTTTCTGCGGCCGGCGAGGCATGGGTGAAACCGGCGTTCTGTGAAGGCGAGCACAGTCGTGTCACAACTTCGGCGTCAGCTTCCCGACTTTCGGGGCCGACAATCGCCCGAGGGGAGGCCGACATGACCAAGCGACCCAACATTCTCTTGATCACCTGCGACCAGTATCGCTTTCCGCGCTTCTCCTACGGCGCCGCCCATGGCCTGGCCGAAGGGCTGAAGGACGTGCTGGGCTTCCAGCCGCTGAAGCCGGGGAACGACTACATCCAGCACTTCCCGGGGCTTGCGGCCCTGCGCGACAACGCCGTGCTGCTGGCCAACCACACCATCGCCGCCAGCGCCTGCACGCCCAGCCGCACGGTGATCTATACCGGCCAGTACGGCACGCGCACCGGCGTCACCCAGACCGACGGCCTGTTCAAGAGCGGGGATTCGCCCAACTTCCCGTGGCTGGCGCAGGGCGGCATCCCGACCCTGGGCAACTGGATGCGCGAGGCCGGCTACACCACGCACTATTTCGGCAAGTGGCACGTCAGCGACCCGGTCCGCCACACGCTGGAGGACTACGGCTTCGACGACTGGGAAGAGAGCTGGCCCGAGCCGCACGGCGCGGCGATCAACAATCTGGGCCTCTATCGCGACGCCGGCTTCTCCGACACCGCCTGCGCCTTCATCCGCCGCCAGGCCCTGGCGGTGAACTACGATCGCGCCAGCGCCACCGCCCAGTCTCACGACCCCTACGCCTCGGGTCCCGATCCGGAAAACCTCAAGCCGTGGTTCGCGGTCGCCTCGTTCACCAACCCCCACGACATCGCCACCTATCCGGCGGTGATCGGCCAGGCCCTGCCCAAGCCCGACGACAGCGGCGTGCAGGGCATCTTCCAGCCGCTGACCGTGCCCCTGCAGGGCCAGCGCTCCCCGCCGCCGACGGCGGGCACGGCGACCGTCCGGCTCAATCCCGGCGGCTTTTCCCAGGAGTGCGGGCACGTGCCGCCGACCTGGGACGAGGACCTGTCGACCAAGCCCTCGGCCCAGCACGACTACGCCTGGAAGATGGGCCTGGCCCTCAATTCCAAGACCGGCTTCAACGTCGCGCGCGGCATGGGGATCACCGAGACCGACAAGGCGCTGGAGGCGGCCGCCGACATCGCCCTGCAGGGGCCGATCCCGTTCCAGCTGACCAGCGACCCGCGCGGCGGGGTCGAGGCCTTCGTCCAGCTCTATGGCTGGCTGCACAGCGTGGTCGACGTGCACATCGCCGCCGTGCTGGAGACGCTGGAGGCTACGGGCCAGGCCGACAACACCATCGTCGTCTTCCTCACCGACCACGGCGAGATGGCCGGCGCCCACGGCATGATGCTGGAGAAGTGGCACACCGCCTATCAGGAGGTGCTGCACGTGCCGGTGGTCGTGCGCTTCCCGCCGGGCCTGGCGCCCGAAGGTCTGCCGGAAGGCGTTCCGCTGGCCAAGCAGGCCCTGACCAGCCACGCCGACATCGTGCCGACCATACTGGGCCTGGCCGGCGTCGCCGAGGCCGAGCGCGACGCCATCGCCGGCGTGCTCGCCAAGACCCGGCCCGTCCCGCCGCTGCCGGGCGCCAACCTGGCCCCGCTGATCCGGGGCGAGACCGACCGGGTGATCGAGCCGGACGGCAGCGACCGCCAGGGCGTGCTCTTCATCACCGACGACGAGATCACCGCCCCCTTGGCCCCGCTGAACAATCCGCACAACACCAAGTGCGAGAAGGAGTACGCGGTGTTCGACGCGGCGGTCGAGAAGGTGCGCAAGGGCAATCCCGTGCGCGCCCCCGTCGACATCGCCCCCGGCTCGGTGCGCCAGCCCAACCACGTGCGCTCGGTGCGCACCCTGACCCACAAGCTGACCCGCTATTTCGACCCGTCGGGCCGCGTGGGCCAGGAGTGGGAGATGTATGACCTGGTCGCCGATCCCAACGAGACGGTGAACCTCGTCTACGTCCAGGCCGATCCGCCCAAGGCGCGGCTGGACCCGGCGCTGCAGCCGGAGGTGGACAGGCTGGCGGCGCTGCTGGCGGCGCTGGAGGAGCGGGATCTGAGCTGAGGGCGCTTTTCCACTTCCCTCAAATCTCGTCATCCCGGAAAGCCCGAAGGGCTTATCCGGGACCCAGGGGGCTGGGCTCCGTGGTTGGGTTCGCGCTCCAGCGCTGGCTGATGCATTGCGTCGGCCCCTGGGTCCCGGCTCTTCGCTGCGCTTCGGCCGGGATGACGGATTGGGGGGAGCTAGGGGGAGAGGGGGCGCTTACGCCCGCGGATGCGCCTTGCCATACGCCGCCAGTAGGCCCTCGGCGTCGACCTGGGTGTAGCGCTGGGTCGTCGACAGCGAGGCGTGGCCCAGCAGGTCCTGGATCGAGCGCAGGTCGGCGCCGGCGCCCAAGAGGTGAGTGGCGAAGCTGTGGCGCAGGGCGTGGGGCGTGGCGCGGTCGGACAGGCCAAGGCGCCCGCGCAGCACCTGCATGGCCGCCTGCACGTGGCGCGGCGACAGCGGCCCGCCGCGCTTGGCGCGAAACAGCGGCTCTTCCGGCGCCAGCACGAAGGGCAGGGCCGCCAGATAGGCGTCGACCGCCGTGCGCACGGCGTCGAGCACCGGCACGATCCGGGTCTTGCCGCCCTTGCCGGTGATGCGCAGCGTCTCGGCCAGCGGCGCGTGGGCCCGGGTCAGGGACAGGCCTTCCGAGATCCGCAGGCCGCAGCCCCACAGCAAGGTCAGCACCGCCTCGTCGCGGGCGGCCTCCCATTCGTCGCGGTCGGGATCGAGCGCGATCTCGGCCAGCAGGCCGCGCGCCTGGTCCTCGGAGACCGGACGAGGCGCGCCGATCTTGATGCGCGGGCCGCGCACCAGGCCGATGGCGGCGTTGGGCGTTCCAAGGCGCGCGTCGAGAAAGCGGTGGAAGGCGCGGATCGAGGATAGCGACTGGCTGACCGAGCGCGGCGACAGCGGATGATCGCCCGCGCGCCGGAAGGCCAGATAGGCCCGAAGGTCGGCGGCCGAGACCGCGCCGAGATCCTTCAGCGACAGGGCGCCGCCGTTATGGCCCTCGATGAAGTTCAGATAGGCCAGCACGTTGTCGCCATAGGCCCGCACGGTGCGCGGCGAGGCGCGGCGCTCGTCGGCCAGGTGGGTTAGCCACGCGGCCAGGGCTTCGCGGGCGGTCATGGCTGGAAGATCCTCCCCCTCTGGGGGAGGTGTCGCCGAAGGCGACGGAGGGGGGAGTGGGGGCAGGACGTCCAGTGCCTAGGCAGCTGAAACCGCCCCCCCTCCGGCCCTCTGGGCCACCTCCCCCAAAGGGGGAGGATCTGGATCAAGGAACCGGCCAACGTTCGGCCGTGCGCTCGACGACACGGGCCAGGAAGGCCACGAGGTCGGAGCCCATGTCGGGGGTGAAGGCTTCGGGGTCGGTGGAGCCGAAGGCCAGGACGCCCTGGCGCGAGGGCTCCCACAGGGCCATGCGGACCAGGGCCATGCTGCGGATGGTGTCGAGCTTGTCGCCGAACAGGCCCAGCGCCGGGGCGAAGAAGCCCATGCGGGCCACGCCGTGGTCGCCCATCAGCATGTCGACCTGGCCGTCGACCAGAACATGCCAGCCGGCCGGCACCCGGGCGGGGCCTTCCAGGGCCACCGTGCCGGCGGCCAGGCTGAAGCGCAGGGCGGCCATCTCGTCGACGCGGCGGGCCAGATCGGAGTGGTTGCGCGCGTCGAGCAGGTCGATGACCGCGGCGTGCACCTGGGCCTGGGCCGACATGTTGGCGCGGGCCGTGTCCTCGATGGTCTTGCGCACCTCGGCCTCGCGCTCGCGGGCGGCGGCGGCGCGGGCGATGGCCACGTGGCCGAATTCGACGACGTTGCCGGTGTCGAGCTTGAGCCCAAGGTCGCTCAGCAGGTCGGTGTCCTCGCGCAGCACGTCGGGCTGCTCACGCAGAAAGTCGCGGACCAGATCGGGATCGATCTGCGGCTGGACCATAGCCTGGCTGGATTCGCTCATGACCCCTCACAACAACGACCGCCTGCACGCTTCAGGCGAGGCCGATGAAGCCCTGTTTCGGTTAACGCCGGCTTGATGACAGCGTTGGCCTTCACTCGTCAGGCGCCTCGACGCGGCGACGTTTCCGTTGCAGAAGGCGGGTCTCATGCCGCGCATCGCCTCCGTCCTGCTGCCCATGCCGCTGCCCGAGGCCTTCGACTACGCCGAGCCGGAGGGCCTGGAGCTGGTCGTCGGCGACCACGTGTCGGTGCCGCTGGGCCCCCGCACCGTGCGCGGCGTGGTCACCGCCCTGCGCGACGGGGTCGGCGGCAACCGCCGCCTCAAGCCGGTTCTGGCTCGGGTGGACGATCCGCGCCTGCCCGCCAATGTCATCACCTTCGTCGAATGGGCCGCGCGCTACAGCGTCGACGTGCCCGGCTGGCCGCTGGCCATGGCGCTGCGCGGCCTGCGCCACCCGCCCGCCAAGCCCGAGAAGGCCGTGGCCCTGACCGGCGTGCAGCCCGCCCGCATGACGCCGGCCCGGCTGAAGGTGCTGTCGGCGGCGCAAGCCGGTCCGCTGAGCGCCGCCGAACTGGCCCGCCAGGCCGGCGTATCGGCCGGGGTGGTCAAGGGCCTGGTCGACGAGGGCGCGCTCGAACCCGTCCTGGTCGCCGCCGACGACAGCGTGGCCCAGCCCGACCTCTCCCTGCCGGCCCAGACCCTGAACCCGAGTCAAAAGGCCGCGGCCGACGAGATGGCCGACATGCTGGCGGCCGGCGGCTTCCAGGCCGCGCTGCTGGACGGCGTCACCGGCTCGGGCAAGACGGAAGTCTATCTCGAGGTCGCCGCCGCGGCGCTGGAGGCCGATCCGGCCGCCCAGGTCCTGGTGCTGTTGCCCGAGATCGCGCTGACCCAGGCCGTGATGGGCCGCTTCGAGCAGCGGTTCGGGGCCGCGCCGATCGAGTGGCACTCGGGCGTCTCGCCGCCGCGCCGCCGCCGCGCCTGGGAAGCCGTGGCCGACGGCCGCGCCCGCATCGTGGTCGGGGCCCGCTCGGCGCTGTTCCTGCCGTTTACCAACCTCAAGCTGATCGTCGTCGACGAAGAGCACGACGGCTCGTTCAAGCAGGAGGAGGGCTTCATCTACCAGGCCCGCGACCTGGCGGTGGCGAGGGCCAAGATCGAGGGCGCGCTGGTGGTGCTGGCCAGCGCCACGCCGTCGCTGGAAAGCCTGTGGAACGCCCACCAGGGCCGCTATCGCTGGCTGCGGCTGGGCGCGCGCCACGGGACGGCGCAGCTGCCCGACGTGCACCTGATCGACATGCGGGCCACCCCGCCCGAGCCCGGCCGCTGGCTGTCGCCGACCCTGGTCAAGGCCGTGTCGCTGACCCTGCAGAAGGGCGAGCAGTCGTTGCTCTTCCTCAATCGCCGGGGCTATGCGCCGCTGGTGCTGTGTCGGGCCTGCGGCGAGAAGCTGAAGTCGCCCGACAGCGACAGCTGGCTGGTCGAGCACCGCTATACCGGGCGCCTGGTCTGCCACCTGACCGGCTTTTCGATGAAGAAGCCCGAGGCCTGCCCGCACTGCGGGGCCAAGGACAGCCTGGTTTCGATCGGCCCCGGCGTGGAGCGCGTGGAGGAAGAGGCGCGCTACCTGTTCCCCGACGCCCGCATCGCCGTCTTCTCGTCGGACACGGTGTTCGATCCGGCCGGCGCGCGGGCCCTGGTCGATTCGATGGCGGCCGGCGAGATCGACATTCTCGTCGCCACCCAGGCGGCCGCGAAGGGCCACAACTTCCCCAACCTGACCCTGGTGGGCGTCATCGACGCCGACCTTTCCTTGCGCGGCGGGGATCTTAGGGCCGGCGAGCGGACCTTCCAGCTCCTTGCACAAGCGACGGGCCGCGCCGGCCGCCACGAGAAGCCGGGCCGCGCCTATCTGCAGACCTATTCGCCCGAGCACGCCGTGCTGCAGGCGCTGAAGGCCCAGGACCGCGACGCCTTCGTCGAGGCCGAGATGGCCATGCGCGAGGAGGCCGGCCTGCCGCCGTTCGGCCGCCTGGCCGCCGTGATCGCCTCGGGTCCCGACGCCGAGGCATTGGAGGCCTATGTCCAGGCCCTGGCCGCGGCGACGCCCAATGCCGAGGGAGTGGAGGTCTACGGCCCCGCCGATGCGCCGCTGGGCCTGGTGCGCGGCCGGCGGCGCAAGCGGTTCCTGGTGCGGGCCGGCCGCAATGTCGACCTGCCGGGCTTCATGGCCGCGTGGCGGGCGCGGGCCAAGGTTCCCAACTCCGTGCGGGTGACGATCGACATCGACCCGTATTCGTTTCTCTGATCCTCCCCCTGTGGGGGAGGTGGCCCGAAGGGCCGGAGGGGGGACGTTTTCAGCCGCCGCTGAGCGTGGCCGATTTCGCAGCCACTCCCCTCTCCGTCGGCTTCGCCGACACCTCTCCCACAGGGAGAGGGGCCTTTAGGCCGGTTCCTTCTCGAGCACCGGCTCCTGCGTCGGCATGCGCGAGCGCAGCGGCAGCGCCGGGACGAAGAAGATCACGATCACGCCCAGCACGATCACCGCCAGGGCCGCCTGCATCACGCCGCTGACGGCGAACGACAGGGCCTGGCCCAGGGCCGGGTCGCGGTGGCCGCCGGCGACGCCGGTTTCCAGGGCCATGCCCTGCAGGGCGCCGAGGTCAAGTTTGCCGCCGCCGTAATTGGCCAGCTGCGTGGTCAGGAGGGCGCCGGCCACGGCCACGCCCACCGTCGAGCCGATCTGGCGGAAGAACTGGTTGGAGCTGGTGGCCACGCCGATGTCGCGCGGGGTCACCGCGTTCTGGGAGGCCAGGTTGAACAGGCTGTGGTTGGGGCCCAGGCCGATCCCGACCACCAGCAGCAGGCCGCACAGCAGGCCAAGGCTGAGGCTCGCCAGATGGGTCATCGGCAGCACGCCGATCAGCAGCAGCACCGCGCCGCCCAGCATGAACGGCTTATACTTGCCGGTGCGGGTGACCAGCACGCCCGACACCGACGAGCCGACGATCATCCCGCCCATCAGCGGCAGCATGGCCAGGCCCGAGGTGGTGGCGTCGACGCCCAGGCCCAGCTGCATGTAGAGCGGCAGGAACACCGCCACCCCCATGAAGGCCATGGAGATCAGGAAGGCGGCAAGGTTGGCGGTCACGAAGGTGCGGTTGGCGAACAGCCGCAGCGGCAGGATCGGGTTGGAGACCTTGCTCTCGACATAGACGAAGAGGGCCAGGGCCACGGCCGCGCCGACGAACAGGCCGATGCTCTGGGGCGAGGCCCAGGCGATGTCGTGGCCGCCGAGGCTCAGCGCCAGCAGCAGCGGCACGAAGGCGGCGATCAGCAGGGCCGCGCCCAGGAAGTCGATCGAGCCCGAGCGCTGGTGGGGCAAGGCCGGCATCTTCACCAGGATCATGAACAGCGACAGCAGGCACAGCGGCAGGTTGACGTAGAACACCCAGCGCCAGCCGGCGACGACGTGGCCGGCCAGGGTGATCGTGCCGTGGTCGGTGAAATAGCCGCCGATCAGCGGGCCCAGCACGCTGGAAAGCCCGAACACCGAACCGAAGATGCCGGCGAACTTGCCCCGCTCGCGCGGCGGATAGAGGTCGGCGATGATCGCGAAGGCGGTGGTGAACAGGGCGCCGCCGCCGATCCCCTGCAGGGCGCGGAAGACGATCAACTGCACCATGCCGCTCATGCCGGCGATCGTGCCGAACTCGCCCGACACCCCAGACAGCCACGAGCCGACCATGAAGATCGAGATGCCGACGACCAGGACGGGCTTGCGCCCGTAGATATCGCCCAGCTTGCCCCAGATCGGCACCATCACCGTCGAGCTCAGCAGGTAGGCGGTGGTCACCCAGCTATAGAGCGTCAGGCCGTGCAGTTCGGAGATGATCCGCGGCATGGCGGTGGAGACGATGGTCTGGTCGAGCGCGCTGAGCAGGAAGACGATCATCAGGCCGGCCAGGGTGGTGCGGCGTTCGGCGTCGGTGAATTGGCCGGTCATGCGGTGGTCCGTGCAGCGTGGACGCCCCGCCTAGCACGGTTCGCCGGATGCAGGGCAGAAGCGATGCGCGAGAGGTCGAAGAGCGGTTGTTCAGCGATCCTCCCCCTGTGGGGGAGGTGTCGGCGAAGCCGACGGAGGGGGGGAGTAGGGGCAGGGGCTGTCGGCGTTTGGGAAGCTGAAAACGGCCCCCCTCCGGCCCTCCGGCCACCTCCCCCAGAGGGGGAGGATCTTTGATCCAACCTCAGGTCGCTCGCCGCCCGCGTCCAACCGGAGTAAGGCGTCTTTCGATCGTTTCGTCGAGAGCGCCCCATGCGTCGTTTTGCTCCCCTCCTGGCCCTTGTCCCCGTGCTCTGCGCCGCCGCGCCCAAGGCGGTGGAGGTCGACGTGCGCCAGGCCTGGGCCCGGCCGGTGGCGGCTGTCGGCATGAACAGCGCCGGCTACATGGTGCTGGCCAATCGCGGCCGCGCGCCGATCACCCTGACGGGCGCTGCGAGCCCGCTGGCCCGCGAGGTGATGGTCCACCGCACTATGGAAGCGAACGGCGTCTCGTCGATGCGGGCCATGAGCCACGGGCTGGTGATCCCGCCGGGCGGCCAGGTCGCCTTCGCCCCGGGCGGGAACCACTTCATGGTCATGGGCCTCAAGCGGCCCCTGAAGCCCGGCGAGCGTCTGCCGCTGACCCTGGCCTTCGACGGCGGGCGCAGGATCGAGGCGCAGCTGGCGGTCCGCACCGGTCCGCCGCAACCGGCGGCTGCGGTCGCGCCCGTTCCGCCGCACCGGCACTGACCCAAGGTGGCGCTTTGATGGCCCGTCAGCGGCCATCGCCCCGTCCTGTGGAAACATGACAGAATTTTAAGGCAGGAAATTCCGTTGTCCGGCGCAGATTGCCGCCGGGTTTTCCAACGGATCTGCCTTTCGATGAAAAAAGCTTGGTTCGGCGCCGCTGCGGCGGTCGCCCTCTCGATCTCTGCCTACGGCGCCCAGGCGCATGAAGAGCACGCCTGCGTCGACGACGCCTGCACCGTCCAGTCGCTGTTCGCGCAGGGCGCCGAAGGCGGCGGCGCGGCCGTCTCGCTGGAGTCGCCGCGCTACGGCGCCTGGGGCTTCGACCTCACCGGCATGAACACGTCGGTCAAGCCGGGCGACGACTTCTACAAGTACGCCAACGGCAAGTGGGACGAGACCACCCAGATCCCGTCGGACCGCACGCGTTACGGCAACTTCGACAAGCTGGCCGAGCTGTCGGAAGCCCGCACCCGCGCGATCATCGAGGGCGCGGCCGCCGGCAAGACCACCGACGCCGACAGCGTCAAGGTCGGCGCGGCCTACAAGGCCTTCATGGACGAGGCCCGCATCGAGAAGCTGGACGCCGCCCCGATCGCCGGCGAGCTGAAGCAGATCAAGGCCGTCAAGACCAAGGACGAGTTCACCGCCCTGATGGGCAAGAGCCCGACCACGGCCTTCGCTTCGCTGCTGAGCCTCTATGTCTCGACCGACGCCAAGAACCCCACCCGCTACACCGTCTATGCCGGCGCCGGCGGCCTCTCGCTGCCCGACCGCGACTATTATCTCGACGCCAAGTTCGCCGACAAGAAGGCCGCCTACGAGGCCTATGTCGCCAAGCTGCTGGGCTTCGTCGGCTGGGCCAATCCGGCCGAGAGCGCCAAGGCCGTGGTGGCCTTCGAGACCCAGCTGGCCGAAGCCAGCTGGACCCGCGTCGAGCGCCGCAACCGCGACAAGACCTACAACCCCAAGACCTGGGCCGAGCTTCAGGCCCTGACCCCCGGCTATGACTGGAACCGCTATCTGGTCGGCACCGAGCTGCCCAAGCTCGACCGCGTGGTGGTGACCACCGACACGGCCTTCCCGAAGTTCGCCAAGGTCTATGGCGACACCTCGCTCGACACCCTGAAGGCCTGGCAGGCGTTCAAGGTCGTCGACGGCGCCGCGCCCATGCTGTCCAAGCGCTTCGCCGACGCGGCGTTCGAATTCCGCGGCAAGACCCTGTCGGGCCAGCCCGAGCAGCGCCCGCGCTGGAAGCGCGGCGTCGCCCAGGTCAACGGCATGCTCGGCGAGAGCGTCGGCAAGGTCTATGTGGCCGAATACTTCCCGCCGGACTCCAAGGCCAAGATGGTCGACCTGGTGGCCAACCTGCGCACCGCGCTGAAGGCCCGCATCGAAGGCCTCGACTGGATGGGTCCGGAGACCAAGGACAAGGCCCTCGACAAGCTGGCCAAGTTCACCGTCAAGATCGGCTATCCCGACAAGTGGCGCGACTATTCCAAGCTGGAGATCCGCGCCGACGACGCCTACGGCAACGCCCTGCGGGCCGGCGCCTTCGAATGGCGCCATGACGTCGAGCGCCTGAACCAGCCGGTCGACAAGACCGAGTGGGGCATGACCCCGCAGACGGTCAACGCCTACTACAACTCGGTCAACAACGAGATCGTGTTCCCGGCCGCCATCCTGCAGGCGCCGTTCTTCCATCCGGACGCCGACCCGGCCGTCAACTACGGCGGCATCGGCGGCGTGATCGGCCACGAGATCGGCCACGGCTTCGACGACCAGGGCCGCAAGTCCGACGGCGACGGCGTGCTGCGCGACTGGTGGACGGCGGAAGACGCCGCCAAGTTCGACGTGCAGAAGGCCAAGCTGGGCGCCCAGTATTCGGCGTTCGAGCCCTTCCCGGGCGTGCACGTCAACGGCGACCTGACCATGGGCGAGAACATCGGCGACATGGGCGGCCTGTCCTTCGGCCTCGACGCCTACCACGCCTCGCTGCACGGCAAGCCGGCTCCGGTGCTGGACGGCTTCACCGGCGACCAGCGGGTCTATCTGGGCTGGGCCCAGGTGTGGCGCCAGAAGAGCCGCGACGACGCGCTCAAGCAGCAGATCGCCAGCGACCCGCACTCGCCGGCCTACTACCGCGTCAACGGCACCATCCGGAACCAGCCGGGCTGGTACAAGGCCTACGACGTCCAGCCGGGCGACAAGCTCTACATCGCGCCGGAAGATCGCGTGAAGATCTGGTGATCTGAGTAAAGACCCTCTCCCTGTGGGAGAGGTGTCCGCGAAGCGGACGGAGAGGGGCGTGGCTGGGAAGCCGGCCATGTCAGCGGCAGCTGAGAACGGCCCCCCTCCGGCCCTTCGGGCCACCTCCCCCAGAGGGGGAGGATCTGAACAGGCGAAACCCCGGGCCTCACCGCCCCGGGGTTTTTCTTTGGCCCTACGTCGCCGCGTCGAGGATGGCTTCGCGCACCAGGTCGGGGCGCTCCATCGGCAGGAAGTGGCTGGTTCCGGCCAGGGTCTCGATGCGCACGGCCTTGCCGCGGCGGGCGAAGGCTGCGCCGTCGCCGATGCGGCAGGTCGAGCCGGTCTCGGCCGCCAGGATCCGCACCGGGCCCCGGAACTGGCTGACCGCCCGCCAAGGATCGTGGCCCTGGGCGGCGTAGTTCGAGGCCTCCCAGGCCGGCGAGCAGGCCAGCTCGACCTTGCCGTCCGGGCGATCCTTGAAGCCGCCGCCGACATAGTCGGCCAGCATGGTCTCGGGCCAGGTCTTGAAGGCGCCGCGGCCGCGATAGGCGGCGAAGGCGGCCTCGCGGCTGTCGAACACCTCGCGGCGGCGGCTGGCGGCCTGGGCGATCGGCATGCGCTTCCACAGGCGGCCCGAGGTCCACGGCGCCTTGGCGTAGAGCGCCACCAGGCGCGGCATGATCACCGGGTCCAGCAGGACCAGGCTGGAGACCTTGCCGGGCGCCTGGGCGGCGGCCAGCAGGCTGACCGTGGCCCCCATCGAGTGGCCGGCCAGAACCACCGGGGCCTGGTCGAGCGCGCGCAGCAGGGCCAGCAGGTCGTCGCGCAGGTCGAGCCACGAGCGGCGATCGTTCGGATCGGCGGCCAGGCGGCTGTCGCCGTGTCCGCGCTGGTCGACGGCCAGCACCCGCAGGCCCGCCGACAGCGGCGCCAGCAGGGCGCGATAGGTCTGGGCGTTGAAGCCGTTGGCGTGCACGAAGACGACGTCGACCGCGCGATTGGCCGGGCCGAAGTCCAGCGCCGCCATCTCGCCGTCGCCGGCGGGGCTGTCGATGGCGATGAAACGCCGCTTGGGCTCGCGGAAGACGGCGGCGTCCATCGGCCAGAGGTTCCTTCTTCGGCTCTTCCCGCTAACCTAGGCGCCCACAGCCCCGCCGTCCAATGGAGCCGACGATGAATCCGCTCGCCACCATCGGCTACGAGACCGACACTCAAGGCGGCATGATCGACCGGCTGAAGGCGGCCGGGGTGGAATTGGTGGTCGACGTGCGGGCGGTGGCTTCGTCGCGCAAGGCCGGTTTTTCCAAGACCCTGCTGGGAAACAGCCTGCAGGATCAGGGCATCGGCTACCTGCATCTGCAACCCCTGGGCACGCCCAAGGCCGGCCGCGACGCTGCCCGCGCGGGACGCACCGACGAGATGCGGGCGATCTTCGCCGCCCACCTGGAAGAGCCGAAGGCCCAGCTGGCCCTGGCCCAGGCCACGCAACTGGCCGGAGAAAAGCGCATCGCCCTGCTGTGCTATGAGGACGACCCGGCCTGCTGCCACCGCCGCATCGTCGCCGACCGCATCCGCCAGGCGCTCAAGTGCGAGGTCGTGGACCTGTGATCGAGACGGTGCTGGCCGGCTACCAGGCCGACGGAGCGGACCTGGTCGACCGGTTCGAGGCCATAGATTCCGCCGGGCTCTATGCGCCGGTGGCCGACTTCATCCCAAAGACCCCCGCCAGGATCGCCGACATCGGCGCCGGCACGGGGCGCGACGCGGCCTGGCTGGCCGGCCTGGGCCACGCGGTGGTCGCCGTCGAGCCGGTCGCCGCCCTGCGCGAGGCGGGGCGGGCGCTGCGGCCGGGACTGACCTGGGTCGACGACCGCCTGCCCGCGCTTTCCAGCCTGCGGCGACAGCGCTTCGACCGGTTGCTGCTGAGCGGGGTGTGGCAGCACCTGGACGATCCGGCCCGCGCGGCGGCGATGCCGGTGCTGGCCGGGCTGCTGGCGCGCGGCGGGGGGCTGGTGATGTCGCTGCGCCACGGCCCCGGCGCGCCGTCGCGGCCGGTCTGGCCGGTGGACGTCGAGGCGACGGTTGGGCTCGCTGAGGCGGCGGGGTTGCGGCTGGTCCACCGCGTCGAGGCCGCCTCGGTGCAGGCCGGCAACCAGGCGGCGGGGGTGACCTGGACGTGGGTAGTTTTCGAGAAACCAGCTCCTCCCCCGTGAAACGGGGGAGGTGGCGCGCTGCGGATACGCAGCGTGACGGAGGGGGCGAGGGACAGAGCTCGGCGCCCAGTCTCGCCCCCTCCACCGCTTCGCGGTCCCCCTCCCCCGCAAGCGGGGGAGGAGCTAGCTCACTAAACCTGCGTCAGCTGCCACTCGCCGCGGCCGTCCTTGCAGGCGTTGTAGCGCTCGGTGGCCGGGCGCTGGCCGCGGGTCGAGATCGAGGCGGCGATGGTGCGGCACGACGGCTCGGGGCCGTAGCCGCTGGCGGTCAGCAGGCTGCTCGACACATAGCCCGTACCGTAGCCGCCGCGGCCGACCAGCAGCCAGTTGGAGCCGGGCACGCCGCCCAGCACCTCGACGCGCTCGCCGGCCGACAGCTTGCCGACCACGCTCTCGCTGGTCGACGGGCCGGCGCGCAGGTTGGCGGTCGAGCGGACGGTGTAGTCGGCGCCGACGGCGTCGTAGCTGGAGAGTTGCCGCACGTTGCGCTCGAAGCGCAGCTGGTCGCCGGCGATCGGCGGGCCGTAGGTGGAGGCCACCACGTCGACGCGGCCCGAGGCGCCGGTGCGCGGGTTGCTCCAGGCCTGCGACTGGCCGGTTTCCAGCGCCTTCTTGGTGGCGGCCTGGGCGCGGGCGGTGTCGGTCGACTGCATGCGGCAGCCGATGTACGAGCCCGCCGCCGCGCCCGCGGCCGCGCCGACCAGGGCGCCCAGGCCCTTTTCGTTCTTGGCCACCTGGGTGCCCAGGAGGGCGCCGACGCCGGCCCCGATCAGGGCGCCGCCCTCCTGCTTGCCGCCGCCGGCGTCGCACGAGAACAGGCCGCCCAGCGGCTTGCCTTGGGCCAGGACGGGGGTGGGCGCGGCCAGGCCCGTGGCCAGCAGGGCCGCGATCGACAGGGCGGCGGGGATGGACTTGCTCATGACGTGGCTCCTTGCGCGGGGCGGATCGTCGTCCTTTGCAGAAAGGACGATGCGTCCGCCGGATTTGACGTCGCCGCCGCCGCCCGTGCTATCGTTCAGGTGAACAATGATAAGGGAGGCGACGATGGGTAATGAAACACCGTCCGACTATAGCTGCTTTAAGGTAGAGGTCGAAGCGGGCGTCGCTCACCTGAAGCTGATAAGGGCGGAAAGCTTCAACAGCATGACGCGTTCGTTCTGGCGTGAGCTGCCGGCGATCGTGAACGACCTCGACCAGCGGGGCGGCGTGCGGGCCATCGTCATTTCCTCGACCGGCAAGCACTTCAGCGCCGGCATGGATCTTTCGGTGTTCGCCGACGAGGGCATCACCGGCGGCGAGCCGGTCGACCGCCACGTGGCCGCCGAGGCCTTCCGCCACAAGGTCAAGGGCCTGCAGGAGACCTTCTCGTGCCTGGAGCGGGCGCGGATGCCGGTGATCATGGCCATCCAGGGCGGCTGCATCGGCGGGGCGGTCGACTTCGCCACCGCCTGCGACATCCGCTACGCGACCTCGGACGCGTACTTCGTGATCCAGGAGATCAACATCGGCATGACCGCCGACGTCGGCACCTTCCCGCGGCTG
Source organism: Caulobacter sp. FG7 (assembly GCF_057808875.1). Classification (NCBI taxonomy): domain Bacteria; kingdom Pseudomonadati; phylum Pseudomonadota; class Alphaproteobacteria; order Caulobacterales; family Caulobacteraceae; genus Caulobacter; species Caulobacter sp. FG7. The sequence goes on from NZ_JBMDIW010000001.1 coordinate 114,114, forward strand.
TGCAAGCTGATCCCCGAGGGCTGGGTCAAGGAACTGGCCTATACCGGCCACAAGCTGCCGGCGGCCAAGGCGCTGGAGCTAGGCCTGGTCAACGCCGTCTTCGACAGCCACGAGGCCGTGGTCGCCCACGCCCTGGAGACCGCCCGCGAGATCGCCTCCAAGACGCCGCTGGCCGTGACCGGCAGCAAGGTGGTCATCAACTACGCCCGCGACCACTCGGTGGCCGACACCCTCGACTATCTGGCCGTCTGGCAGTCGGGCATGCTGGCCGGCCCTCACATGGCCGAGGCCTTCGCCGCCAAGGCCGGCAAGCGCGAGCCGGTCTATCCGGACCTGGCGCCGATCAAGGCGGGGATCTGAGGGAATAGATCCTCCCCCTCTGGGGGAGGTGGCCCGCAGGGCCGGAGGGGGGACGTTTTCAGCTTCCGCTGAGCGTCTCGCCCTCGCAGTCACACCCCCCCTCCGTCGCCTTCGGCGACAGCTCCCCCAGAGGGGGAGCATCTCCGTCACCGCCCCTGCCAGAGCTCCGGTCGTTGGTCGAGGAAGGCCGCCAGCTTGTCGGAAATGCCCTGCTGGTCGCGGGCCGAGGGGTGTCCGTCGCAGGCGGTCTGCTCCATCTTGCCCACCGGGATGACGGCCAGGCGGGTCTCGCCGTGGGCCTTGAGGGTCTCGGCGACGCGGTCGACCTGGGCGGCGATCTCGTTCTCGGCGCTGGGCGGGGCCAGCAGGATCACGAAGGCCTGGGGCTGGCGGGCGCGGACCTCGCCCACGAAGCGGGCGTAGGTCGCCACGTAGTCGTCGCGCAGGGCCTGGCGGTCCTCCCATCGTTCGCCGGCCTTCAGGGGGGTGGAGAAGTCGTTGGTGCCCAGGTTGATGACCACGACCTGCGGGCGCCAGTCGTCGTTGGCGTAGGCGGGCGCGGCGCCCAGCAGGACCTTGGGCCAGGCCTGGGGCAGGGTATCGCCGCCCATGCCGTCGAAATTGCGCACGATCCCCCGGCCGGAGATGGCGTTGACCTGGCGGTCGGCGCCGAAGCGCTGGGCGGTCAGCGGCCCGAAGGCGATGGAGTTGTCGGTGGTCATCCACACGCCGTCGCCGGGGCAGGCGTGCACCTCGGAGGCGACGCCGTAGCCGACGCTGTGAGAGTCGCCGATGAACTCGATCTGGCGGCGGGGCGCGGCGAGTGGCAGGGCGCGACCGCCCTCCAGGAAGAAGCCGCCGAAGCGGGCCGGGGCGGCCTGCATCTCGTTGACGACGCTGGCGCGCACCAGGTGGCGGCCGTTGGCCAGGCCCTCGATGCGGTAGAGGCCGGGAGCGGGCTTGACCAGGCGGCCGACCGGCGCGCCGTCGATGGAAAGATGCAGGGTCTGGTCGCCGGCCCCGACCTTGAACAGCACCGCCTCGCCGGCGAAGGCGGCCTCGAAGCGGGCGCTCGGCCACTGGTAGGTCCAGCCTTCGGGACCGGTCACGACGCGGCCGCCGGCCAGGGCGGGCAGGGGCGTCAGGGCGGCGGTTTCAGTGGCGGGGGCCAGGCGCGGCTGGGCCAGCGCAAGAACGGGAACCAGGGCGGCCAGAGCCGCGGCCGTCAGAAGCCCTCGAAGTCCCATCGCGCCCTCCCCTAGTGTGCGAGGGCTCGGTGTAGCGGTTAGACGCAATAAGGAAAGATGAAAAAGGTATTCGCTCAGCCCTTGGGCGGGACGCACCCTTCGGGCAGTTCGGCGCCGCGCAGGTCGCAGCCGGCGAGGTTGGCGCGCGACAGGTCCGCGCCGATCAGGCGGGCGCGGGAGGCGCTGGCGCCCGACAGGTTGGCGCCGCGCAGGGTGGCGCGGGTGAGGTCGGCGCGCAGGGCGCGGCCCTCGCCGATCACCAGCGGGCCCAGCTTGGCGCCCGACAGGTCGGCGCGGGCCAGGTCGGCGTCGGCCAGGCGCGCGCCGCGCAGGTCGGCCTTGCGCAGGTTGGCCCCGCGCAGGTCGGCGCCGACCAGGTTGGCGCCCTGCAGCTCGACGCCCTCCAGGTCCATGCCGAAGAGGATCGCGCCGGGGGCGGAGAGGCCGCTCAGCTTGCGGCCCTTAAGGCGGCGAAGCGGACGGAAGTCGACCTGCGGGATGTTGGCTGCGCGGCCCTTGGCGCCGCCGCTGGCGCAGAACGCCTCGTGCGCCTCGAGCAGTTCGTGCAGCGGCTGGTCGTCGACATAGATCAGCGGCGGCGGCGCGCGCAGCACCTCGGCGAGGTCGGCGTCTTCAAGGTTGGCGCCGGAGGTGTCCACGCCGGTCATCACCGCCCGTCGCAGCAGGGCGCCCGACAGGTCGGCCCCGAAGATCTCGGCGCCGGTCATGTCGACCCGGTTCATGGTGGCGTTGTTCAGCCGCGCGCCCGACAGCGTGGCGCCCGACAGGTCGGCGTCGGTCAGGTCGGCGGCGCGGGCGAAGGCGCCCGACATCTGGGCCCCGCTCATCTTGGCGCCCTTCAGCAGGGCGTAGTCGAGGCCGGCGCCGTCCTCGGCGTGGCGTAGCAGGCGAAAGCCCTCGGCCCCGTCCTGAACGGCGGTCAGGCCCTCGCGCAGGTCGCAGCCCGACAGGTCCGCGCCCGACAGGTTGGCGCCGCGCAGATAGGCCCCGCGCATGTCGACCCGGGTCAGGCGGGCGCCGCGCAGGTCGGCGTCGCGCAGGTCCGCGCCGTACAGCACCGCCCGATCCAGCACCGCCCCGCGCAGCGAGGCGCCGGCAAGCAGCGCGCCGGTCAGGTCGGCCTCGGAAAGGTCCGCGCCGTCGAGCTCGAAATGCGACAGGTCCAGATAGGCCAGGGTCGCGCGCCGCCCGCCCGGCAGGCCCTTCAGGTAACGGCCGTGCGCCTCCACCGCGGCCTTGACGGCGGCGGCGGGAGCCTTGCGGATCAGGCTCTGCGGCGATGAGGCGGGAAGGGGCGACATTGTTTGTTTTTATCAAGCGTTCCGGCCATTTATGCCGAAGCTCCGCTTAAGGAACGGTTTGTTTTCCGGCTGTGAAACAAGTCACAGCCAGCCCTTTCGCCTGAACCAGATCAGGGGCGCGAGGGCGGCGATCAGCATCAGGCCGAGCGCCATGGGGTAGCCCTCCTTCCAGCCCAGCTCGGGCATGTGCAGGAAGTTCATCCCGTAGATGCCGGCGATCAGGGTGGGCGGCAGGAACACCACCGAGAACACCGAGAAGATCTTGAAGATCTGGTTCTGCTCGATGTTGATGAAGCCGAGCGCCGCGTCGAGCAGGAAGGTGATGTTGCCCGACAGGTAGCTGGAATGGTCGGTGATCGACTGTACGTCTCGCTGCAGCGACTTGAGGTGGTCGCGCAGTTCCTTGTCGCCCTCGAACTGCTCGGCGAGGCTGGCGAAGCTGAGCAGGCGCGCCAGGCTGACCAGGCTGTCGCGGGCCTTGGCGTTGACGTTCTGGGCCCGGCCCAGGCGGCTGAGGATCTTTTCGAAGGCCACGCCGCGCGGGCGGCCGAAGATGGCCCGCGACTGGGTCTCGACCTCGCTGGCGGTGCGCTCGAGGATGTCGGCGGTGCGGTCGACCACGGCGTCCAGCAGGCCCAGGAAGGTCTGCGGCCCGTGCGGGCACAGGCTGGGCTGGCGCTCGGCCTGGGCGGCGAACACCGAGAAGGCGCGCGGCTCGACGTAGCGGATGGTCACCAGCTTGTCGCCGGCCAGCACGAAGGTCACCGGGGCGGCCGTGGGCAGCTCGCCCTCGGCGTTGACCAGGATCGTGGCGGTCATGAATGTGCCGCCGTCCTCCTGGTAGAGGCGCGAGGAGGCCTCGATCTCGGCCATTTCCTCGCGGGTGGGCAGCAGGAGGCCGATCGATTGCTCGACGGCCACTTCCTCGGCGCGGGTAGGGTCGACGAGCTCGATCCAGACGGCGTCGGCCGGCAGCCGCCAGTCAGGCGTCTGGCCGCCGGGTTCGAAGCCCGGGGCGCCTTGTCGGAGAACTCTCAGCATGGATCGACCCGGACCTTCACCTCTCGGGTGTGGCAGGGGCTTTGGATCGCGTCAACGCACCTGGGCGTCGATCGATGTGGAGATCAGCGCTGCTGCTGGGCCGGCTTGTCGTCGCCTTGGGCGGCGGCGATCAGGGCGGCGATGCGGTCGGTGGAGTCGGCGGCCTGGTTGATCATGTCCAGCGGGTTGGCGCGGACCGACGAGGCGACCTGGTTGGCGGCCTGCTTGGCCAGCGACACGGCGGCGTTCTGGGCAAGCGCCAGCTTGCTGGTGGCCGCGGCGATCGTGATCGCCTGCTGGTTCTGATAGATGAAGCCGTGGGTCGGATAGACCGTGGTGCCCAGGTCGCGGATCGGGTCGTACCAGACCTTGACCTGGCTCCAGTCGCCTTCCGGAGAGACGTCGACGACGGTGACGTCCTTCTCGACCTGGCCGCGGGCGCCGTTCATGACGGACCAGTTGGCGTGGGTGACCTGGATCACCCGGTCGGTGAGAACCTGCGAAACGAAGGCCACGTGGCCGAGGTTCATGCGGCCGGTGGGCTTGAAGCAGAGGACGGCGCCGGCCTTGGGCGTGAAACCGGTCTCGTACTTGCCGGTGGCCTGGCCCCACCAGGTGCGGGCGTCGCCGAAGATCTGGATGCCCGACATCAGGCGGGCGAAGGGCACGCACTGCCAGTACCCGTCGGCCACGGCGCTCGAGATCGGCGCGAGGCTGATCATGGCCGCAGCGGCCAGGGAACCCCAAAGGGCTCTCTTCCGTTTCGTCATGCTTGGGTACTCCCCCGCGTCACTGGGTAGGGGGATAACCCTGACGGAAAAATATGAAAAGAGTGTTTATTAGGCCACAGTGGCGGTTGCCGCCGCGCTACGGCGTCGCTTGGCGATAGACTTCATGAAGTCCCGGGCCGGCTTTTCCACCAGGTGATAGGAAGCGGCCGACAGTGGAATCAAGGCTGCGACGATTAACGCCCAGACGGCCAGCGGCAGTTTGTCGCCCTCTATGTTCAGCAGCTTTGCCGCACCGTTGATCGCCAGGATCTTCCACGGGATGCAGATCATGTAGGTCGAGTAGCTGATCTCGCCCAAATACACGAACATGCTTTGCGTAGCGAAGGTCGAACCGGCCTTGGCCAGGCGCGCCAGGGATAGAATAAATCCGCCCAAAATGGTCACGATCAACGCATCGGGCGCCTGAAGCTGCACCGTGGCGAGCAGAAGAAGGCCGGCGAAAGCGGCGCCGATTCCCGCCGCGCGCAGGCTGACCTCCTGGCTCTTCCACAGGGTGTAGAGGGCGCAGCCGTAGAAGAAGCACGGCACGATGCGCAGGGCGCCCCAGCGGATCGTCGCCTCGGTCAGCGGGAAGCCGGCCAGCTTTTCGAAGGCCGGATAGAGGGCGGCGATCACCAGCAGGGCCGCGCCGGTCAGCACAAGCGGCCGCTCGCGCAGGCGCCAGGCGACGAAGGCGAAGGCCGGGAAGGAAAGATAGGCGAACCACTCGGCCGAGATCGACCACGAGGGGTGGTTCCAGCCCGAGACGGGGGCGAAGCCCCAGGCCTGGACCATCAGCAGATTGGCCGGCAGGGCGTCCCAGGCCAGCATGTTCTTGTCGACGGCGATGCCGGCGGCCCCGGCCGCGAGGGCCATGGCGCCGACCCCCGCCAGGGTGAACAGGTGCAGCGGATAGACCCGCGCCAGCCGGTTCCACAGGAAGCCGCCATAGCCGAACCGCCCCTCGCCGAAGGCCGTCAGATAGACGTGGCAGAGGATGAAGCCCGACAGGATGAAGAAGGCCTCGACGCCCAGATAGCCCTTGGCCACCACGCCGGGAACCGCACCGGTCACGGCGAGGTTTGGCCAGTAGTGGTACATCACCACCCAGAAGGCGGCGAAAAACCGCAATGCGGTTAGGGGCTTGATATGGGCGGCGTCAGGCATATCTGCTTCTTCCGTGTCCGAGTTTCGCCGCAATTCGCCGACCGCCGTTTGGCGGCCGCGGCGGGCTCAGCGGCGGGCTGGGACCTGCTCAATTCTTCTCCAGCCTAATCGGGACCCATGAACGAACTCCTTCAACTCGCCACCGACCCGGGCGCCTGGGCCGCCCTCGTCACCCTGGTGACCATGGAAATCGTGCTCGGGATCGACAATCTGGTCTTCATCTCGATCCTGTCGAACCGGCTGCCGCCAGAGCACCGCCAGCGCGTGCGCCGCATCGGCATCTCGCTGGCGCTGATCATGCGCCTGGCCCTGCTGTCGACCATCGCCTTCATCGTCGGCCTGACCGCACCGGTCTTCAACCTGGGCATCGTGGGTCCGTTGGGCGCGCACGGCGAGCCGGCCTTCGAGACCGCCTTCTCCTGGCGCGACCTGATCCTGATCGCCGGCGGCCTGTTCCTGATCTGGAAGGCCACCAAGGAGATCCACCACACGGTCGATCCCAAGCACGAGAGCGGCGACGTGCTCGACAAGACCGGCGTGGTGATCTCCAACGTCGGCGCGGCGATCTTCCAGATCATCCTCTTGGACCTGGTGTTCTCGATCGACTCGATCCTGACCGCCGTGGGCATGACCGACCATCTGCCGATCATGGTCATCGCCGTTGTCGCCGCCGTGACCGTGATGCTGCTGGCCGCCGACCCGCTGGGCAACTTCATCAACGCCAACCCGACCGTGGTCATGCTGGCCCTGGGCTTCCTCTTGATGATCGGCACCGTGCTGATCGCCGAGGGCTTCGGGGTGCACGTGCCCAAGGGCTACATCTACACCGCCATGGCCTTCTCGGCCGGCGTCGAGGGCCTGAACATGCTCTCGCGCCGGGCCTCGGAGCGGAAGCACAAGAAGGAGTAGTCGCCTCTGACGGGGCGGCCCTCTCCGGCCCTCCGGGCCACCTCCCCCAGAAGGGGAGGATCGAAGAGCGCCAAGATGCTCCCCTCTGGGGGAGCTGTCGCGGAGCGACTGAGGGGGTGTTCACCCCGAATGAAAACGCCGCGACGGCCCTTCGGCTGTCGCGGCGTTTCTCGTTTCAGGACCCTCTCCCTGAAGGGAGAGGTGTCGGCGAAGCCGACGGAGAGGGGAGGGGCTGCGAAGCCGGCCACCTCTCCGGCAGCTGAAAACGTCCCCCCTCCGGCCCTTCGGGCCGCCTCCCCCAGAGGGGGAGGATCTCAGTGCGCCGCTGCCGGCGGCGGCTGGCGCCGCGGAGCCCGCTGGAGCATGCCGCGGGCGATCTCCTGCTCCCCGATCAGGGCCTCTGTCGCGCCCATCTGGCCCAAGAGCTCGACGTCGGCGTCGGTGTAGGCGCGGGCGATGATGCGGGCGTCGGGATTGGCCGCGCGGGCCTGCTCGATGATCCGCGCCGCCTCGAACGGACTGGGCACCGCCACGAAGACGTGGGTGGCCTTTTCCAGGCCCGCCTTCATCAGCACCTCGGGGCGCACGGCGTTGCCCTGCACCACCTCGTAGCCGGCCGCGCGCAGTTCGGCGGCGCGCTCGACCTCGTCCTCGATGACCACCAGCGGGGTGCGGTTGCGCAGGCCCTCGGCCACGGCCTTGCCGACCCGGCCGTAGCCGACCAGCACCGCGTGCGGCTGGGCCGCGACGGCCACCGGCGGGGGCGCCTCGCGGGCCGAGACCTTGACCATCGCCTTGTCGAGCCAGGCGAACAGCAGCGGGTTGAGCAGGATCGACAGGATGGCGCCCGCCAGGATCAGGTCGCGGCCTTCCGGCGGCAGCAGCTTCAGCGACACGCCCAGGCCCGCCAGGATGAACGAGAACTCGCCGATCTGGGCCAGGCTGACCGAGATGGTCAGGGCCACGCTGCGCGGGCGCTTGAAGGCGACGACGATGAAATAGGCGGCCACCGACTTGCCCAGCACGATGATCGCAACCGTGGCCAGCACCGCCAGCGGCTCGCGCAGCAGCACCATCGGGTCGAACAGCATGCCGATCGAGACGAAGAACAGCACCGCGAAGGCGTCGCGCAGCGGCAGGGTCTCGTTGGCGGCCTGATGCGACAGCTCGCTCTCGGCCATGATCATGCCGGCGAAGAAGGCCCCCAGCGCGAAGGATACGCCGAACAGCGCGGCGGAGCCGAACGCCACCCCCAGCGCGATGGCCAGCACCGCCAGGCGGAACAGCTCGCGCGAGCCGGTATGGGCGATGCGGTGCAGGATCCACGGAATGACCCGGCGGCCGACGATCAGCATGAAGGCGACAAACGCGGCGACCTTGCCGATGGTCAGGGCGAAGGCGCCGGCGATGCCGCCGGCGCCGTGGGCGGTGGTGACCCCGCCCAGAGCGCCCGACAGCGCCGGCAACAGAACGAGCGCCAGCACCATGGCCAGGTCCTCGACGATCAGCCAGCCGACGGCGATGCGGCCGCGGTCGGTCTCGATCAGCCGGCGCTCCTGCAGGGCGCGCAGCAGCACCACGGTCGAGGCCACCGACAGGGCCAGGCCGAACACCACGCCCGCGCCCCAGCCCCAGCCCAGCGCCACGGCCAGGCCCACGCCCATCAGGGTGGCGGCGGTGATCTGGGCCACCGCCCCGGGAATGGCGATCTTGCGCACCGCCATCAGGTCCTTGACCGAGAAGTGCAGGCCCACGCCGAACATCAGCAGGATGACGCCGATCTCGGCCAGCTGCGGGGCCAGTTGCTGGTCGGCGACGTAGCCGGGCGTGAACGGCCCGACGATGACGCCCGCCAGCAGGTAGCCGACCAGCACCGGCAGCTTCAACCGATTGGCGAGCGCGCCGAAGACGAAGGCCAGGCCCAGGCCCGCGACGATGGTGGCGATCAGCGAGGTATGGTGCAAAGGGCCTCCTTGACGGTCATCTTTTTCGGGCGTACTCACCCATTATGGGTGACGAACCCGTGGGACACCAGATGCCACACGCAAAAATTCTCCTTCCTGCCCAGTGTCGGGGCGCCCGCGGGCTGCTCAACTGGTCGCAAGGCGAGCTCGCGGACAAGGCGGGGGTGTCGCGCAGCACGGTGAAGGACTTCGAGACCGAGCGCCACGCCTTGCACCATAGCACCGAAAGGCTCCTCATCGAGGCGCTGGAGACGGGCGGCGCGGTGCTGATCCCGGCGGCCGAGACCGGCGAGCCCGGTCCGGGCGTGCGGCTGAAGATGGTCGTCGACTAGAGGCAGGAAACTATCGAGGAGGGGCTGGGGCGTTGAACCACGAGGTTTCACCGGCGGACTACAAGGATCTGGTCCTGTTCCTGGCCACGGCCGGGATCGTCGCGCCGCTGTTCAAGCGCCTTCGCATCAACCCCATCCTCGGTTTCCTGCTGGCCGGCGTGATCCTGGGCCCGTTCGGCCTGGGCCGGTTGATCGGCGTCGCGCCGTGGCTCGACTACGTCACCGTCGACAATCCCGACGAGATCGGCCAGCTGGCCGAGTTCGGCGTCGTCTTCCTGCTGTTCATGATCGGGCTGGAACTGTCGTGGGAGCGGCTGCGTCTCTTGCGCAAGTACGTGTTCGGCCTGGGCGCGGCCCAGGTGATCGGCTGCTCGCTGGCGTTGGGCGCGGTGGCGATGATGCTGGGCCAGACGCCGGTGGCGGCCCTGGCCATCGGCTCGGCGCTGACCCTGTCGTCCACCGCCATCGCCGTGCCGGTGCTGGCCGAGCGCAAGCGCCTGCACGCCGAAGGGGGGCGGGCGACCTTCTCGGTGCTGCTGTTCCAGGACCTGGCGGTGGCCCCGATCCTGATCACCCTGGCGATCCTGGGGCGCGGCCACGGCGAGTTCGACGCCCGCGGCCTGCTGGCCCTGCTGCCGGCGGCCCTGGGCCTGGGCGTCATCGTGCTGGTCGGCCGCCTGGCCCTGCGGCCGATGATGCGATCGGTCGCCAAGGCCAAGAGCGAAGAGATGTTCATGGCTGCCTGCCTGCTGGTGATCATCAGCGCGGGCCTGGTCAGCTCGCTGTCGGGCCTGTCGATGGCCCTGGGGGCCTTCGTGGCCGGCGTGCTGCTGGCCGAGACCGAGTATCGCCACGAGGTCGAGGTCAAGATCGAGCCGTTCAAGGGGTTGCTGCTCTCCTTGTTCTTCGTGTCGCTGGGCATTCGCCTGGACCTGTCGCTGCTGGTCGCCTCGCCGGTGCTGGTGCTGGGCACGGCGGTCGGGCTGGTGGCGGTCAAGGCGGTGATGGTGTTCGGCCTGGGCAAGCTGTTCGGCCTGTCCAACCGCGCCTCGGGCGAGGCGGCCCTGGCCCTGGCGGCCGGCGGCGAGTTCGCCTTCGTGCTGCTGGCCAACGCGATGGACGCCGAGGTGGTCGAGCCGGCCATCGGCCAGGCGGTGCTGGTGGCCGCCACCCTGACCATGTTCCTGATCCCGGTGCTGACCGGGGTGGGCGCGCGACTGGGGCGCAAGGCCCCGGCCGAGACCACCGAGGCGCCGGACGGCGTCGACCTGTCGGTGGAAGAGCCCAAGGGCCGGGTGCTGGTGGTGGGCTTCGGCCGGGTCGGCCGGCTGGTGGGGGAGATGCTCGACCGCCACGAGCTGCCCTGGATCGCCATCGACCGCGACCCGCGCCTGGTCGAACAGGGCCGCCGCGCCGGCCACCGGGTCTATTTCGGCGACGCCGCGCGGGTGGAGCTGCTCGAGCGCTGCGGCCTCGACCACGCCCGGGCGGTGGTCGTCACCATGGACGGCCCGGAGGCGGCCGAGGCGGTGGTCGAGGCCGCTCGCGGCCACCGGCCCGACCTGACCATCGTCGCGCGCGCGCGTGACGCCCGCCACGCCGCGCGCCTCTACGAGCTTGGCGCCACCGACGCCGTTCCCGAGACCATCGAAGCCTCGTTGCAGCTTTCTGAGGCCGTTCTGGTCGACATCGGCGTGCCGATGGGCCTGGTGATCGCCTCGATCCATGAGCGCCGCGACGAGTACCGAAAGGTGCTCAACCGCCCCGACGCCCTGGGCGGCCGACGTCGGCGGCTGCGCGACGCGGGCTGAGGCCGAGGGGCCGGAGCGGAGCCGTTCGGCGGCGCAGGTATCCCGACACCGCGCCTCGAACTTGGCTGTTTGCGTTGTTTTTCAGCGTCTCAGGCCCGCCCGACGCTACGGAAGGCCTTGCGCGGAAACGCTTTGCGTGCGAACCGAGGGGCGCGGGCGCCTTTCGAGGAGACCTTGCCGCCGAATTCGGCGCCGGGGAATTCGCAAGGCGTGACCGCGAGGTGTCGCGGGGGACTTCCGCCTCGGTGAAACTTTGGACGGTGTTGCCGAGCCGACACTTTCGCGGGACGCGCGCCTTGGTATAACGATGCTCGGCCGTTGGGCCGTGCAGGGCAATAGAGGGCTCTTGATATGAAACTCAAACTCCTGGCGGGAGCCGCCCTGGCCGCGGTGTTCGCCGCGTCGGGCGCTTCGGCCCAAGAGACCGGCTGGTACGGCGCGGTCGACCTCGGCTACCACTGGCCGACGGGCATCAACAGCGAGTCGGACGCCAACGCTCCGGACGGTCAGCACTACCACTGGACCTGGAAGTCGGAGAGCGACTGGGCTGGTTTCGTGCGTCTGGGCTACCAGTTCACCCCGAACTGGCGCGCTGAACTCGAAGGCGGCTACCGTCCGGGCGACCTGGAAGGCGTCCGCGGCAACCCCGTCCGTCAGCAGCCGATCGCGCTCTGCACCCCGGGTGTGACGCGCTCGGCCACGAACCCGAAGTGCGGTTCGCCGGAAGGCTCGGTCGAGTCGTGGTCGCTGATGTTCAACGTCCTGTACGACTTCGCGCCGGACGCCAAGATCAACCCGTTCGTCGGCGCCGGCCTCGGCGTCAACCGCCTGGACGTCAAGACCCTGGGTCAATTCTCGGGCGTTCCGACCGGCCAAGCCGCCATCCAGAACCTGACGGTCGACGACGACGACATCGCGATCGCCTGGCAAGGCATCGCCGGTCTGGCCTGGAAGGCGACCGACAAGCTGAAGCTCGACGTCACCTACCGTTACTTCGCCACCGACGACCACAGCTGGAAGTCGACCGGTTCGGGCGCTCTGCAGCCCGGCACCTTCGAAGGCCAGTATAAGGACCAGTCGCTGACGGTCGGCCTGCGGTACTCGTTCGCGGCTCCGCCGCCCCCGCCGCCGCCCCCGCCGCCGCCGCCGCCTCCTCCGCCCCCGCCGCCGCCTCCCCCGCCGCCGCCGCCGCCTCCGCCGGCTCCGGCTCCGTTCGAGGCCAAGGAATTCATCGTCTACTTCCCGTTCGATCAGTACGTGCTGACGCCGGAAGCCCAGTCGGTGGTTTCGGAAGCGGCCAAGTACGCCAACGACGGCAAGGCCACCCGCATCGTGGTCGTCGGTCACACCGACACCTCGGGCTCGCCGAAGTACAACGTCCGCCTGTCGGAACGTCGTGCGAAGGCCGTGGCTGACGCCCTGGTCGGTCTGGGCGTCGCCCAGCAGACCCTGGCGGTCGACTGGAAGGGTGAAACCGCCCCGGCCGTCGCCACCGGCGACGGCGTGAAGGAACCGCTGAACCGTCGTTCGACCATCTCGATCAACTTCTAAGATCGAGGTCGGACGGAAGTTCTAGGCTTCCCGACGAATGCGAAGGCCCCGGAGGAAACTCCGGGGCCTTTTGCTTTTGATCCTCCCCCGCTTGCGGGGGAGGGGGACGAAGTCCGGCGTTGGCCTGCTCTCCCTTCCCCTTGATGGGGGAAGGGCCGGGGATGGGGGTGATCTGCTGAGCCGGCCACAGCGCCAGGCTTCCGCCGCCGCGCCACCCCCACCCAACCCTCCCCCATCAAGGGGGAGGGCTTTCTGGTGATGCCGGCCCCAGATATCCCCGCTCTTTTTTGCTCCGAACCCTTCCGAAGAATCCGGAATCGACGGGTGCAAAGGCGCTCCGGTCGCGGAGTTTCGTTAACGCTGGTGCGGCGCGTTGACGCGGCGAAAAATTATCGTGTGGGCAACCCCTTGATCCACACCGAGAACCTCGACGCGTTCACAGGTTGTTAACGAAAAACTCGCCTCGGAGGCGTTCCTACCCGTTGACGAAGCGGCGGCGCCTGTGGCCCCATATATGGGCTCTGGGGGCGCAACGCCCTACTATATCTAGCGGCTTGGCGGGAAGCGGACGGCTTCTCGCAAGCGCATGGTAAATGGACGGGTTCTGCTCATGACCGCTGGTGAAGCGACCAAGATTCAACCTGCCGCGCGCCCTGCGTCGGCCTTCAAGGAACGTCCGGCGCTGGCGCTGGTGCGCAAGGTCCAGGTGGACCGTTCGCGCGACGCGCTCCTGACCGATTTCGGCAAGACCACGCTGGAAGACCGCTATCTGCTGCCGGGCGAGTCCTACCAGGACATGTTCGCGCGCGTGTCGACGGCCTTCGCCGACGACGCCGACCACGCCCAGCGCGTCTACGACTACATGAGCCGCCTGTGGTTCATGCCGGCCACGCCGGTGCTCAGCAACGGCGGCGCCGATCGCGGCCTGCCGATCAGCTGCTTCCTCAACGCCGTCAACGACAGCCTCGACGGCATCCTGGGCGTCTGGAACGAGAACGTCTGGCTGGCGGCCAACGGCGGCGGCATCGGCACCTACTGGGGCGGAGTCCGCTCGATCGGCGAGAAGGTCAAGGGCCAGGGCCAGACCTCGGGCATCATCCCCTTCATCCGCGTGATGGACTCGCTGACGCTGGCCATCTCGCAGGGCAGCTTGCGCCGTGGTTCGGCCGCGGTCTATCTCGACATCCACCACCCGGAGATCGAAGAGTTCCTCGAGATCCGCAAGGCCTCGGGCGACTTCAACCGCAAGTCCCTGAACCTGCACCACGGCATCTCGATCTCCGACGAGTTCATGCACGCCGTGCGCGACGGCCAGAAGTTCGGCCTGCGCTCGCCCAAGACCAACGAAGTGCTGCGTGAAGTCGACGCCCGCGGCCTGTGGCAGAAGATCCTCGAGCTGCGCCTGCAGACCGGCGAGCCCTACCTGATCTTCTCCGACAGCGTGAACCGCGCCATGCCGTCGTTCCAGCGCGAGCTGGGCCTGAAGGTGCGCCAGTCGAACCTGTGCAGCGAGATCATGCTGCACACCGGCACCGACCACCTGGGCCAGGAGCGCACCGCGGTGTGCTGCCTGTCGAGCGTCAACGCCGAGACCTTCCTGGAGTGGCGCGACCACCCGACCTTCATCGAGGACGTCATGCGCTTCCTCGACAACGTCCTGCAGGACTTCATCGATCGCGCTCCGGACGCGGCCTCGACCGCCGCCTACGCCGCCATGCGCGAGCGTTCGGTGGGTCTGGGCCTGATGGGCTTCCACTCGTTCCTGCAAAGCCAGAACGTGCCGTTCGAGAGCGCCCTGGCCAAGAGCTGGAACATGCGGATGTTCAAGCACCTGCGCCGCGAGGCCGACAAGGCCAGCCTGGCGCTGGGCGAGGAAAAGGGTCCGTGCCCCGACGCCGCCGACCGCGGCTCCAAGGAGCGCTTCTCGCACAAGCTGGCCATCGCCCCGACCGCCTCGATCTCGATCATCTGCGGCGGCACCTCGGCGGGCATCGAGCCGATCCCGGCCAACATCTACACCCACAAGACCCTGTCGGGCTCGTTCGCGGTGAAGAACCCCTACCTGGAGAAGCTGCTCGAGGAGAAGGGCCAGAACACCGACGTGGTCTGGGGCTCGATCCTGGAGAACGAAGGCTCGGTCCAGCACCTGGAGTTCCTGAGCCAGGACGAGAAGGACGTCTACAAGACCGCCTTCGAACTGGACCAGCGCTGGGTGGTCGAACTGGCCGCCGACCGCACGCCGGAAATCTGCCAGAGCCAGTCGGTCAACGTCTTCCTGCCGGGCGACGTCGACAAGTGGGACCTGCACATGCTGCACTGGATGGCCTGGGAACGCGGCGTCAAAAGCCTCTACTACCTGCGCTCCAAGTCGGTTCAGCGCGCGGCCTACGCCGGCGCCGACGGCAAGGAGGAAGCGGTCTCCGCAGGCTTCGACGCCCCGGGCAAGACCGACTACGAGGAATGCCTCGCCTGCCAGTAAGGCGGGCGGACCAGGGCGCGGCAGGTGAGAGAGTAAGCGCTCTCGCCGCTCGCCGCGCTCCACTCCAGCGACGATTAACCACAGCGGCGCGACATATCGCGCCGCTGTTTTTCTGCGCGGAACAATTACCGTCACAAGCTGTTCACCGAACGCCGGCGTTTTCCCGGTGGACGTATCCGATCAGGCGGATACGGTGGGCAGGATTGGGATTGGGGAATCCGCAATGCGTATCGTTTGCGTGACGATCGCGACGTGCTGCGGCGCCAGTTTGGCGCTGTCCGCGGCATCGTCGGAAGCTGCTGTCCGGAAGGGCAAGCGCAAGGCGACGGCCAGGCCGGCCGCCGCGGCGCCGACTCTTACGCCTACCTTGCAGAAACTGGATCTGACACGTCGCGAGCCCTCGCAGGCCGCCGCGCCGTCGGTCGCGGCCTTCGCCGCCCGCCCGGTCGACTCCCGGGCTACCGAGGCCGAGGGCGAGCCGTTCGCCGTTTCGCCGGCGGCGCTCTATGGCGACGCCAACCTGCTGGACGCCGATCGCTACTACAATGAGCGCGGGCCGGTCAGCTGGCGTTCGGGCAGCTACGTGGTCGGCGACAACGGCCACAGCGTGGACTCCGTGCGCGTGTCCGTCGCCAGCTCCTCGCGCCTGGCCCAGAGCGCGCCGCTCAGCCTGGTGCGCCCGGGCGCGGCCAATTTCGACGCCGACAGCGTCGACGTCAGCGTCTCGCGTGGGTGGCCCGCCGCGGTCAAGTTCGGCGCCGGCAAGCTGGCGGTCGACTTCACGCCGCACGCGGGCCTGGGCTTCGGCGGGGCCGGTGGTTCGGCCGAGGCCGGCGGCATGGTCCGCATCGGCAAGAGCGTCGAGGACCGGGTGATCAGCGGCCTGGGCGTGCGCGACGGTCGCGAGACCTTCGGCGATCGCGGGCGCTGGTACCTGTTCGCCGGCGCCAGCGGCCAGCTGGTCGGCATGAACCTGCTGCGCGGCCAGGACGGCGACTGGACCCGGGCCGGCGTCACCTCCGACACCGGCAGCCGCCTGGTCGGCGACGCCCAGGCGGGCGTGGGCTGGCGGCGCGGGCCGATGCAGGCCTCGGTCGGCTACATCCGCCGCGAGATCAAGGCCAAGGACCAGATCATGGGCATGGCGACCCAGGAAGACTCGGTCGTGGCCCTGTCGTTCAGCCTCAAACCGCATTGGTGACCGGCGTTTGATTTGCGCTGCGGCCTCGCGGCGCTTGAGTTTCCGGCCGCGATCATGCAGCTAGCGTCGATCCGTCCGCAAAATCGTCGAGCGTCATGAGCGAGAGCGAGCCCCCGCGCCGCAAGATCCTGAGCCTGAAGAGCGGCGTCGCCGCGCCTGGCGGCCCGCCGCCGCTGGAGCGGCTGCAGAAGGCCGTCAAGGTGGTGACCCCCGAGCCGGCCCCGCCGCCGCCTCCGGCCGTCGGCGACTGGAAATGCAAGCCCTGCGGCACCCGGTTCGATCCGCCGGCCGAGCTGGACGACGGCGACCACGTGCGCTGTCCCTCGTGCAACGCCCGCCTGGGCCTGGCCTCGGACTTCCGCGCCGATCCGCCGAATGTGGCCAAGCTGCGCGCCCGTTACCTGAAGAAGGCCGGCTGAGGCCCGTCTCGCGTCCGAGTCCGATGGGACGGAGGCGAAAGATCGAAATGCCCAAAGCCGTCATCCCGGAAAGCGCGCAGCGCTTGTCCGGGATCCCGGCGACCGGGCGCCGCGCCTGGGTTCGCCGCGCCCGCCCGCTTGGCGGGCGTACGGCCGGGGTGACGGTCTCAAGAAGCTGAAGCCGAGCTTGGCTCTCCCGCCCGTCCCGGCCAGCTCTGGCGCTGGGCGAGCACCCTGGCCACCTCGGCCATGTTCTCGGTTCCCCACAGGCACAGCGGCTCCAGCGCCTTGGTCAGGCTCAGCCCCAGCGGTGTGAGGCTGTAGTCGACCCTGGGCGGCACCTCCTTGTAGTCGGTGCGCACGATCAGGTCGTCGCCCTCCAGCTCCTTGAGCTGCTGAATCAGCACCTTGTCGCTGACCCCCCGCACGGCCCGGCGCAGCTCGCCGTAGCGGGTGGGGCCCTGCAGCAGGAAATAGAGGATCAGCGGCTTCCACTTGCCGGAGATCACCCGAAGCGTGGCGTCCAGCCCGCAGCTGAAGCCGGTCGCGCAGAGGGGAGCGTCGCTCATGGTCTGGGGATCCAAACTTTCTTGGCACTTACCAAAAGGTGCATACTTGTTGAAAGGTATGTAGGTCGCCAACTCCCTTGCCGCCACAGCAAAGGAGGCAGGACATGAGCAGACTTCAAGGCAAGACCGCCGTGATCACCGGCGGCGCAACCGGCATCGGCCTGGGCGCGGCCAAGCGCTTCGTCGAGGAAGGCGCGTTCGTCTACATCTTCGGACGTCGGCAGGAGGCGCTGGACGCGGCCCTGAAGGAACTGGGCCCCAACGCCCGCGCCGTGCGCGGTTCGGTGACCGACCTAGCCGACCTGGACCGCCTGTACGAGACGGTGAAGGCCGAGCGCGGCGGGCTCGACATCGTGCTGGCCAACGCCGGCACGGGCTCGTTCGCGCCGCTCGGCGAGATCACGGTCGAGCACTACGACCAGATCTTCGACCTCAATGTGAAGGGTCTGGTGTTCACCGTGCAGAAGGCTTTGCCGCTGATGGGGCAAGGCGGCTCGATCATCCTGACCGGGTCGAGCACCGGGGTGATGGGCACCCCGGCCTTCAGTATCTACAGCGCCACCAAGGCCGCCGTGCGTAACCTGGCGCGCAGCTGGGCGCTGGACCTGCGCGGTACGGGCGTGCGCGTCAACGTGATGTCGCCGGGTCCGATCACCACGGAACTGGCCCAGGAGGTGCTGGGCGACGAGGGCGTGGCGGCCATGGGCGCCTCGACGGTGCTGGGCCGCATGGGCGATCCGGCCGAGACCGGCGCGGTTGCCGGGTTCCTGGCCTCGTCGGACTCCAGCTTCATGACCGGCGGCGAGGTGTTCGTCGACGGCGGCCTGGCCCAGGTCTGAACGCTCGTCAGCGCGGAGGCGGCGGGGGCCGGTCGTTCCCGTCGCCGGAGCCTTCGCCGCCCGGCGGCGGAGGCCCGTCCGGGGCGCCGAGGCCGCCGTCCGGGAGGAAGGCGGCGATGCGATGGTTCGACAGGGAGAAGCGCACCGCCTGGCCGACCGCGACGCCGCCCAGCATGCCCGGCTTGGCCGTGGCGAACGGCATGGTTCCGGCCGGCCAGTTCAGCGCCTCGTTGGCCGCGTAGGCGATGGTCACCCGGTCGGTCGCCGGATCGATGGCCCGCACGACGCCGACGATCACCACCTTGTCGAGATCGGCCTGCTTGCCCCCGCCTGGTCCAGATCCCGGGCCAGGGCCGCCGCCCGGGCCCCGGCCGCCCCCGGGCGGCTGGGCGTGGGCGGTCGTGGCGAGGAGGGCGACGGCGAGGGCGGGGAGGATGAACTTGCGCATGACCGGATCGAGCGTGACTGGAGCAAGCCCTGCCTAGCGGCCGAGTGCTGCACGATGACTGCGCTCGGTTTCGCGCCTGCAATCCGGGCTCGACCGGATCCGGCCCGCGACCTAGAAGCGGATCGCGGGCGGGGCGGCGATGAGCGGCGTGAAGAACAAGGTGGGCGGCCGGATCGGGGGCGTGTGGACGACGCTCTGTCTCGTCCTGGCCGCAGTTCTGGCCTGGCCGGCGCTTTACGCCCTGTTCGGTCCGCCGCCGATCTGGCTGCCGGGCTACATCCGCGGGGTGGAGGGCGCGGTCTGGGTCCCGACCGAGCCCAAGCCCGACGCGGCCTACGTGCTCAAGCTTTCCGACGGCCGCGCCATCACGCTCCATTGCGCGCCGCTGGCGGCGAGGAAGCCGCGTCCTTGCCTGCATGAGGGCCTGTCACGGCTAGGCCTTGGAGCCGGGCGGACCTATCGCCTGACCGCGACCTACGGGGCCGAGCACACGCGAACGGGTCGGATGCGCAACGTGCTGGTCCACGCCCAGATGGGCGGGGGTGTCCTGTTCGCCGCCGACGAGCAGCTGCGCTCCTGGCGCGACAAGGGCGCGCTGCTGGAACAGATGAGCGATCCGGACTTCCTGTTCCTGCCGGGCCTTCTGGCCTTCATCGGCTTTGCCGGCCTGTTCCAGCTCATCCAGGAAGCGGAGGAGCGGGCCTGGAAGCGCCGGCGCGCCCTCAGCCGTCGCTGGTCGGATCCAGGCTGATCGCGCCGGGCTCGGGCTTGGGCCGGTTGCCGGCCCGCTTGAACAGGCCGCGCCAGCCGGTCGGCTCCAGCACGGGGCTGGCCCAGACCTTGTCCTCCATCGCCAGGGCCTCGGCCGCGTCGTAGATCTTCCGCATGGTCGAGGTCTCGAACCGCAGCATGTTGAAGCCGTCGAAGTCGCCCGGGATCGAGGCCACGCTGAGCGGCAGGTTGTGGCGCGTGCAGAAGCCCTCGGCCAGGCTCAGGGCCTGGCGGTAGGAGAAGCGCAGCATGGTCTCGAAGCTGCGGCCCATGATCGAGGCCACCCCCGGCGGGGTCGAGCGCGGCGAGGGGTCCAGCACCGTGTTGACGATGACATAGACCCGCCCCCGGCGCAGGCGCTGGCCCAGGTTGCGCCAGTGCAGCAGGGCGTCGGGCATCAGGAACAGCGGCGCGGCCACGCCGCCGTCCACGTGCATCTCCTGGCGCCGCTCGCCATTGGCCTCGACGTCGAACATCTTGGGCGGAAACAGCCCTGGCACGCTGGCCGAGGCGACCAGGACCTCGCGGAACAGCTTGGCGGCTTCGGGACCGCCGCGCTTGGCGATGGCGCCCATGTCCCAGATCGAGGCCCGCTGGTTGTCGAGGTTGGTGGTGGCGATCAGCAGTCGCCGGCCCTTGGCGTGCTCGGCGGCGACGGCCTCGATCATCGCCTCGTCGACGAAGGGCTCGACCAGGGCGTCCAGGCTCTCGCCCTTGAAGATGCTGGGGCCGAGGGCGGGGGCGAGGCGCCGCAGGCTGAGCAGTTCGGCGGCGCGGCCGCCCAGATAGGCCTCGGTCAGGCGGTCGTCCCAGGCGGGACCCAGGAAGGCCAGGGGCGCGATCAGGGCGCCGGTCGAGACGCCGGTGACGATGGCGAAGTCGGGCCGCCGGCCGGCCTTGGTCAGCCCCGTCAGCACGCCCGCGCCATAGGCGCCGCCGGCTGCGCCGCCGGACAGGGCGAGAATGTTGAATTCGTCGACGCCGATCAGCGAGCGCACCGGCGCCAGTCGATCGGCGGCGGCCTTCAGCGCGTCCTCGGCCTGTTCGATCGACAGCCGCACGCCGGGGAAGTCGAGCGCCTCGACGTGGGCGTCGGCCGGCGGGGCGGGCAGGCGCTTGCCACGCAACGGGTCGGGACCCTTCCAGTCGCGGAAGAAGCCCTGGATGGTGATCTTGTTGTCGCCCCCGCGGTCCCCTCCGCGTTCCATGGGGTCAGGCCCGGGCGCCGGCCAGGACGACCCCGACCAGCACGGCCGCGTAGTGCAGGCCGGCCCCGCCGATCACGTGGCCGTGCCAGATGGCGCGGCGGAACTTCAGCCGGCGCATCAGGTAGAAGACCGTGCCGGTGGAATAGACCAGGCCGCCGATGGCCAGCAGCAGCAGGGCCACCCAGGACAGGCCCTCGATCATCGGCTTGATGGCGACCAGCACCAGCCACCCCATGGCCATGTAGAGGCCGACCCAGAAGCGCTTGTCGAGGCCGGGCAGGAACAGCTTGGCCGCAACGCCCAGGGCCGCGACGCTCCACACCGCCGTGGTCATGCCGATCGCCCACCAGCCCTCGAGGTTCTGGGTGGTGAAGGGCGTGTAGGACGCGGCGATCATGATGAAGATGCCGGCGTGGTCGAAGCGGCGCAGCAGCGGCTGCCAGCGCGCCTTGGAGAAGTTGTAGGCGGTCGACAGCGACAGCATGGTCACCAGGCCGATGGTGTAGACGCCGATGGCGGCCATCTGGCCTAGCGAGCCCAGGCCGAAGGCCAGGCCCAGCAGGATGCCGCCGCCCAGCAGGGCGCAGGCCAGGCCGGCGAGGTGCACGATCAGGTCGGCCAGCTTGGCGCCCGTCGTCGGGTAGTGCTTGGTGAAGTCGGAGATCGTCATGGCCCGCCCAGCCTACTCAAATTCGATGACGTATAAACGGCGATCATCATGGCGCCGAAAGGGCGGCGCGCAAGCGTGACCAATCGTCATGCCAGTCCGAAGAAGCCGTCCCAGGCCAGCTTGGTTCCGACGAGGATCAGAAGAACGTAGATCACCTTGTAGAAGCCCTCGGCCGGCACCTTGCGCACCAGCAGCACGCCGGCCCAGGTCGAGGCGATCGCCACCGGCAGCAGCACGGCCACGGTGGCCAGGACCTGCGGCGTGAACTGGCCCAGGGCGATATAGGCCGGCAGCTTCATCCAGTTGACCACGGCGAAGAAGATGGCGCTGGTGCCGACGAAGACGTCGCGCGGCAGGCGGCGCGGCAGCACGTAGATCTGAAACGGCGGGCCGCCGGCGTGGGCGATCTGGCTGGTGAAGCCCGAGGCCATGCCGCACAGCACGCCCAGCCACGGCCGGGCGGGGCTGGTCTCGATGGCGGCCGCGGCCTTGACCGCCCGCTCGGCCCACAGCCGCTGGGCGGCGAACAGGATGGAGACGAGGCCCACCGCCAGCTCCACCGCCGCCGACGACACCAGGGCCGCCAGCGCCCAGCCCAGGAAGATGCCGAAAGCCGCCGGCGGGGTCATCAGGATCAACAGGCCCTTGTCCCAGGTCTTGCGATAGGCCCAGACCCCGACGACGTCCTGCACGATCAAGAGCGGCAGCAGGATCGCCGCGGCTTTCACCGGCCCGACCGCCAGGGCCATCAACGGTGTGGCCACCACGCCGATCCCCGCGAACCCGCCCTTGGCCAGCCCCACCAGGATCACGGCGGGAATGGCGACGGCGTAGAAGAAGGGGTCGGTGAGCATGGCGGGGCTTTAGCACCCCCTCAGTCGCTACGCGACAGCTCCCCCAGAGGGGGAGCATCTGGGCGAGGCGTCGATCAAGATCCTCCCCCTCTGGGGGAGGTGGCCCGAAGGGCCGGAGGGGGTCTTTTCAGCTTCCGCTGAAACTCTCCTCCCTCGCTTTGGAGCGGGGAGGAGCTAAGTCTCTACGCCGTCGCCAGCCGGGTCTTGCGCTCGAGGCCGAGGCTGATCCCGGCCAGGACCAGGGCGCCCAGGGGCACCAGGGCCGCGATCGGGGCGATGGCCGAGAGGCCGAGGCCATGGGCGATCACCGCGCCGCCCAGGGCCGCGCCGATGGCGTTGCCGAGGTTGAAGGCGGCGATGTTGAGGCTGGAGGCCAGGCCTTGGCCCGCGCCGCCGGCCTGGCTCAGCACCCGCATCTGCAGCGGGGCGACGGTGGCGAAGGCGGCCGCGCCCAGCAGGAAGGCGGCCAGGACCGCGCCGACCTTGTCGTGGAACGCCCAGCCGGCGGCCAGCATGACCACGGTCAGTATGGCGATGCTGCCGGCCAGGGCCGTGTTCAGCCGCTTGTCGGCCCAGCGGCCGCCAACGAGGTTTCCGGCCACCAGGCCCGCGCCGAACACCAGCAGGATCGGCGAGACGGCGGCCTTCGAGAAGCCGGCCAGCTCGGTCAGGATCGGCTGGATGTAGGTGAACACCGCGAAGACGCCGCCGAAGCCCAGCACGGTCATGGCCAGGCCCAGCTGCACCTGCGGACGGGCGAGGACCGCGAACTCTTCCTTCAGGGCGGCGGGTTGCGCGGCCTTCTCGCCCCTGGGCACCAGCAGGGCCAGCACGACCAGGGCGACGGCGCCGATGGCGGTCACCGCCCAGAAGGTCGAGCGCCAGCCGAAGGCCAGGCCCAGCCACGCGCCGAACGGCACGCCCAGAAGGGTGGCCAGGGTCAGGCCGGTGAACATGATGGCGATCGCCGAGGCCTTGCGCTCGGGCGGCACCAGCGAGACGGCGACCAGCGAGCCGACGCCGAAGAAGGTGCCGTGGGCCAGGGCGGTGATGATCCGCGCGCCCATCAGTATGCCGAAGTTGGGGGCCAGGGCGGCGACCAGGTTGCCCAGGGTGAAGATGGCCATCAGGGCCAGAAGGGTGGTCTTGGGCGGCAGGCGGCGGGTGGCCAGGGTGAGGATCGGCGCGCCGACGAAGACGCCCAGCGCATAGCCGGTCATCAGCCAGCCGGCCGTGGGGATCGAGACGCCGAGATCGGCGGAGACCTGCATCAGCAGGCCCATGATGACGAATTCCGTGACGCCGATCCCGAAGGCGCCGACGGTCAGGGCGTAGAGGGCGAGAGGCATGGCTGCCGGCTCCGATGATTGTTCGAGCCGTCAGATAGCGCTGGTGTCTTCGATGAATTAGATTGCCGAAAAGACTATCACTTGTGACGTGAAGGCACGATGGCGCGGCAGGAAATCAATCGTACGGCCGAGATGGAGGTCTTCGCCCGGGTGGTCGAGCAGGGCGGCTTCTCGGCCGCGGCGCGCTCGCTTCGGATGACGCCGTCGGCGGTCAGCAAGCTGGTGGCCCGCCTGGAGGCGCGGCTGGGCGCGCGGCTGGTCAACCGCTCGACCCGCAAGCTGATCCTCACCGCCGAGGGCCAGACCTTCCACGAGCGGTCGCTGCGGGTGCTGGCCGATCTTGACGAGGCCGAGCGCGCCGTGGCCGCCAGCGCCGTTCCGCGCGGCCGGGTGCGGGTCAATTCCAGCGTGCCGTTCGGCCAGCACTACCTGCTGCCGCTGGCGCCGAGGTTCCTGGCCGAGCACCCTGAGATCCAGCTCGACATCACCGTCACCGACCAGGTGATCGACCTGATGGACGAGCGCGCCGACGTGGCCATTCGGGTGGGGCCGATGCGGGCCTCGCAGCTGATGGCCCGCAAGATCGCGCAGAGCCGCATGGTGCTGGTCGCCTCGCCTGCCTACCTGGCCCGGGCCGGAACGCCCGCCCATCCCGACGACCTGGGCGGCCAGGAACTGGTGACCTTCAACTTCGCCCGCCACTGCGACTCGTGGGGCTTCCAGATCGACGGCGAAGTCGCCTTTCGCCCGGTCCACGGCCGGGCCGAGGTCGGCGACGGCGAGAGCGCCCGCACCCTGGCCCTGGCCGGCCAGGGGATCGCCCGGCTGTCGGTGATCCATGTGGGGCCCGACATCGCCGCCGGCCGCCTGGTTCCGGTGCTGGAGGCCTTCAACCCCGGCGACGTCGAGCAGATCCACGCCGTCTATGTCGGCCACGGCGGTCAGCTGCCGGCCCGGGTGCGGGTGTTCATCGACTGGCTGGCGGCGGCGATGAGCGTGGGCCGCGGCGAACCGGCGGCGCTGGAGCAGTTCGGGAGCTAGGCAGGGGATTGGCGGGACGGCTGCGTCAACGCTAGGGTTACAGCATGAAGGCGCCTACCAAGATCCCTGCTCCGGCGCATGCCGCGGCTACGCCGCAGATCGTGCAGGTCCTGCGCGATCTGGTCGCCGCCGGCGTGGCGCCGACCAAGTCGCAGATCTTCGCGCTTCAGGCCTTGATCTGGGACGCGGAAGAGGCGGCGGTGGGGGAACTGCTGCACGATCTGGCTTATGACCTGGCCTACGACCCCGTGGCCGCCCCGGACGGGGCGCTGGGCGAGATCACCCGGGCCCTGCAAGAGATAGAGGCGGCGGCATGCGCGCCCCGCTGATCGCGCTCGCGCTGCTGGGCGTAGCCGGCCCGGCGCTGGCGCAGTTCGGTTTCCCTCTCTCTTAGAGAGAGGGGCTTTCAACTCTAACCCGCCGCCTTGCCGTAGGCGCTGAGGGCGGCGGCCATCTGGGGGGTCGGTTCGACCGCTGGAGCGGCGGGGGCCTGCGGCGCTGCGGCGCCCGAGAGGCGCGCCTGGGCTTCGGGCGACAGGGTGACGGTGTCGCGCGGCGTGGCCTGGGTCGGCTGAGCGGCGTCGAGATCCGACTGCAGGCGGGCGCGATAGTCGCCGACGGTGGCCGGTCCCCGCGCGCCGGGAACGCCGACCTGCAGCGAGGCGACGATGGTCTGGTCGGTTTCCGACAGGCCGTCGAAGGCCTTCAGCGCCTGGGCCTGCGGGGCCGGCGGCGCGGCGTCCGATCCTGCCCAGGCGGCCTTGGTGAAGGTGTTCAGCGCCGACTGCACCGTCTTGGCGAACGGCGAGTCGTTCAGCGCCGGCGCGAGGCTGGCGCGCTCGGCATGACCGGCCCCGGCCCAGCGATTGGACAGGGCGTGATAGGCCGACAGCTTCTGGTCCAGCCCCACCGCGCCGGCGGTGTCGTTCAGCGCCGCCGCCGCGCCGGCCGCGCCGCCGGGATAGGCGACGGCGGACGCGGCGGCGCTGGCTTCGGTCGAATAGGGCTGGGCTATCTTCATCTCGCCGCCAGCCTTCGCGCGGGCGCGATGAAGAGGGTGTGAACGCTGACGCTTGGGCTGCGTGGCATGCTGTCGCAGCGCCTGGTCCTCGCCCTTCGACGCGCTCAGGGTGAGGACCAGTTCGAACGTCGGGTCAGCAGAAAGCCTCGTCCTGAGCCTGTCGAAGGACGAGGCTTTCGTTTCACGCCCCGACCAGCACCTCGGCCACCTGCACGGCGTTCAGCGCCGCGCCCTTGCGCAGGTTGTCGCCGACAACGAACAGGGCCAGGCCGTGCTCGACCGTCGGGTCGGGACGCACGCGGCCGACGAACACGGGGTCCTGGCCGGTGGCGGCGAGCGGGTTGGGCACGTCGTCGACGACCACGCCCGGCGCCTTGGCCAGCAGGGCCAGGGCCTCTTCCACCGAGATCGGGCGATCGAACTCGGCGTTGATCGAGAGGGCGTGGCCCGAGAACACCGGCACCCGCACGCAGGTGCCGCTGACCGGCAGCTCGGGAAGGCCCAGGATCTTGCGGCTCTCGTCGCGCAGCTTCAGCTCTTCCTCGGTGTAGCCGTCCTCGCCCAGCACGTAGTTCAGCGGCACGACGTTGTAGGCCAGCGGCACGGCCCACTTCCTGGGCTCGGGCAGCGGGGCGGCGTCGGGGCTCATGGCCAGGCCGTCGAGATCGCCCGCCGCGCCGGCGCGCAGTTGCTGCGACAGCACCTGGATGCCCTCGACCCCGCCGCCCGAGGCGGCCTGGTAGGTGCTGACCGTCAGGCGCTTGAGGCCGGCGTGGTCGTGCAGGGGCTTGAGCACCGGCATGGCGGCCATGGTGGTGCAGTTGGGGTTGGCGATGATGCCCTTGGGCAGGTCGTCGAGGGCCTCGGGATTGACCTCGGCCACCACCAGCGGGACCTGCGGGTCGTTGCGCCAGGCCGACGAGTTGTCGATGACGATCGCGCCGGCCGCCGCGGCCTTGGGGGCCAGCTCGCGCGAGGTGTCGCCGCCGGCCGAGAAGAACACGATGTCCAGCCCGGCGAAGTCGGCGGTCGCGGCGTCTTCAACCGTAACCGAGCCGTCCTTCCAGGCCAGGGCCTGGCCGGCCGAGCGGCTTGAGGCGAAGACCCGCAGGGCGCTTAGCGGAAAGTCCCGCTCGGCCAGCAGCTTCAGCATCATGCCGCCGACCAGGCCGGTGGCGCCGACGACGCCGACGGCGGGCGGGTTCGAACGGGAAAACTTGCGGCTCATGGGTAGCGTCTCCTGGTGATGTGGAGCGCGGGGAGCCTTGAGGTCTCGTGGATTGAGAGCCGCCCCGCGCAGTGCGGGGCTGGTCTGAGGATGCTCGCTTAGATCGCGCGCATACCCGCCGCCCCGCCGTAGCGGGTCGTTTTGCGGGTAATAATTTTGGTCGCGGCCAATTGCATCGAGCGGGGCTAATAGCGGGCAAGCTGGTCGCCGTAAAGTCGGCTCAGCGGGGAGGACCAAGCAGCGCGACCAGCACGAAGAGGGCGAAGACCGTCACGTTGATGTAGAGCGCGGCCGTTCGCGCCTTGCGACCCGCGGGCGTGAAGACATCGTCCGGGAGGCGCAGGGCGAAGGGGGGCAGGCGCTTGTCGGGCCTGATCTGGGACATGACGAACAGCCGCAGCCCTATGTTCACGGGGACCCAGGCCACGAAGATGGCCCCGAGCGCGAAGCCGGCGATCTGCGACAGGCTCATCCGCTGGCTCCCTTGCTCTCCCAGCCGTCGACGAATGGGAAGCGCCTTTCCCAGAACTCGGCCAGGCGCGGATCGGCGTCCACGCGGCGCACCACGTCGGCCATCTTCGGCGCGCGCTCGTAGAAGCGCACGCGGCGCGAGCCCCAGCGGCTGACCACGGCGACATAGAGATCGAGGACGGAAAGCTCGTCGCCCAGGATGTAGGTCCGCGGCTCGACCTGGGCGTCCATCATCGCCCAACAGTCGGCGATGCGGTCGGCGGTGGCGGCCTTGACCCTGCCTTGCGCTTCGGGATCGGGTCCGGCCAGGCGCGAGGGCTCGTCGCGCACCCAGAACAGCGAATAGATCGAGGCCGGTATGAAGGTCATCCAGCGCAGGAACTGTCCCCGGCGGGGGTCGCCGATCGCCGGCGCAAGCTGCGCCTCGGGGTGGTTGTCGGCCAGCCAGATCAGGATCGCCGCGCTCTCGGTGATCGTCTCGCCTTGTGGGGTGACAAGCGCCGGGATCTGCTTCATCGGATTGACGGGGGCGACCTTGGCCTGCTGCGCCTGGCCCTCCCAGGTGGGCGCCTCGACCACCTTGTAGGCCTGCCCCAATAGGGTCAAAGTCGCTTCGACAGGGACCGAGCCGGAGCCGAGCGCGCCATAGACGGTGTAATCGCTGTTCATCTTTGGTTACCCATTCTGCCCACAACATGTTGTGCCATGGGGCAATTTGACCACTAGATGGGGCGTGTCGCCCTAGGGTACGAAGAGACTACCCGCCCGACCGATTCGTGTCCGACCGCTCTGGAGCCCGCCCATGTCCGCCTCGTTGATCACCAAGCCCGGCCTCATGATCCCCTCCGGCGGTTACAAGCCCTTCCGCTATCCGTGGGCCTACGACTTCTGGAAGAAGCAGCAGCAGGTCCACTGGATGCCCGAAGAGGTGCCGCTGGGCGAGGACCTCAAGGACTGGGCCGTCAAGCTGAACGACAAGGAGCGCAATCTGCTGACGCAGATCTTCCGCTTCTTCACCCAGTCCGACGTCGAGGTGCAGGACAACTACATGGAGCGCTACGGTCGGGTGTTCAAACCGACCGAGGTGAAGATGATGCTGGCCTCGTTCGCGAACATGGAGACGATCCATATCGCGGCCTACGCCCTGCTGCTCGAGACCATCGGCATGCCCGAGACCGAGTTCTCGGCGTTCATGGAATACGAGGCCATGAAGGACAAGCATGACTACATGCAGACCTTCGGCGTCGAGACCAACGCCGACATCTGCCGGACGCTCGCCATGTTCGGCGGCTTCACCGAAGGCCTCCAGCTGTTCGCCTCGTTCGCGATGCTGATGAACTTCCCGCGCTTCAACAAGATGAAGGGCATGGGCCAGATCGTCTCGTGGTCGATCCGCGACGAGAGCCTGCACTGCGACGGCATCATCAAGCTGTACCACGCCTTCAACAAGGAAACCGGCGCGGTGACCAAGTCGGTGGCCGACGACATCGTCGACTGCTGCAAGCACGTGGTGGGCCTGGAAGACAAGTTCATCGATCTGGCCTTCGAGGCCGGCGACGTGCAGGGCATGGTCCCCGACGACATCAAGCAATACATCCGCTTCGTGGCCGACTGGCGCCTGCGCCAGCTGGACCTGCCGGAAGTCTACGGCGTCAAGGACAACCCGCTGCCGTGGCTGCAGGCCCTGCTGTCGGGCGTCGAGCACGCCAACTTCTTCGAGGCGCGCGCCACCGAATATTCCAAGGCCGCCACCAAGGGCCAATGGCACGGTTCGGACGGCGTGTGGTCGAGCTTCGAGGCCATGCTGCAAAAGCGCACGGACGTTCCGGCCGAGCACTGAGTCTTGCTCGAGTAATCGACCCGACTTTCGACCATGCGTGGCCCTCGTCCTTCGACAAGTTCAGGATGAGGGCCATTTCGTATGCCCGCGACGCTTCACTCGAAACCTCACCCTGAGCTCGTCGAAGGGCGGGGGTTCGTCGCCGGGCGGAGGGAGAGCATTCCATGCGCATCGCGGTGATCGGTCCCGGCGCGGTCGGCGGAACCCTGGCGGCGTGGCTGG
Source organism: Caulobacter sp. FG7 (assembly GCF_057808875.1). Classification (NCBI taxonomy): domain Bacteria; kingdom Pseudomonadati; phylum Pseudomonadota; class Alphaproteobacteria; order Caulobacterales; family Caulobacteraceae; genus Caulobacter; species Caulobacter sp. FG7. Next base: position 143,218 of record NZ_JBMDIW010000001.1, read on the forward strand.
CCCAGGCCCATGAGGTGACCCTGTGCGCCCGCACCGCCTTCGAGCGGCTGGCGGTGGAGACGCCGCAGGGGCCGCTGGTCGCCAGCCCGACGGTGCTGATCGATCCGGCCGCGGCTGCGCCCGTCGACTGGGTGCTGGTGACGACCAAGACCTATGACGCCGCCGGCGCGGCCGCCTGGCTGGCGGGGCTGGTCGGGCCGGACACCCGCGTGGCCGTGCTGCAGAACGGCGTCGAGCACGTCGAGCGCTTTGCTCCCTACCTGCCGGCCGAGCGGATCACGCCTGCGGTGGTCGACATCCCGGCCGAGCGCACGGCGCCGGGCGTCATCCACCAGCGCCGGATGGGCTGGATCAAGGTTCCGGCCGGAGAGGCGGGGCAGGCCTTTGTCGCCCTTTTCGCCCACACGCCGATCGAGGTTTCGACCACCGGCGACTTCGCCACCGTCGCCTGGAGCAAGCTGGCCCTCAACTGCGCGGGCGCGGTCAACGCCCTGACCCTGAAGCCGGCCGGCATCGCCCATCGCGACGACGTCGCCGCGATCATGAAGAGCCTCGTGGCCGAATGCGTCGCCGTCGGCCGGGCGCAGGGCGCGGACCTTCCAGACGACCTGCCAGAGCAGGTGGTGGCCGGCTATCGCGCCGGGCCCGCCGACGGGATCAACTCGCTGCACGCCGACCGTCTGGCCGGCCGCCCCATGGAGATCGACGCCCGCAACGGCGTCATCGTTCGGAAGGGCGCCGCCCATGGCGTCGCCACGCCGGTCAACGCCATGGTCGTGGCGCTGCTGGAGGCGGCGGGGGAAGTCTAGCTCTTCAGGAAGCCGCCCAGCAGGTCGCCGACCGCGCCGCCCAGGCCCTCGTCGGGCAGCTTACCGCCGGGGGTGAGCTTGTCGACCAGGCCCGGCAGGATCTCCGACAGCTTGGCCGCCGCGGTCTGCGGGTCGACGCCCAGCTTCTCGGCGAACTGGCCGACGACGCCCGAGCCGAGCACGGCCTGGATCTGTTCGGGCGAGACGGGCAGGTTCTGGCCGCTCGACACCCACGACTGGGCGACTTCGGAAAGGCCGCCCTTCTGGAAGGCGTCGACGAGGCCGCCTACCCCGCCGGTGACGCCCAGGCTCTTGACGGTCTCGGCAAGGTCGCCCTGGCCGCCCAGCGCGCCCATCAGATTGTCCAGCAGGCTCATGTCTCGCTCCGCTCGATCGTCGCTTGGCCCGCTGCGGGCCCGCCCGACGTGACGGGGATTAAGCGCCCCTCCAGGATGCTTGGCGAGTCGGCAAAGGAAAAGGCGCGGACCTTGCGATCCGCGCCTTTCGCGTGTTCGGCCTCGCGCCGGATGCGTCTTACGGACGGTCCTTCTTGGGGATGGCCGCCACTTCCTCCGGCGTCAGCTTGGTGATGGCCTTGGCGCGGATCGGCATGGCGAAGCCGGTGCCGTCGGCGACGCGCAGGTCCAGGTCTAGCGGGCGGCAGACGGTGTCGATGCCGCGCACGTTCGAGACCAGGAAGCTGCCCGGGGCGGTCAGCGAGTTGGTGCCCCACGACAGGTCCACGCGATAGACGTCGCGGTTGCGGATCTTCATGTAGAGCGTGTTCTTGTCGGGAGCGCTCCAGCCCTGCCAGTCCGACAGCTGGAAGCACTCGCGCGGGGCCTTTTCCGCGGAGGCGGCCTTTTCGGTCGCCAGGGCCGGGCCCGCGAGAAGCGCGCCGGCCAGGCCGGCCAGGGCGATGGTTTTCAACTTGACCATTGCGTTTATCCTCACAGTCCCTCGCGCGAAAGATTGGGCCTGGAAGCCTCGCCGTCAATGGTCAAGTCGCCCCATTTTTGCGCGCGAAAGGGGCGTTTTACGTCGTTGCGTTTTGATTTGCGCCGAGTTCGGAGGAGTTTCGCGCGTCCGCTGCGACACCCTTCCTCGCTTTCCTGGGCCTTGTGCCCAGGATCCAGGGTTCAGCCTGCTCAGACCTTTCGAGCACGACCAAGATCTGAGCAGCCGCCGGCATGGGCCCTCGCCACAAGGGCGAGGGAGGCAGGGTAAGGGAGCGCGCAAAAGAAAAGGGCGGGACCGCGAGGTCCCGCCCTTCTCATGTTCGCTTGGCGAGGAGGATCAGGCCGAAGCCTTGGCCAGTTCCGGATCCACCTCGTCCAGCTCGCCCTCCCACTTGGCGACGACGGCGGCGGCGACGGAGTTGCCCACGACGTTGGTGGCCGAGCGGCCCATGTCTAGCAGGTGGTCGACGCCGAGGACCAGGGCGATCCAGGCCTCGGGCAGGCCGAAATAGGTCAGGGTGGCCATGATGACCACGAGCGAGGCGCGCGGCACGCCGGCGATGCCCTTGGAGGTGACCATCAGGAGCAGCAGCATGAAGATCTGCTGCTGGATGGTCAGGTGCACGCCGTGCGCCTGCATGATGAACATGGTGGCGAAGGTGCAGTAGAGCATCGAGCCGTCGAGGTTGAACGAATAGCCCAGCGGCAGGACGAACGAGACGATGCGGCGGCGCACGCCCACCTTGGGCAGGCTGTCGAGGATGCGCGGATAGGCGGCTTCGGACGAGGCGGTCGAGAAGGCCAGCAGGGCCGGTTCGCGGATCACCCCGAACAGCGGGATGGCGCGCTTGCCCAGCACCACGAAGGCGGCCAGGAACAGCAGGCCCCACAGGGTGGCCATGGCGCCGTAGAAGCCCAGCACGAACTTGGCGTAGGTGCCCAGCATGGCCAGGCCCTGGGTGGCGATGGTCGAGGCCAGGGCCGCGAAGATCGCCAGCGGGGCCAGCTTCATGACGAAGCCGGTGACCTTCAGCATGATCTGGGCGCATTGCTCGACCAGGTGCAGCACCTGCGGGGCCTTGTCGTCCAGCGCCGCCACGGCGGTGCCGACGAACAGCGAGAACACCACGATCTGCAGGATCTCGTTCTTGGCCATGGCGTCGAAGATCGAGGTCGGCACCAGGTGGGTGATGAAGCCCTTCAGGGTGAAGGCCTCGGTGGTGGCGGCCTGCTTGGTGGAGACGGCGGCTTCGACGAGGTGCAAGCCGTGGCCCGGCTGCAGCAGGTGGACCATCAAGAGGCCCAGCACCAGCGACACGGCCGAGGCGCCGATGAACCAGCCCAGGGTCTTGGCGCCGATGCGGCCCACCGCGGCGGCGTCTTCCATGTGGGCGATGCCGGCCACCAGGGTGGTGAACACCAGCGGCGCGATGATCATCTTGATCAGCCGCAGGAAGATGTCGGTGATCAGGCTCAGGCCCGAAGCGGCCGACTTGGCCCCCGCCGCGTCCAGGAACTGGTTGCACCCCCAGCCGACGAGCACCCCCAGCACCATCGCGCCGACGATCAGATAGGCGAAGCGTTTGTTCATAGGGTCTTCCGTTCCCCCTCGACCGCGTGGCGACCGGGCCTGCTGAAGCGCCCTCCCAGCAGGCGCATTCGTTTCGTGGACACCCCGAGCGGGGGCATGTGGCGCCCCTTTTGGCCGAGCGGGAAGGCTTCGTCCATGCCTGCGGCGTCACAAAGGCTTCAGTCTTGGGGCGCAGGCTGGCGGCGCCCCGGTCTGGTCAGGCTGCGGCAAGGCTGATATAGGACGCCATGTCTAACCAAGAAAAAGCAATCGCCGTCGTCGAACGGCTCAACTCCGAATACGAACGCGCCGTCGAGGCGCTGCGCACCGCCCTTCGGGCCTATCTCGAAAATGGAACCCGCCCCGACCCGCAGATGCGGTTCGACGGCTCGTTCACCTATCCCGAGCTGCGCCTCACCTACGATCCCGAGGCCCTGCCGCCGAAACTGGCGCGCGCGTTCGCCCGGGTCAGCCGTCCCGGCGTCTACTCGACCACGGTCACCAAGCCGGCCCAGTTCAAGGACTATCTGGTCGAGCAGCTGACCCTGCTGATGGACGACTTCGACGTCGAGATCGAGATCGCCCGCTCCGAGCAGGAAATCCCCTATCCCTACGTGCTGGACGCCAGCATCGACCTGAACCAGGCCGATGTGCGCAGCGAGGACATCGCCCGCTTCTTCCCGACCACGGACCTAGCCTTCATCGGCGACGAGATCGCCGACGGCGTCTGGAGCCCGGTGCTGGAAGAGACCCGGCCGCTGGCCTTGTTCGACGGCTTGCGCACGGACTTCTCGCTGGCCCGCCTGCGCCACTACACCGGCGCTCCGGCCGAGCACGTGCAGCCGTTCATCCTGTTCACCAACTACCACCGCTATGTGGACGAGTTCGTCCGCTGGGGCGTGGAGCAGCTGAAGAAGCCCGACAGTCCGTACACGGCGCTATCGTGCTCGGGCGGCGTGGTGGTCACGGCGCAGACGCCGAACGCCGAGCAGGCCATTGCGGATGGCGCCTGGCGCAAGCACCAGATGCCGGCCTACCACCTGATCGCCCCGAACGGTCAGGGCGTCAGCCTGGTCAACATCGGCGTCGGCCCGTCCAACGCCAAGACCATCTGCGACCACCTGGCGGTGCTGCGCCCGCAGGCCTGGCTGATGATCGGCCACTGCGGCGGCCTGCGCGACACCCAGACCATCGGCGACTACGTGTTGGCCCACGCCTATCTGCGCGACGACCACGTGCTTGACGTGGTGCTGCCGCCGGAGATCCCGGTGCCGTCGATCGCCGAGGTGCAGCGGGCCCTCTACGACGCGGCCAAGGCGATCAGCGGCGACACCGGCCAGGAGCTGAAGAAGCGCCTGCGCACCGGCACCGTGGTCACCACCGACGACCGCAACTGGGAACTGCGCCACAGCCTCTCGGCCCTGCGCTTCAACCAGAGCCGCGCGGTCGCCATCGACATGGAAAGCGCCACCATCGCCGCCCAGGGCTACCGCTTCCGGGTGCCGTACGGGACGCTGCTGTGCGTGTCGGACAAGCCGCTGCACGGCGAGATCAAGCTGCCGGGCCAGGCCAACGCCTTCTACGAGCGGGCGATCAGCCAGCACCTGCAGATCGGCATTCTCACCTGCAAGCTGCTGCACGAGGAAGGCCCGAACCTGCACTCGCGCAAGCTGCGCGCCTTCGACGAGCCGCCCTTCCGGTAAGGGCGGGCCCTAACGGCGCCAAGCGAAACCCTCGCCCTTCGACAAGCTCAGGGCGAGGGTTTCTTTTTGCGTTGCGGATCTGGTCCTCACCCTGAGCCCGTCGAAGGGCGAGGGTCACGCACCGTGCGACCCTACCGGGGAGCCATGAAGGCGATCGGGATCGTCACCATGCCGCCGGCGGTGGGCTTGCCGTCCACGGTCTTGGGCTGCATGCGGAAGAACTGGCTGAGTTGTAGGGCCGCGTCGCCGAACGCATAGGGGCCTTCGCTCTGGCGCAGCACCTCGCAGTTCTCCAGCGTGCCGTCGATGGCGACGCCGCAGGTGATGAGCGCGCGGCCCGAGGCCTTGGCCGCCATGGCGTCGGCCGGATAGTAACGGGCCAGATCGTTGGCGTCGGGCTTCTGGATCCAGTTGGGGCGTTCGACGATCGGCTTGGGGGTCACCTCGGGATTGGCGGCCCAGACGCCGCCGGCGGCGGCCGAGGCCAGCAGGGCGACGAGGGCCAGGCCGGCCTTGCGGCGCAGCGGGGTGAGGGAGGCGGCGTTCAGCATGGTCAGTCTCTCCTTCAGGGGATGGGGCCCCGTCGCCGGCCAATGGCAGCCGAGCGGGGCGGTCTTGGCCGTCAGCACCGTGCTGAGCAGCGTTTCGGCGTAGAGGCGGCGGGCGTGCGGATGGCGCGCGATCACCGCCGCGTCGCAGGCGATCTCCTGGTCGACCCGCAGGGCCCGGGCGGCGAGGTGGACCAGCGGGTTGAACCAGCACAGGCATTGCAGGGCCACGACCAGGCCGTTGATGGTCGCGTCGCCCCGGCGCAGGTGAACCTCTTCGTGGGCCAGCACCAGGGTGCGGGCCTCGCCCTCGAAGCGTTCGGCGAAGTCGGCCGGCACGACGATGCGGGGACGCAGGGCGCCCAGGACCAGAGGTCCGGCGTCGACATGCTCGCCGCGCAGCACGCCGGGGGCGCCGTCCAGGGGCGTCAGCCGGCCGGCGGCGCGTACGAAGCGGTGTTGCCGCAGGGCCAGCAGGCCAAAGGCCAGCGCCGCGCCGATCGTCCAGACCCATACGGCGATGTCCGTCAGGCTGGCCATCTGCTGGGTGGTCCGGGCGGCGGCGGCCAGCGCCTTGGGCGCCAGTTCCACCGTCTGATAGAAGGTCATGGCCGTGGGCGCGCGGACCGGGATCAGGCTGACCAGGGCGCACAGCGGCGCGGCCAGCCACAGGGCGTAGGCGGCCAGCGGGCCGAGCCGTCGGCGGACCGGCTTGCGCAGCAGCATCACCGCGACGATGGCGGCGGCCAGGGCGAGGTTGGTGCGGACCAGCGCCTCGACGATGTCGCCGCTCATTTGGAGATCCTCTCGACCAGGGCCTTCAGCTCGGCGACGTCCTCGTCCGACAGCTTGCCGCCCTCCGAGAACTGGGTGACCAGCGGGGCCAGGCGACCGTCGAACAGTCGGTCGAGCAGGCCCTGGCTCTCGGCCTGCACATAGTCGCGGCGACCCAGCAGGGGGCTGTAGAGATAGCGGCGGCCGTCGGGCTGGGCGGCGATGGCCTTCTTCTTCAGCAGCCGGCTGATCAGCTGCTTGACGGTGCCCTCGGTCCAGCCGTTGGGCTCGCCGACCTCGGCGATGATCGCCTCGGAGGTCAGCGGCTGCTTCCGCCACAGCGCCTCCATGATGACGCTCTCGGCCGAACTGATCTTCATGGCGCTCCTCCCGATCGATGACGCTTGTCAACGATGGCGACGTTGACAGCTGTCAACGGAGTCGTCAATCGGCGTTTTCCTAAAGCCCTCTCCCTATGGAAGAGGGGGCTTCTTCACCGCGACACCCTATCCAGGAACCCCACGATCCCGGCCGCCAGGGACGGCTCCATCACCGCGCTCATGTGGTCGCCGGGCACGCGCTGGGCGCGGCCGTCGGGCAGCATGCCGGCCAGGGCCTCGGCCGAGCCGTTGTCGTCGTCGCGCTGGCCGGCGATGACGAGGGTCGGGACGTCGATGCGGGCGATATCCTCCGCCGAGGTCGGCACGAAGGCGTTGAGCACGCCCAGCATGGCCTCGGGCTTGAGGTCGCCGGCGGCCATCATCGCTCGCACGCGGCGGCCGGCGCGGGGATCCTTGGCCTGGTCGCCGTTGCGGATGGCGTCGGCGAACATCGCCGCCCGCTCGCCCGCGCCCATCAGGCCCGTGGCGCCCATGCCCGCCAGCACCAGCCGCTCGGGCCGCGCGCCGCGCACCATCATCCGCACCGCCGTGCGCGCGCCCAGCGAGTAGCCGACGAGGTCGTAGTCGGTCAGGTGCAGGTGCGTGACCAGGGCCTGCTGGTCCATGGCCAGCACGTCGGCGGGCCAGGCGGCAGGGTCGCTGGGCGCGTCCGAGCGGCCGTGGCCGCGCAGGTCGGGGGCGATCACCTTGCGGCCAGCGCTGACCAGGGCCTGGGCGATGCCGGGCAGGAACCAGTTGCCCTCGGCGCTGGCCAGGAAGCCGTGCAGCAGCAGGGTCGGCCACCCCTCGCCCAGGGTGCGGTAGGCGATGGAGACGCCGTCGAAACTCTGGAATCGCTGGACCGGGAGCATGGCGGCACAATCTGCGCGGACGCACCATTCGTCCAGAGTCTCGATTTCGTCGCAGCCTGGGACTACATGCACGCCCATGACCCGTCACATCCCCCTGCAAGGCGTCGAGAACTTCCGCGATTACGGCGACTACGCCGCCGGGACGGGCCGGCTGAAGAAAGGGCTGCTGTTCCGCGCCGCCCACCAGGCCGACGCCACCGACGCCGACCTCCAGGCCCTGGGCGGCCTGGGCCTCGTCACCATCGTCGACCTGCGCCGCGCGCCCGAACGCCAGCGCGAGCCGTCGCGCCGCTGGGCCGGCTTCTCGGCCCAGGTGATCGACAACGACCTGGGCGGGCAGGGCGACGATCCCTGGCAGACCTTCCTGCGCGGCTGGGACTACGCCGAGGCCGACCTGCGCGGCTACATGGTCGAGTCTTACCGCCGCAAGCCGTTCACCCCGCGCCACGTCGACCTGTTCACCCGCTACTTCGCGGCGCTGGCGGAGGGGAGGGGGCCGGTGCTGATCCACTGCGCGGCCGGCAAGGACCGCACGGGGCTTCTGGCCGCCCTGACCCACCACCTGGCCGGCGTGTCGCGCGACGACCTGGTCGAGGACTACCTGGCCACCAACGATCCAGAGCGCTACGCCCGCATCGGCGAGCGGATCGGCCGCTACCTGGCCGGCTACACCGGCTCGGTCCCGCCCGAGGCGGCGATCCGCGCGGCCCTGGCGGTGGAGGGGGAATACATCCTGGCCTCGATCGAGGCCATCGAGGCCGCCCACGGCTCCATCGACGCCTATCTGGAGACTGTGCTGGGCGTGGACGGCAAGGCGCGCGAGGCGATCCTGGCGCACATCCTGGCTTGACGGTATTTAGGTTGGGCTTGGCTTCTCTATCCGCCCAGTTCCGTTGCAGTGCGTACAAGGGATACGTGGCGCTTCAAGGATGTTCATGGAGGGAATACTATCGAAGGGCCCTTCCTCGGTGCCTTCGCCATGACATTTCGGGCAATAGATTTGTTCTTGAACCATGCGACAGGATGTCGGGTTCATCTTCAAACGCCAAGATGAAACTCGCTAACGGCGCGTGACAAAATGGCAGTAGCGGTCAATGACTATAGAGGCCGGCCATGACTCGACGGAAGTGTATCTGGAGATAGTGCCGGGCATGACGTGGTGCTCAAGCTCGCGGACCTGCGCCCGGGATGGCGACTGAAACCGGCGGTGAGCATTGCCGGACAGTTGGGCGATTTTCGCGTCTTGATGAAGAAGGCGTGACAAACCGGTGTTCGCGGGCGAGGCTCAGCTTCAGGGCCGCGTCAGACGGCCCGCAGCAGGGCGGACACCATGAGCGAGGTCTTGGACGGCGCGCCCGCGCGCCTGGGCGCCGAGTCGAAACCGGCGCGAAAGCCGCTGACCCGAGGCGGATGGTCCTGGGTGCTGCACCAGGGCTCGCGCGACGTCTATGTGGTGCTGGTCACCATCTACATCTTCGCTCCCTATTTCTCCGGCGTGCTGGTCGGCGACCCGGTGCGGGGCCAGGCCCTGATGGCCCAGATCGCCACCACCTACGGCCTGATCGTCGCCCTGACCGCTCCGATCCTGGGCGCGGCGGTCGAGAAGTACGGCCCGCGCAAGCCGCTGGCCGCGACCTTGCTGACCCTCATGCTGCCCGCGCTGATCGTGCTGTGGTGGGCGACGCCGGCCGGCGGGCTGCCGCTGGCGGCGACGGCCGGAGCCCTGATCGTGCTGGGCGTGGCCTATAACTGGGGCGACGTGGCCGCCAACTCGCTGCTGCCGCGCGCCGCCGCCGAACCCGGCCAGGCCTCGCTGCTGTCGGGCCTGGGCTACGTGTTTTCCAACGGCCTGTCGGTGCTGATGCTGATCCTGATGCTGTGGGGCTTCGTGCTGCCGGGTCAAGTCGACTGGCCGGGGATACCCAAGACGCCGCTGCTGGGCCTGTCGACCGGCCATCATGAGCCCAGCCGCCTGTCGGGACCGCTGTCGGCCCTGATCATGGCGCTGGGCGCGATCCCATTCCTGCTTTGGACGCCGGACGCGCCGCGCACCGGTCTTGGCGTCGGCGCGGCGCTGAAGGCCGGCCTGGCCTTGCTGCGCGACACCTTCGCCAACCTGAAGGGCCACCGCGACGTGGCCACCTTCCTGGCCGCGCGGATGCTCTATTGCGACGGCATGACCGCGCTCCTGGTGTTCGGCGGCCTGTTCGCGGCGGGGGTGATGGGCTGGGGCGCGCTGGAGATGCTGGTCTATGGCGTGTCGCTGAGCCTGGTCGGCGTGCTGGGCGGCTTCCTGGCCCCCAAGCTCGACCGGGTGCTGGGGCCCAAGCGCGCCGTGCAGATCGAGATCGCCGGTTGCCTGGCGGCGCTGATCTGCCTTCTGGGCATGCGGCCCGACCGCATCCTCTACGTCTTCGCCTACGACCCGGCTGGGCCGGCGGCGTGGGACGGGCCGATCTACCGCACCCTGCCCGAGCTCTTCTATGTGGGGCTGGGTCTGATGATCGCCATCTGCGTCACCGCTCAGTACGCTTCGAGCCGCACCCTGCTGGTGCGCCTGGCGCCGGCCGACCGCACGGCGGCGTTCTTTGGGCTCTATGCGCTGTCGGGCACGGCGACGGTGTGGCTGGGCTCGGCCCTGGTGGCGGCGGCCACGACCCTGTTTCACAGCCAGGTGGCCGGCTTCGTACCGATCGTCGCCCTGATGGCTCTGGGCGCGCTTGGCCTGTTCGCCGTGCGCGGCGGCGGGCGCGAGGCTTGAGGCTGTAGCCGCCAGCCGCGCGCGGCGCTATCACCCGCCGATGCGCGACGTCGCCCTCATCGCCGCTCCGTGGCGGGACCCCCTCTGGGCCGCAGCCCCCTTCCGGGACGAGCCGTACGCCTGCGCCCTCCTGTCCGGCGGTTCGGGCGAGCGGTGGTCGTACCTGCTGCGCGCGCCCGACCAGACCCTGACCCTAGAACCCGAAGATCGCCGCGATCCGTTCGCGGCCCTGGCGGCCATGGTCGGCCCGGCCCTGCCCAGCGATCCCGAAGGCCCGCCGTTCCAGGGCGGGGTCGTGGGCCTGGCCGCCTATGAGCTGGGCGACCGTATCGAGGTCCTGGACCTGGCGCGCGGCGACTGGCCCGACCTGGTCTGCGCCCGCTATCCGGCGTTGCTGGCCTTCGACCACCTGCAGCGCACGGTCGTCGCCGTCGGGCGCGGCGTGGGAAAGGCGCAGGCGGAGAGCCGCGCCCGCGCCGCCCTGGCCTGGCTGGACGCGCCGGCCCGCGATCCTTTCGAGGGCCGGCTTTGCGAGGCGCTGGAGGCCGAGCCGCCGGCCGCCTATGAGGCCGCCGTGGCCGACGTGGTCGAGCGCATCCTGTCGGGCGAGATCTTCCAGGCCAACATCGCCCGCGCCTGGCGCGGCCGCTTGGCGCGGGGCGCCGACCCCTTCGATCTGTTCGCCCGGCTGCGTAGCGCCAGCCCCGCGCCGTTCGCCGCCTGGCTGCGCCTGCCCGGGCGGGCGATGGTGTCCAACTCGCCCGAGCGGTTCCTCAAGGTGCGAGGCGGCGAGATCGAGACCCGGCCGATCAAGGGCACGCGTCCGCGCGGCGCCGATCCCGCCAGCGACCGGGCCCTGGCCTTCGAGCTGTCGGACAGCGCCAAGGACCGGGCCGAGAATCTGATGATCGTCGACCTGATGCGCAACGACCTGGCCCGGGTCAGCCCGCCCGGCTGCGTGCGCACGCCGCAACTGTTCAAGGTCGAGACCTTCGCCAACGTTCATCACTTGGTGTCGACGGTGGAGGGGCGACTGAAGCCGGGCCTGGGCGTTTCCGACCTGCTGCGGGCGACCTTCCCGCCGGGCTCGATCACCGGCGCGCCCAAGGTGCAGGCGATGAAGGTGATCGCCGGCCTGGAGGGGCCGCGCGGGCCCTATTGCGGTTCGCTGTTCTGGGCCGGCTTCGACGGGGCCTTCGAGTCCAGCGTGCTGATCCGCACCGTCGGCCTCGTCGAGGACGGCGACGGTTGGGCGCTGGAGGCCAAGGCCGGGGCGGGCATCGTCGCCGACAGCGACCCTGTGTCCGAGCGGTTGGAGACCGAGGCCAAGATCGACGCCCTGCGCCGGGCGCTGACGGGGGAGGGCGCATGATCCCGCTCAATGATCGCGGCCTGCTGCTGGGCGATGGCCTGTTCGAGACCCTGCTGGCGCTCGACGGCGAGGTCCGTCATGTCGAGGCCCACCTCGACCGCATGGCGGCGGGCTGCGCGGTACTGGGCCTGCCGGCGCTGGATCGCGACCGGGCGCGGGGCTTGATCCTGGCTGCGCCGGACGGGGCGGGGCTGACCTCTGGCCGCGCCGCCGTGCGCCTGACCCTGACCGCCGGCTCGGGCGGGCGCGGGCTCGACCGGCCCGAGGCGCCGGCCTGCGTGCTGCTGGCGTCGTGCGCGCCCGCGCCGCCGGCCGGCGCGCCGGCCCGGGCGGTGGTCGCCTCCGTCCGTCGCAACGAGGGTTCGCCCGCCTCTAGGCTGAAGACGCTGTCCTATCTCGACAACGTGCTGGCCCGCCGCGAGGCGCGCGCGGCCGGCGTCGACGAAGCCCTGATGCTGAACAACCAGGGCTGGCTGGCCTGCGCCTCGGCCGGCAATCTGTTCTGGCTGCAGGGGGAGACGCTGTCGACCCCGGCCCTGGGCTGCGGCGTGCTGGCCGGCCTGGCCCGGGCGAGGGTGATGGCCGCAGCTGGAAGCCTGGGGCTGGAGGTGCGCGAGGTTCATGTCGGCCTCGAAGCGCTGGCGAGCGCCGACGCCGTCTTCCTGACCAACAGCCTGACCGGGGTGCGGCCGCTGGTCCTGCTCGACGGCCGTGGCGTGGGCGAGGACCCGCGCGTGGCGGCGCTGGCCGTCGCGGCCGGCTAGAGCCCTACTTCACCCACTCCACCGTCTCGGTGCGGCGGGGGCGCAGATAGTAGGTGCGCTGGAAGGTGAACGAGGCGTTGTTGAGGCTGACGGTCGGCTTGTAGTCGTAGCTCGTCGTGCTGACGATGACGCTGCTGCTGACGGGCAGCACGCTGTCGGGCACGTTGGTGACCACGGCCGCCGCCGCCGGGCAGTTGGTCGGGCTGTTCTTAGGCGAGACCCAGGCCACGGTGTCCTTGCCCTTGGTGTCGGAGGTCACGCTGTAGAGGCACAGGCGCATCGGCGTGGCCGGGAACGGCTTCATGACGGCCAGGCTGATGTTGTAGATGTCGTCGACCCGCGCCTGATTGATCTGGCCGTTCTGGGCGGCCATGTCGCCGATCAGCGAGGTGGCGTGGAACAGGCGTCGCTGGGCCATCATCGCCTGGGTCAGTTCGGCCAGGCCGAAGTAGAACAGCAGCAGCAGCGGCGCGAGCAGGGCGAACTCGACGGCGACGGCGCCGCGAACGTCGCGGGCGAAACGCTTCGGGGCGGGGCTGTGGCGGCGCGGGATCATGTGGGGCAGCTCACGCTGGCGGCCGAGCTGCTGTTGTAGGGCTCGTTGGCGAAGGCGGTGGTGAAGCCCAGGGTCGCCTTGCCGTTGGCCGTCTGCATGACCGACGCCATCAGCGGCGTAATCAGCGGCCAGTCGTAATAGGCGCGCACGACCACCAGCGAGCTGGGGCCGCCCGGATCCCAGCACGGGGTGTTCGGCGTGGTCAGGCCGCTGCTCGAGGTGAAGGTCGACACCGTGCGCACGTCCACGCGCAGGCGTCCGGCGCAGCCGCTCTGCAGCCAGCTCATGCGCGCGCAGACCTTGCTCTTGAAGGCGGTGGTGGAGTTGTCGCTCGAGGTCTGGACCTGGCCGGTGCGGATCTCGCGGCCGGCGTCGATGACCGCGTTCTCCAGCACCATCGAGGCGAAGAAGATCAGCGCCAGCTCGATCAGCCCGAAGAACAGCAGCAGGAACGGCGCCAGCACCAGGGCGAACTCGACGGCGGTCGCGCCGTCTTCGGCGCGCGCGAAGCGGCCTAGCCGGCGACGGCCGGCCAGCTCCAGGCGAGCTTTCAGCGAAACGGGAGGCTTCCCCATGCGGCGGTCCGAGTTTGCGACTGGGGGGACCATAGCCGCCGCTCCCTAACCGCGCCCTAACCGACCGGCGCGCGCACGCACGCGTACGTGCGGCCTATTGCTTCAGGGTTGGCCGGGCGCCGGCTGCGGGGTGGTCGGCTCGGCGGCGGTCAGGGCGATGCAGCGGCTGTCGCAGGCGTAGGCCGAGGCGGCCGAGCCGCGCTGCACGGTCACGGCGTCGGCCGAGACGTCGGTGACCAGCACCTGGCCGCCGGCCAGCGAGCGGCCCTGGGCGTCGAAGGCGAACAGGGTGGTCACGCCCACCCGCTTGCCCAGGATCACCAGGGTGCGGTCGTTGACGACGCTGACATCGGCGATCTGCGGATCGCCGACGACGATCTCGCGGGCCGATCCGCTCAGCGGAATGGTGGTCGCCTGGCCCGCGGCCACGGTCATGGTGCGCGGGGCAGGGGTGGTCGGGGCGGCCGCCTGGGCGGCCACGGCGGCGCCGCAGAGGCTGAAAAAGGCGGCGATGGCGAGCGAGAGGCGGCGCATGGCGGTCCTGTCGGAGCGAAATCTGTGACCTCACCCTGACTAAGAATGGTCAATAAAGAACTAAGATGGGCCGGGGTGCGACAAGCTGCGCATTCTCGAATCCCTTGAGCAATAACGGATTTTTGCTCCAGAATTGCCACGTAGTTAAGCGTTGGTAATGGTAAATTCAAATAAACCAAAAGAAAAATCGCGAGAAAGTCTCGATGTTTACTGGCGATTAATCGAGGTGGGCGAAATTGATCGTGTTTTCGGGGGTGAACAAGTCGCCATGGCTTGCCGGCCCAACCAAGTTTTCTCAGCAGGAGATCAAGTCATGTCGAAGTTTGTCACGCGCTTCCTGAAGGACGAGTCGGGCGCCACGGCCATCGAGTACGGCCTCATCATCGCTCTGATCTCGGTCATCATCGTCGCCGCTTTCGGCGTCCTGAAGGGCGGCCTGGATAGCGCCTTCAAGGGCACCGCCGACACCCTCAAGAACCCGAACCCGTAAGCTGCGGGCCGGAAGGGGAGACGTCCAATGGCTCGGCTGTTCGGTCGCTTCCTGAAGGACGAAAACGGCGCCACCGCTATCGAGTACGGCCTCATCGCCGCTCTGATCAGCGTCATGGTGGTCGCCGTCTTCCCCCTGCTCGGGCCGCCCTTGGAGGCGCTTTTCAAAGGGACGGGCGACCGTCTCGAAAGCGCCGGCCACTAAGGGCGACAAGCCGAGAGGCTGCTAAGTCAAGGGTCGCGACATTTCGATGTCGCGGCCTTTTTCTTTGCCCGCCGAACTGACGTCTTCTTGCGTCTCCGGACGGTATAGTCTGGAAACCATTGCTTCATCGGCGGCCACTAGACTGGCGAACGTTCAGGATCGAGAACCGCCATGCAAAGCCTGCAAATCCTTCCGCTGATCGTCTTCGCCGGCCTGGCCGTCGTCGCCGGCCTGAAGGACGCCACCAGCTACACCATTCCCAACTGGATCTCGCTGGCGCTGGTCGCGGCCTTTCCGGTCGCCGCCCTGGTCGGCGGCGTCGGCTGGGCGCAGGCGGGGCTGTCGCTCGCGGTGGGTTTCGGCCTGCTGGTGATCGGCATGGTCATGTTCGCCCTGCGCTGGGTGGGCGGCGGCGACGCCAAGCTTCTGGCGGCCTGCGCGCTGTGGATGGGCGTTTCCGGCATCGCGCCGTTCCTGCTGACCACGGCCCTGGCCGGCGGCGCCCTGACCATCGGCCTGATGAGCCTGAGGTCGGGATGGCTGGCCCCGATGATCGCCGGCGGCCCGGCCTGGGTGCGTCGCCTGGGCGACAAGGAGGGCGACATTCCCTATGGCGTGGCGATCGCCGCCGGGGCCCTGGCGGCCCTGCCTCACAGCGTCATCGGCCAAGCTTTGCTCAACTGATCGCGCGGGGCTCCCGGCTTTCGGGAGCCCGCGTCAGGCTGTCGCGGCCGGAACCCGCATTCCACGGGGCTTCCTTTAGCGGCTGTTAACCATGGGCGCCGCAGTTTGCGATGCGGCCAGAACGGCTGTTCGATCCCTGCGTCCGGCGGAGTGAAGCTCTCCAGGCGCGCCGAACCCGTCCTGCCGACGCCAGAGCTCCGCCGCGCATGAACCCTGTCAGAGTCATCATCGTCCTGGTCGCCGCCGTTTCGGCGATCGGCCTGGCCGTGCTGATGCAGAAAGCCATGGGCGGCAAATCCGCCAAATCCGAGGCCGTCGCCTCGGCGCCCGGGGCGCCGACGCTCGACGCCAAGCCCATGACCCTGGTCCTGGTCACCAAGCGCGACCTGGCGATCGGCACGCGCCTGACCAAGGACGACGTCGATTGGAAGGCCTGGCCGGCCGACGCCGTCAGCCCCGTCTACATCACCAACGGCGCGGCTCCGGTCGAGCCCCAGGGCGCGGCCAAGGTGGTCAAGACCGCCGCCGAAGCCACCGGCGTGCTGGGCGGCGCTCCGCCCGAGGCCGCCGTCGAGGGCGCGATCGTCCGCGACCCGCTGCTGGCCGGCGAGCCCATCGTGCCGCGCAAGATCGTCCGCGGCGGCGAGGGCGGCTACCTGTCGGTCGTGCTTTCGCCCGGCGCCCGCGCCATGGCCGTTCCGGTCACCTCCGAGACCGCCGCCGGCGGCTTCATCCTGCCCGGCGACCGGGTCGACGTGCTGATGAGCCGTGACGCGTCCAATGGCGACGGCAAGCAGGTGGTCGCCGAAACCGTGCTGCAGAACATCCGCGTCCTCGCCCTCGACCAGGCCACCGCCGCCGAGAAGGACGCCAAGACCATCGTCGCCGCCACGGCCACCCTCGAGGTGCGCCCGGCCGAGGCCGAGGCGCTGACCCGCGCCAAGGCCAGCGGCCCCGTCACCCTGGCGCTGCGCGCCTATACCGACCTGGGCGGCCCCTCCGGCGTCGCCGCCCCGACCCAGGATTCCACGGTCATCCGCATCAATCGCGGCGGACAGACCTCCAGCATCGCGGTGCGCCCATGACCCGCCGGTTCGCCTCTCTCTCGCTCTGCGCCTCGCTCGCCGTCCTGACGGCCCTGGCGCCCGCCGCGTCGGCCCTGGCCGACGGCTATGCCGGCGACCGGGTCTATCGCCCGACCCGCGCCGCGCCGCGCGCGCCGGCCCCGGTCGTGACCTACGCCCCGCCGCAGGTCGCCGACCAGGTGCTGCGGGTCGACCTGACCGCAGGTCCCGACGCCCGGGTGCTGAACCTGCCGCGCGGCAAGTCGGCGATCATCGAGCTGCCGGTCGACGTGCGCGACATGCTGGTGACCAACCCGCAGGTGGCCGACGCCGTCCTGCGCAACCCGCGCCGCATCTATGTTCTGGGCGTGGGCAAGGGCTCGACCGACGCGGTGTTCTTCGACGCCGCCGGCCGCAAGCTGCTGACCCTGGCCATCCGCGTCGACGAGGACGCCGGCCTGCTGCAGGACACCCTGCGCAAGGTGCTGCCGGACTCGCGCATCGAAGTGCAGCCGGTGCGCGACAGCGTGATCCTGACCGGCACGGTCGCCAACGCCGGCGACTCCAGCAAGGCCGCCCTGGTCGCCCAGCAGTTCGTGGGCAAGCCCGAGCTGGTGGTGAACATGCTCAGCATCGCCGGCAAGGACCAGGTGATGCTCAAGGTGCGGATCGTCGAGGTCCAGCGCAGCATCATCAAGCAGCTGGGCGTCTCGACCAACAACCTGCTCAACGATGGCTTCAAGACCTACAGCCTGGGTCGTGAGAACACCTTCGCCGTCAACGGCGGCATGGTCGGCGGCCTGAACGCCTGCTACGGCCGCAACAACGTCCGCACGACGAACTACTCCAACAACGCCTCGGTCACCAACCAGGGCAGCGTGACCAGCGGCAACACGACGTCCAACGGCAGCTCGGTCTCCACGACCGTGGAATCCACCGACCCGCTGACCGGCACGGTGACCACTACGACCACCACGAGCGCTGGCCCGACGTCGACGACCGGCACGAGCAATTCGCTGACGGGCATGATCTCCAGCGCCGCCAGCACCGCCTACAGCATGGCGACCGGCAACAACCTCAACGCCTGCCTCCAGGCCTTCGAGCGCGTCGGCCTGATCCGCACCCTGGCCGAACCCAACCTGACCGTGGTGTCGGGCGAGGCCGGCAAGTTCCTCGCCGGCGGCGAGTTCCCGGTTCCGACCGGCAGCGACGACACGGGGCGCGTGACCATCGAGTTCAAGCCCTACGGCGTGGGCCTGGGCTACACGCCCGTGGTGATGTCGGGCGGCCGCATTTCGCTGAAGCTGTCGACCGAGGTGTCGGAGCTGTCGAGCCTGGGCGCCTTCACCGTCGGGTCGGGAACCTCCTCGACCCTGGTGGTCCCGGGCCTGTCGGTGCGTCGCGCCGAGACGACCGTCGAGCTGCCCTCGGGCGGCGCGCTGATGATCGCCGGTCTGCTGCACCAGCAGACCAAGGAGAACATCGACTCCCTGCCGGGCATGACCTCGCTGCCGATCCTCGGCTCGCTGTTCCGCTCGCGCGACTACCTGAACGGCGAGACCGAACTGGTGGTGATCATCACCCCCTACATCGTCGATCCCACCCGGCCGCAGGACCAGCAGACGCCGGCCGACGGCCTGCAGATCGCCGGCGACATGAGCACCGTGCTGCTGGGCCGCCTGAACAAGGTGGTCAAGGCCCCGCCGGGCGCCAACTCCGAGCGGACCTACCAGGGTCCGGTCGGCTACGTGATCGAATGAGGACGCGGACCATGACGCGAGCCAACACCCTTCGCGCGGTCCTCGCCGGCGCGGCCCTGCTGACCCTGGCGGCCTGCGCCACGACGGGCGCGCAGGGGCCCGCTCCGGCCACCGCGACCATGCAGTGGGACGACAAGGTCAAGGTGGTCTCCGCGCCCGACGAGGTGCTGCTGGCCGTCCACGTCGAGGGACTTTCGCCCCGCCAGGTCCAGGCGCTCGACGCGCTGCTTGCCCGGTTCGCCGAGGCCGAGGCCAGGGAGCTGGTCGTGCTGGCGCCGGTCGGCGGGCCGCAGGCGCCGGCCGCGGGCCGGATGGCCGCCGCCGCGCGCGCCTACCTGATCGAGGCAGGCGCGCCGCGCTTCGCCGTCCGCATCGACTCCTATCCGGCCGACGGCGACAAGGACCCGCCGCTGCGCGTCGGCTATCTGCGGCACACGGCGCAGATCCCGCGTTGCGGATCCTGGGAGAACCTGTCGGCCACCCGCAACAACGAAGCCTACGGCAACTTCGGCTGCGCGGTGACCGCCAACATGGCCGCCCAGGTGGCCAATCCCGCCGACCTGCAAGGCCCGCGTCGCGAGGATCCGGTCGACGCCATGCGCCGCGGGGTGGTGATGGAGAAGTATCGCGCCGGCCAGATGACCGCCTCGCAGAGGGACTCGCAGTCCGACGGCGCTGTTTCTCGGGTGGTGAAATGACGACCTTCCGGACGACCGATCCCGATCCGTTCGACCTGGGCTTCGAGGCCGACGACGAGTTCGCCGCGCCCGCTGGCGGCGATCCCTGGCGCACGGCCCCCGCCCCGGCCCCTGCGGCCGCGGCCGGCGATCCCTTCGCCGACTTCCCGCCGGCCCGGCCCCAATCGCGACCGGAAGCCCGCTCGGCGGTCGCGCCGGGACTGGCCAGCCTGGCCTCCAACCCGTTCGCCGACCTGGCCCCGCCGGTCGTGGAGCCGCCGCGCCCGGCGCCGGTCGCCGCGCCCGAGCCCGCGCCGCCGGCCATGGACTGGAACATCTCGGCCCATGACGACGTCCTGCCGGGCGTCGACGCCGGCGTCGGCGAGGCCAGCGTGCCGCGCATCGCCATCCACGCCTTCGGCGTCCGCGCCGAGACCCTGGCGGTCATCGAGGCCGCGGCCGCCGACCGCCGCATGGCCCGCGCCTCGGTGGTCGCCCGTCACGGCGGGCTGGAGGCGGCCGTCGACTTCTACCAGAACCAGCCGACGCCCTCGCTGGTGCTGGTCGAGACCATGGACTCGGCCCAGCGCATGCTGGCCCTGCTGGACGGCCTGGCCCAGGTCTGCGATCCCGGCACCAAGGTCGTGGTCATCGGCCAGACCAACGACATCGCCCTCTATCGCGAGCTGATGCGTCGCGGGGTCAGCGAATACCTGACCCAGCCCAAGAGCCCGCTGCAGGTGATCCGCGCGGTCACCGCGCTCTATTCGGACCCGTCGGCCCCGTTCGTCGGCCGTCAGGTCGCCTTCGTCGGGGCCAAGGGCGGGGTGGGTTCGTCGACCCTGGCCCACAACTTCGCCTGGTCGATGGCCGAGCGGATGGAGGCGGCCACCGTCATCGTCGACCTC
Organism: Caulobacter sp. FG7; assembly: GCF_057808875.1. Taxonomy (NCBI): domain Bacteria; kingdom Pseudomonadati; phylum Pseudomonadota; class Alphaproteobacteria; order Caulobacterales; family Caulobacteraceae; genus Caulobacter; species Caulobacter sp. FG7. Next base: position 163,182 of record NZ_JBMDIW010000001.1, read on the forward strand.
GACCTGCCGTTCGGCACCGCCGGCCTCGACTTCAACCAGGACCCGCTGCAGGGCGTGCTCGACGCGCTGAGCCAGCCCGAGCGCCTGGACCCGGTGCTGATGGACCGCATGATGGTCCGCTGCGGCGACCGCCTGTCGCTGCTGGCCGCTCCGGCCACGCTGGAGCAGGACTATGACATCGGCGCCGACGCCTACGAGGAGGTGACGCAGAAGATGCGCGGCGCCGCCCCGTTCGTGGTGCTGGACCTGCCTCACACCTGGGCGCCGTGGACCCGCAAGGTGCTGGTCGGCAGCGACGACCTGGTGATCGTCGCCACGCCCGACCTGGCCTCCCTGCGCAACGCCAAGAACATCGTCGACCTGGTGCGCCAGGCCCGTCCGAACGACGTCCCGCCGCGCCTGGTGCTCAACCAGGTGGGCGTGCCGGGCCGTCCCGAGATTCCGGTCAAGGACTTCGGCGAGGCGCTGGGCGTGACCCCGTCGCTGGTGCTGCCGTTCGATCCCAAGCTGTTCGGCCAGGCGGCCAACAACGGCCAGATGGTGGCCGAGGTGGCGCCCAAGTCGAAGGCGGCGGAAGGCGTCGACCATCTGGCGCGGCTGATCAGCCGTCGCGAGGCGCCGGCGGCGACCAAGTCGGCCTCGATCCTGTCGGGTCTGTTCAAGAAGAAGTAGGGGCGAATGTTCGGCAAGCGCGATCAGGCCACCGTCACCGAGCGCCAGGCGCCGCCGCCCGCCCCCACCGGCGGGACGGCCATCGCCACGCGCCCGCAGCGCGTCGATCCGGCCGCGCCCGCCCCGGCCGCGCCGGCCAAGCCGGCGTCCGCGCCCAAGGCCACCCAGGGGCTGGAGCAACTGCGCGCGGCCCAGGGCCAGCCGCAGACCGCCACGATCGTCCGTGAGCAGAGCGACTACTACCACGCCACGAAGACCACGATCTTCAACGCGCTGCTCAACACCATCGACCTGTCGCAACTGGCCCAGCTGGACCAGAAGGCCGCCGCCGAGGAGATCCGCGACATCGTCGCCGAGCTGGTGGCGATCAAGAACGTCTCGATGTCGGTGTCCGAGCAGGAGCACCTGGTCCAGGACATCATCAACGACGTCCTCGGCTACGGCCCGCTGGAGCCGCTGCTGGCCCGCGACGACATCGCCGACATCATGGTCAATGGCGCGCACCGGGTGTTCATCGAAGTCGCCGGCAAGGTGCAGCTGACCAACGTCCGCTTCCGCGACAATCTCCAGCTGATGAACATCTGCCAGCGGATCGTCAGCCAGGTCGGCCGCCGGGTCGACGAAAGCTCGCCGATCTGCGACGCCCGCCTTCCCGACGGCAGCCGCGTCAACGTCATCGCGCCGCCCTTGGCCCTGGATGGTCCCACCCTGACCATCCGGAAGTTCAAGAAGGACAAGCTGACGATGAAGAACCTGGTGGAGTACGCCTCCATCAGCCCCGAGGGCGCGCGCGTCCTCGGCGTCATCGGCGCCTGCCGCTGCAACGTCATCATCTCGGGCGGCACGGGCTCGGGCAAGACCACCTTGCTCAACACCATGACCGCCTTCATCGACCCCACCGAGCGGGTCGTGACCTGCGAGGACGCGGCCGAACTGCAGCTGCAGCAGCCGCACGTGGTGCGCCTGGAAACCCGTCCGCCCAACCTGGAAGGCCAGGGCTCGGTGACCATGCGCGACCTGGTCAAGAACTGCCTGCGGATGCGTCCCGAGCGCATCATCGTCGGCGAAGTCCGTGGTCCGGAGGCGTTCGACCTCCTCCAGGCCATGAACACCGGCCACGACGGCTCGATGGGCACGCTGCACGCCAACAGCCCGCGCGAAGCCATCAGCCGCGTCGAGAGCATGATCACCATGGGCGGCTACGGCCTGCCCTCCAAGACCATCAAGGAGATGATCGTCGGCTCGGTCGACGTCATCATCCAGGCCGCCCGCCTGCGCGACGGTTCGCGCCGCATCACCCACGTCACCGAGGTGGTCGGGCTGGAAGGCGACGTCATCGTCACCCAGGACCTGTTCGTCTACGAGATCACCGGCGAGGACGAGAACGGCAAGGTGCTGGGCAAGCATCGCTCGACCGGCATCGCCCGGCCGCGCTTCTGGGACCGCGCCCGCTACTACGGCCTCGAGCGCGAGCTGGCCGAGGCGCTGGACGCGGCGGAGTAGGGCGGGGTCATGTTCATCCTGATCGCGGTCCTGGGCTTCATCACCATCGCGGGCCTCGGCTTCGTCCTGACGGGCGGCGGCGAGAGCGCCGGCGCCAAGGCGTCCAAGCGCGCCCAGGTGATCGTCGGCGGCGGCGAGCGCCAGGCCGCCGCGCGGGCCAAGGTCGCGGCCAACACCCCCGACGCCCGCCGCAAGCAGATCCTCAAGACGCTGAAGGAACAGGATCGCAAGCAGAAGAAGGCCACCCTGACGATCGCCGCGCGCCTGCGGGCCGCGGGCCTGGGCGAGAACGTCAGGGTGTTCTGGATCATCAGCGTTGTGCTGGGGGTGCTGGTCGCCGTGCTCCTTCTGGGGCTTCGGCAGATGCCGCTGGTGGCGCTGGGCGGCGGCTTCGCCGCGGCCCTGGGCCTGCCGCGCTGGGTGATCGGGTTCCTTGGCAAGCAGCGCACCAAGAAGTTCATCGACGCCTTCGCCGACGCCATCGACATCATCGTCCGCGGCATCAAGTCGGGCCTGCCGGTGCACGACTGCCTGAAGATCATCGGCAAGGAGAGCCCCGAGCCCCTGGCCGGCGAGTTCCGCACCCTGACCGAGAACATCGCCATGGGCATGCCGCTGGATACGGCGCTGGAGCGGCTCTACGAGCGGATGCCGACCGCCGAGGTGCGGTTCTTCGCCATCGTGCTCAACATCCAGCAGAAGACCGGCGGCAACCTGGCCGAGGCGCTGGGCAACCTGTCGACCGTGCTGCGCTCGCGCAAGCTGATGGCCGAGAAGATCAAGGCCCTGTCGGCCGAAGCCGTGGCCTCGGCCTTCATCATCGGCTGCCTGCCGCCGGGCGTGATGATCCTCATCACCGTCATCGCCCCCGACTACATGAGCACCCTGTTCACCGACCTGCGCGGCCGCCTGATGCTGCTGGTCGCGGCGGTGTGGATGAGCATGGGCATCTTCATCATGCGCCGCATGATCAACTTCAAGTTCTAGGGAGACGCGCATGGTCCAGATGCTGACGGATCCTTCGAACCTCCTGACCGCCTTCGTGGCGCTGGTGGTGTTCGCCACCATCATCACCCTGGCCGCGCCGGTGATGAGCAACAGCGGGCTGGAAAGCCGGCTGAAATCGGTGGCCAACCGCCGCGAGGAACTGCGTCGCCGCTCGCGCGCGGCCATGGCCCAGAAGGGCGCGTCCGGTTCGAGCCTGCGCCACACCGACGAAGGCGTCTACAAGACCATCGTCGACCGTCTGCAGCTGTCGAAGCTGCTGGAGGATCCCAAGGTCGTCGACAAGCTGGCCCAGGCCGGCTTCCGCGGCCCCAAGCCGGTGTCGACCTTCTACTTCTTCCGCTTCGTGATGCCGTTCGCCTTCGCCCTGCTGGCGGCGATCTACCTGTTCGGCATCGACGGCTTCGGCCTGCAGATGACCCAGAAGCTGGCGATCTGCGTCGGCGCCCTGACGGTCGGCTACTATGCCCCCAACCTCTACATCCAGAACGCCGCCCAGAAGCGCCGCGAGTCGATCGTCGCAGCCTTCCCCGACGCCCTCGACCTGCTGCTGATCTGCGTCGAGAGCGGCATGTCGATCGAGGCGGCGATCCAGAAGGTCAGCGGCGAGGTCGGCACGAGCTCGATGGAGCTGGCCGAGGAACTGAGCCTGCTGACCGCCGAGCTGTCCTACCTGCCCGACCGGCGGCTGGCCTATGAGGGCCTGGCGCGACGCACCAACCACCCCGGCATCAAGTCGGTGGCCACGGCCATGATCCAGGCCGAGCGCTACGGCACGCCGCTGGGCGCGGCCCTGCGGGTGATGGCCAAGGAAAACCGCGAGCTGCGCCTGTCGGCCGCCGAGAAGAAGGCCGCCAGCCTGCCGCCCAAGCTGACCGTGCCGATGATCGTGTTCTTCCTGCCGGTGCTGTTCATCGTCATCCTGGGCCCGGCGATGCTCAAGGTCGGCGACATGATGGCCAAGAAGCCGGTCGGCTGAGCTTCCCCGAAAAGTCGACCCCCGCCGGCGCAGGTTCCGGCGAGGGTCAGTCAGGGGAAAGGATCAACCCGCCAGGCGCGGGGCCGGGCGCGGGGCTCCGGCGGCCGCCAGGAAGGCGGCGTGGCTCGGCAGCGAGGCGGCGGAGCGGCCGGCGATGCGGGCCAGGTCGTCCAGCCAGCCGTCGACCTGGGCGTTTGCGACCACGGCGGTCATCGGATGGGCCGCGGCGGGCGTGACGCCCTGGCCCAGCAGCACCTGCACCCAGCTGCTTTCCTTGAAGAGGTCCTCGTCGCGGCTGAACACCCGGCCGCTGCTGGCGAACAGCGCCATGCGCTCGGCCAGGCTGTCCGGGATCTCCATCGCCTTGCGGCTGGCCCAGAACGGCGTGTCCTCGCGCTGCGTGGCCTTGTAGTGCAGCACGAGAAAGTCGCGGATGCAGGCGTATTCCTGCTCGGTCTGGCGATTGAATTCGTCGGCCAGCAGCGGGTCGAAGCCCTTGTCGGGAAACAGCGCCAGCAGGCGGGCCAGGCCCGACTGCACCAGGTGGATGCTGGTCGACTCCAGCGGCTCCATGAAGCCCGAGGCCAGGCCCAGGGCCACGACGTTGCGGTTCCAGCTCTTCTTGCGGCGGCCGGTGACGAAGGTCAGCAGGCGGGGCTGCGCCAACGCCTCGCCTTCCAGGTTGGCCATCAGGGTGCGGGCGGCGGCGTCCTTGTCGGTCCAGGCGCTGGAGAAGACGTGGCCGTTGCCGGTGCGGTGCTGCAACGGGATCCGCCACTGCCAGCCGGCGTCGCGGGCCCAGGCGCGGGTGTAGGGAACCGGCGGGGCGTCGTCGCGGCTGGGCACGGCCCAGGCGCTGTCCATCGGCAGCCACTGGCGCCAGTCCTCGTAGCCCGATTTCAGCGCCTCCTCGATCAAGAGACCCCGGAAGCCCGAGCAGTCGATGAAGAGCTCGCCCTCGACCCGGCCGTCGTCCTCCAGGGCCACGGCGCGCAGGAAGCCGCTGTCCCCGTCCTGGTCGACGCCGACGATGCGGCCCTCGATGCGTTGCACCCCGCGCGCTTCTGCATAGCTGCGCAGATGACGGGCATAGAGGGCGGCGTCGAAGTGGAAGGCCCAGGTCAGGGGCTCTGCGCCCGGCTGGCCCTGCGGCGTGCGGCCAAAGCGTCCGGCGCGCGCGGCCAGGGCGTTGGCCGACCAGGCCCAGAAATCGTCGCTGGCGGCTCCGCGCCGGCGGGCGTCCAGCCAGTAGTGATGGAAGGGCGTGGTTCCCAGCGGCCGGCCGACCGGACCGAAGGCGTGCATGTAGCGATGGCCGGGGGCCAGCCAGTCGACGAACTCGATGCCCAGCTTGATCGTGCCTTCGGTGGCCCGCAGGAAGGCGTCCTCGTCGAGGCCCAGGAAGGCGTTGAAGTTGCGCAGCTGCGGGATCGAGGCTTCGCCGACCCCGACCGTGCCGATCGCCTCGGACTCCACCAGGCTGATCCTGGCGGCCGGGCCCAGGGCGCGGGCCAGCATCGCCGCGCTCATCCAGCCGGCCGTGCCGCCGCCGACGATGACGATCCTGCCGATGCGGTTGTCCGCCATGGCCTGTGAGTCCTTCTCTCCCTGTGAAAAGCAAAAAGCCCCGCCGGCGGACCGGCGGGGCTCTTCGGGGCGGGCCTAGAACTTGTAGGCGACGCCGAACATGTAGGTGGTGCCGTACTTCTGGTAGTCGATGGTCCGGCGCTTATCGCCGTTCTCGTAGGTCTTGAACGGCTCGTCGGTGATGTTGTTGGCTTGCAGCATCAGCGACAGGCCCTCGAAGCGGCCCTCGCGGAATTCGTAGCCGATCTGGGCGTCGAGCACCGATTCAGCGTCCACCGTGCGGTAGATGCGCGCGGCCGACAGGCCGGCCACCTCGCCGAGGAACTTGCCGCGATAGCGGTTGCTGATCCGGGCGTTGAAGCCGTTGTTCTCGTAGTAGAACGTGGTGTTGACGACCTTCTTCGACAGCCCGGGCATGTCGATGGGGTCCATGTTGTCTTCCAGCTTCACTTCGCTGTCGGTCAGCGAGGCGCTGAACTGCAGGCCGAAGTGGCGCAGGGGCTCCCACAGCAGGTCGCCCTGCAGCGAGGTCGAGAACTCGACGCCGCGGATGAAGCCGCCCTTGCCGTTGTCGGGGCCGGTGACCAGGCCGACGGTGGTGCCCAGCGCGGCCTGCTGGGCCGGCGTCAGCAGATAGGTGAAGGCCGCGAAGTCCTTGTAGCTCGAGGAGTTCGAGTTCACGTAGTTCGACAGCTTCTTGTAGTAGGCGGCCACCGAGACATAGGCCGAGCGGCCGAAATACTTCTCGAGCGACAGGTCCACGCCGTCGGCGATGTACGGACGCAGGCGCGGGTTGCCGCCGTTGGCGCTGAAGTACGACTGGTTCGGATTGGTCGAGGTCAGGTAGGCCGGGTTCTGGTTGAACGACTGGCTGGCGCGCAGTTCGTCCATCCGGGCGCGGGCCAGGGTGCGGGCCAGGCCGACGCGCAGCAGGGTCTCGTTGCTGAGGTCGAAGGTCAGGTTCAGGCTGGGCAGCACGTAGGTGAACTTGTCGCCGTCGTCGGTCGACATCGGGTTGGCGACGTTGTTGGGATCGACGGCTACGCCGGTCGAGAACTGGTCGGTATAGACCACCTGCACGCCGGCGTTGCCGGTCACCGGGATCGAGCCCAGGGTGCTGTCGATGCCGAACTTGGCGTAGGCCAGGTGAACCTCTTCGCGCACCGACCAGTTGCGGGTCTGCACGGCGGGGTTCTGGTCGGCGATCAGCGTGTAGACGCCGTTCTTCAGCAGGTACATCGGATCATAGGCCAGCATGCCCTTGATGCCGATCATGTCGAGGCTGACCGTGCCCAGGATCGCCGCGGCCGGGATGGCGCGGCTGGTCGGGGCGCCGTCGGCGATGCGGCCGCCGAAGGTCAGGAAGCTTTCGTGCACTTCCTTGGACTTCTCGCGCAGGCTGCCGTTGTAGGCGAACTCGACGCTGTTGATCGGGCCCCAGGACAGGTCGCGCTTCGCGGCCAGCTTGATCGCCTTCAGCTCGTCCTCGATTTCCGGGGTGTTGTAGAAGCCGGCCTGGGTCAGCGCCCCGCCGGCCGCGCCCGCGCCCCAGCCTTGCGGGTCGGTCAGCACGATCTGGGCGGCGTTGGTGTAGTCCAGCGTCGAGCTGAACAGGGTGCCCGCGCCCGGCGTGGTGCGGAAGCTCAGGGTGTCGGTCGCGCCGCTGCCGCTGGGGCCGGTGCCCGAATAGGACTCGAAGATCACGTCCTTGCGCTCGGCGTGCGACCAGGAGAGGTCGGCGACGGCGGTCCAGCCGTTGTCGAACGTGTAGGCGGTGTTCCAGCCCAGCGAGGCCAGCTTGGCGTTGCGGGTGTTGAGGTCGTTGCGCATCACGCCCTTGACCCCGGTGTAGGTGCCGGCGGTCACGAAGCCGTCGGTGACGGTGTAGCCGGGCTGCAGCGTGGCCGAGCTCCAGTAGAGCGGCAGCTCGATGCCGCGCAGGATCTGCTTTTCCTTGAAGTCGGAATAGTAGGCGTCGAGCGAGGTGTGGAACTTGTCGTTCGGCTTGTATTCGAACACGCCGATCACGCCGGTGCGCTTGAGGTTGTTGGACTGGTTGTAGGGCTTGGCGCCGCCGATCACCAGGTCGTTGGCCGCGCCCGTGGTCGGGTAGCCCCAGGCGTTGAAGCGACGGCTCTGGGTCGGCGAAGAGATGTGCGAGACCGACAGGGCCACGCCGACGGTGTCGTCGGCGAACTGGTCGACGAAGGTGGCGCTGAAGCGGCCGCCCTTGTCCTTGGCGTCGGGGTTCAGCTTCTTCTCGCCGTTCATCTCGTAGCGGGCGTTGGCCGAGATGACGGTCTTGCCGTAGTCGAGCGGGCGGATGGTGCGCAGGTCGACGGTGGCGGCCAGGCCCTGGCCGACGACGCCGGCGTCAGGGGTCTTGTAGACCACCACGCCGCTGAGGATTTCCGACGGATACTGGTCGAATTCGACGCCGCGGTTGTCGCTGGTCGAGACCTGCTCGCGGCCGTTCAGCAGCACGGTGTTGAAGTCGGGGCCCAGGCCCCGGACCGAGATCGACTGCGCGCGGCCGTCCAGGCGCTGGGCGGTCAGGCCGGGCAGGCGGGCCAGGGATTCGGCGATCGAGGTGTCGGGCAGCTTGCCGATGTCTTCGGCCGAGACCGTCTCGACGATCGAACTGGAGGCCTTCTTCAGGGCGATCGAGTTCTCGATCGAGGCCCGGATGCCGGTGACGGTGATTTCCTCGACGGCGTTGTCTTCGGTGGTCTGGCCGGCGGCCGGGGCCTGCGCCTGGGCCGCTCCGGCGGCAAGCAGCAGCGCCAGGCCGGTGGCGGCCCCGCTCATCAGCGCCGCGCGGCGCAGCTTGAATCGGATGTCCATGTGTTCCCTCCCGCAAGTTGGTCCGCGCGGTTCTCCCGCGCCGTGTTGCGCAAATTACTGCAAACGCATTGCGACTTTTGCAACTGAAAAAATGGACGGATTGTCATGTTACGCCACGTCAGGCGTACGAACTCCACGTTTGCAAGGGTTTTTGCGGCTATTTGGCCACAGTGCGACAGGGCTTGGTGGGCTGATCGCGAGGCGAATGGATTGACAGCCTGCAAACGGCTTTGCAAATCTATGCAAAATTGACCTGAGCGGCGCATCGTTCAGGATCGCGACGCTAGGGATGGAGGGGCAGGGGATGAACACCCGCAATCGGTGGGGGCGGCTGGCGGCCGCGCTCGGCTGCGCCGGCGTGACCCTGACCGCCGTTCCGGCCCTGTCGGCGCCGGCCTCGGAAGCGTTCCGCGCCAGGCCGCCGCAGGACGAGGTGATCTATTTCGTCCTGGCCGACCGCTTCGCCAACGGCGACCCATCCAACGACCGTGGCGGCCTCAGAGGCGACCGCCTGGCGACCGGCTATGATCCGACCGACAAGGGCTTCTTCCACGGCGGCGACTTCAAGGGCCTGGCCGGCAAGCTCGACTACGTGCAGGGCCTGGGCGCGACGGCGATCTGGCTGGCGCCGATCTTCGTCAACAAGCCGGTGCAGGGTCCCAAGGGCCAGGAGAGCGCCGCCTATCACGGCTACTGGATCACCGACTTCACCGATGTCGACCCGCACCTGGGAACCAAGGCCGACTTCAAGGCCCTGGTCGACGCCGCCCACGCGCGGGGGATGAAGGTCTATCTCGACATCGTCATCAACCACACGGCCGACGTCATCAAGTTCCGCGAATGCGAGGGCCGCCGCTGTGAATACCGCAGCAAGGCCGACTATCCGGTCAGCCGCCGGGGCGGCGTCTCGGGCGCGGCGATCAACGCCGGTTTCGCCGGCGACGCCGACGGCTCGGCCGAAAACTTCCGCAAGCTGACCCGGCCCGACTTCGCCTATACGCCCTACGTCCCGGCGGCCGAGGCCAAGGTCAAGAAGCCCGACTGGCTGAACGACCCGATCTGGTATCATAACCGCGGCGAGAGCGACTTCGTCGGCGAGAGCTCGCTCTATGGCGACTTCGCCGGGCTCGACGATCTCTACACCGAGCATCCGCGCGTCGTGGCCGGCTTCATCGACATCTACGGCGCCTGGATCGACGAGTTCGGGATCGACGGCTTCCGCGTCGACACCGCCCGCCACGTCAATCCGCAGTTCTGGCAGGCCTTCGTGCCGGCCATGCAGGAACGGGCGGCAAAGCGCGGCATCCCCAACTTCCACATCTTCGCCGAGATCGCCGACCCCGATCCGGTGGCCCTGGCCCGTTCGTCCGTGGTCGACGGCTTCCCGGCCGCGCTGGACTTCGCCTTTCAGCAGGCGGTGACCGAGACCGTGGCGGGCAAGGCCGGGACCGACCGCTTCGCCAGGCTCTACGCCGCCGACGCCCTCTATCGCGGCGGCGAGGCGGCCGGGCCGCAGATCCCCACCTTCCTGGGCAACCACGACATGGGTCGCTTCGGTCGCCGGCTGCTGGTCGGCCATCCCGTCGCGCCGGACGCCGAACTGGTCCAGCGCAACGTGCTGGCCCACGCCATGCTGATGTTCCTGCGCGGCGCCCCGACCCTCTATTACGGCGACGAGCAGGGCTTCACCGGCGATGGCGACGACAAGGACGCCCGCGAGGACATGTTCGCCAGCCAGGTCGCCGTCTACAACGACAACCGGCTGATCGGCGGCAAGGGCGGCTCGGCCGATCGCTACGACGCCGGCGCGCCGCTCTATCGCGCCATTTCCGGCATGGCCAAGGTGCGCGCCGCCGAGCCGGCCCTGCGCTCGGGTCGGCAGGTCATCCGCGCCGCCGGCGACAAGCCTGGCCTGCTGGCCGTCTCCCGCATCCTCCAGGGCCGCGAAGCCCTGGTCCTGTTCAACACCGGCGCGGCGCCGGTGGACGCCCATGTCGAGGTCGAGACGACCTCGGGCGCCTGGCGCTCGGTGGTCGGGGCCTGCGCCCCGGCGGCCGCGGCCCCCGGCAGCTATCGCGTGACCATCGCGCCGCTCGACTACAAGATCTGCGTCTCGGAGGGCGCGCACCAGTGACGACCGAAAGCTTGACCAAGCCCGCCGACGTTTCCCTCGCCGCGCCCGCCGAATGGTGGCGCGGCGCGGTGATCTATCAGGTCTATCCGCGCAGCTACGCCGACTCCAACGACGACGGGGTGGGCGACCTTCCGGGGATCACCGCGCGCCTCGAGCATATCGCCTCGCTGGGCGTGCAGGCGATCTGGCTGTCGCCGTTCTTCGCCTCGCCGATGAAGGACTTCGGCTACGACGTTTCGGACTATCGCGACGTCGATCCGATCTTCGGAACCCTGGCCGACTTCGACGCCCTGATCGAAAAGGCCCATCGCCTGGGCGTGAAGATCATCATCGACCTGGTGTTTTCCCACACCAGCGACGAGCACGCCTGGTTCGCCGAGAGCCGCGAAAGTCGAGATAATCCGTATGCGGATTGGTATGTCTGGGCCGACGCCAAGGCGGACGGTTCGCCGCCGTCAAACTGGCAGTCGGTGTTCGGCGGTCCGGCCTGGACCTGGGACGCCCGGCGCGGCCAATACTACATGCACAACTTCCTGGCCTCGCAGCCGCAGCTGAACCTGCACAATCCGAAGGTGCAGGAGGCTCTGCTCGACATCACCCGCTTCTGGCTGGAGCGCGGGGTCGACGGTTTCCGCTTCGACGCCATCAACTTCTCGATGCACGACCCGGCGCTGCGGGACAATCCGCCCCTGCCGCCGGGCGGCAAGCGCACGCGGCCGTTCGACTTCCAGGACAAGGTGTTCAACCAGGGTCACCCGGACATCCCGAAGTTCCTGTCGCGCCTGCGGGCCCTGACCGACCAGTACGAGGGCCGGTTCTCGGTGGCCGAGATCGGCGGCGACCGGGCCGACGAGGAGATGAAGCTGTTCACGGCCGGCGAGGACCGCCTCAACAGCGCCTACAGCTTCCTCTACCTCTATGCCGACGAACTGAAGGACGAGCTGGTGCGCTTCGGCGCGACCTCGTGGCCGGGCGCGCCGGGCGAGGGCTGGCCGTCCTGGACCTTCTCCAACCATGACGCCCCGCGGGCCGTGTCGCGCTGGGCCCGCGGCCGCGATCGCAAGGCCTTCGCCGAGATGGGCCTGCTGCTGCTGATGACCCTGCGCGGCAACGTCTTCGTCTACCAGGGCGAGGAACTGGGCCTGCCCCAGGCCCATGTGCCGTTCGAGCGGCTGGTCGATCCCGAGGCCATTGCCAACTGGCCTCAGACCCTGGGCCGCGACGGCGCCCGCACGCCGATGCCGTGGACGGCCGGGGCGGCCAATGCCGGCTTCTCCACCGTCGAGCCGTGGCTGCCGGTCGATCCGGCGCACCTGCCCCTGTCGGTCGACGCCCAGGAAGCCGACCCCGCCGCGACCCTGCACGTCGCCCGCCGCCTGATCGGCCTGCGCGCGCAGTGGCCGGCCCTGAAGACCGGCGGTATGCACCTCGTCGACACCAACACCCCGCTGCTCGTTTTCGAGCGCGGCGAGGGCGAGGCGGCGATGCTGTGCGTGTTCAACCTCGGCTTCGAGGCGGTTCCTTGGGAGCTGCCGGAGGGCTGGACGATGGTCGACAGCGTCAATCTCGGCGGGCCGGGCGTCGTGCCGCCGCTGGGCGGCCTGCTGGCGAAGCGGGGCGCTGCGTGAAAGCCCTCCCCCTTGATGGGGGAGGGTTGGGTGGGGGTGATCCCGCGTCGGCCGGCTGGCTTGGCCGGCCTCGCGTCACCCCCATCCCCGACCCTTCCCCCATCGAGGGGGAAGGGAGAGGCGGGTCACCCCCCGCAGCTCTCGCGAATGATCAGGTCCGTCGGAACTCGCTCGCTGCGGCTGGCCCCCTGCCCACTGGCGTCCAGCAGCTTGGACACCATCAGCCTTCCCGCCTTGGCGGTGTCCTGAGAGATCGTCGACAGGGCCGGGCGCGAGTAGCGGGCGAAGGGCACGTCGTCGTAGCCGATCACCGAGACGTCGCCCGGCACCGACAGGCCGGCGTGCTGCAGGGCGCGAATGGCGCCCAGCGCGATCAGGTCGGAGGCGGCGACGACGCCGTCGAACTTCACGCCGCGCTGAATGAGGCTGTCGATGCTGGCCTCGGCCGACTCGACTTCGAAGTGGGCCGGCACGATCAGGTCGGGATCCACGCCCAGGCCGAACTGCTCGACGGCGTCGAGATAGCCGCGGTGGCGCTGCATGGCTTCGGGCGCCTCGGTGTCGCCCAGGAAGACGATGCGCTTTCTTCCGAGACGCGCCAGGTGCAGCGTCGCGCGCTTAGCGCCCAGCGGGTTGTCCGACCCCACCGAGCAATAGGCCTGGTCGGGCAACTGCGCGCCCCAGACCACGAAGCGGGCTTCGGTCTCGGCCAGGCGGTTGAAGGCGGTGTGCAGCCAGGACTGGCCCAGGAAGATCACCCCGTCGGCGCGGCTGGTGGTCATGGCCGCCGACAGGTCCTCGAAGCTGCCCGGGGCCACGTGGCTGACCAGGATGTCGCAGCCCCGCTCGCGGGCCGCCTCGCCGACCCCGGCGAACAGTTCGAGGAAGAACGGGTCCGACAGCCGGCCCTCGCGGTGCTGCGGGCGCGGCACGACGATGGCGATCGTGCCCTCGGCGCCGATGGGCCCCGCGGGCATGTAGCGGCGGAACGGATAGTCCATCTCGCGCGCCAGCTTCCAGATCAGTTGCTTGGTGCGCTGGTTGACGGCGGGGCTGTCGTTCAGCGCCCGCGAGGCCGTGGAGATCGAGACGCCGGCCATCCTGGCCAGGTCTTCCAGACGCGTCGCCCCCTTGCTCACCGTGTCCCGCCCCTGTGGTGCCTAGCGGCTGCAAAACTTGCCGCAAATTTTTTCAACGACCTGTTTAACGCATCGCCCGCCGTGCTTGGCAAGTGCGGCGAGGCGAGGTTTTCCGGAGTAGAAGCATGATCCTGCGCCTTCTCGCCGTGGCCGCCCTGGCCCTGGCGGCTTCGCCTGCGCTCGCGGCCGTCACGGCCACCGCCACCTCGCCCGACAAGGTGCTGAGCGTGACGGTGACCACCGACAACGACGGCCAGCCGACCTATTCGGTCAGCCGCCTGGGCCGGCCGGTGGTGGCGCCGTCGAAGCTGGGCTTCATCCTGGTCGACGCCCCCAAACTGCAACGCAATTTCGAGGTCACCGACCAGAAGACCCGCAGCGTCGATGAGACCTGGGACCTGCCCTGGGGCGAGCGCAAGGCGGTGCGCAATCGCTTCAACGAGCTGCGCGTGACCCTGGTCGAGAAGACCCCGCTGCACCGGCGCCTGGACGTGGTGTTCCGCCTCTATGACGACGGCCTGGGCTTCCGCTACGAGTTCCCCGAGCAGGCCAACCTGAAGACCGCCCGCATCGGCGAGGAGCTGACCGAGTTTTCCCTGGTCGACGAGGCCACGGCCTGGTGGATCCCGGCCTATGAGTGGAACCGCGAGGAGTATCTCTACAATACCACGCCGGTCGAAGAGGTCAGCGTCGCCCAGACGCCGATGACCCTGCGCACCAAGGACGGCCTGCACGTCTCGATCCACGAGGCCTCGCTGGTCGACTATGCCGGCATGAACCTGGCCCGCGCCCAGGATCGCCGCTTCAAGGCCAGCCTGACCCCGGGCATCGGCGAGGCCAAGGTCGAGCGCACGGCGCCGTTCCCCACCCCCTGGCGCACTCTGCAGATCGCCGACAGCGCCGGCGGCCTTGTGACCTCCAGCCTGATCCTGAACCTCAACGACCCCAACAAGCTGGGCGACGTGTCGTGGATCAAGCCGATGAAATATGTCGGCGTCTGGTGGGAGATGCATCTCGACCACAAGACCTGGGGCTCGGGGCCCAAGCACGGCGCGACCAACGACAACGTCATGCGCCACATCGATTTCGCCGCCAAGCACGGCCTGGGCGGGGTGCTGGTCGAGGGCTGGAACAAGGGCTGGGACGGCGCCTGGTTCGCCGACGGCTCGGAGTTCAGCTTCACCGAATCCTATCCGGACTTCGACCTGAAGAAGCTGACCGACTACGCCCGCAAGAAGGGCGTCGTCCTGATCGGCCACCACGAGACGGCCGGCAATACCGTGGTCTACGAGCGCCAGATGGACGGCGCCTTCGACCTCTACAGGTCGGTGGGCGTGCCGGCGGTCAAGACCGGCTATGTCGCCGACGCCGGTGGCGCCCAGGTGACGGGACCGGACGGCAAGGTCCATTTCGCCTGGCACGAAAGCCAGGCTATGGCGCAGCATCACCTGCGGGTGCTGGAAGCCGCCGCCAAGCGCCAGATCGCCATCAACGCCCACGAGCCGATCAAGGACACCGGCCTTCGCCGCACCTATCCCAACTGGATCAGCCGCGAGGGCGCGCGGGGCATGGAGTTCAGCGCCTGGGGCCAGCCGGGCAACCCGCCCGAGCACGAGGCCAACCTCGTCTTCACCCGCCTGCTGGCCGGGCCGATGGACTACACGCCGGGCATCTTCGGCATGAAGACCAAGGCTCCCGACGGCGTCGCCACCACCTGGGCCAAGCAGCTGGCGCTGTACGTGGTGATCTACAGCCCGATCCAGATGGCCGCCGACCTGCTCGAGAACTACGAGGCCAACCCCAAGCCGTTCAAGTTCATCGAGGACGTGCCGGTCGACTGGGCCGACACCAAGGTGGTCAACGGCGAGATCGGCGACTTCGTCACCATCGCCCGCAAGGACCGCAAGAGCGACGACTGGTACCTGGGCGCGATCAGCGACGAGCAGGGCCGGGTGCTTTCGGCGCCGCTGTCGTTCCTCGATCCGGGCCGCAGGTACCGCGCCGAGATCTATCGCGATGGCGAGAAAGCCGATTGGAAGACCGCCCCGCAGGACATCGTCATCGAAGCCCGCGAGGTCACCGCGGCTGACGTGCTGGAGCTGAAGCTGGCCCCCGGTGGCGGCCAGGCGATCCGCTTCGTGGCGCTGAAGCGCTAGCGCTTCTCTCTCTCCGTAAAATCCCCGCTTTCGCGGGGGTTTTACGGTTTGGGGGCGACGCCTGTTCCTCGTCCTTCGACGAGCTCAGGATGAGGAACAGGGCAGAGGCCGCTCAGTCGAAAACCTCACCCTGAGCCTGTCGAAGGACGGGGTTTTCGGCCCTACCCAAATACCAGCGACCGGTGCGCGCCCACCCCCGCCAGCACGCCGTCGGCCGAGGCCAGGGTGGCGTTGTGGTTGGCCCGCGCCGCGTCGCCGGCGGCGAACACGCCCGGCACGCTGGTCGCCTTCCAGTCGTCGACGCTGATCAGCGGGCCCAGCGGGCCGTCCTCCAGCGCGCAGCCCAGACGCTGCGCCAGGGGGCTGGCCATGCGCACGGTCGGCGAGGCGAAGATCGCCTCGATGGCCACGACGCGGCCGTCGGCCAGCCGGGCGCCGGACAAGTCCGGCTCGTCGCCCAGCAGCTCGACCACCGGAACCTCCTCGATCGCCACGCCGCGCGCGGCCAGCTGGCCCCGTGTCTCGGCGTCGATCGGCAGGCCCTGGCTGAACAGGATGGTGGGGCCCCAGTCGGGGATCATCTGGGCCTTGTGTAGGTCCATCGGACCGCTGGCCAGCACGCCCAGCCTGCGGTCGCGCGCCTCGTAGCCGTGGCAGTAGGGGCAGTGCAGCACGGTGGCGCCCCAGCGGGGCTTCAGGCCCGGGATGTCGGGCAGCTGGTCGGCGACGCCGGTGGCCAGCACCAGGCGCTTGCCGCGCAAGGTGCGGCCGTCGTTCAGGGCAACGGAAAAGCCCCCGTCCTCAGCGCCGGCGTCGCGGGCCTCGGCCTCGACGAACCGTACGGTGGGATAGGCCGCCAACTGACAGCGCGCCTCGCGCAGGATGTCGAACGGCGCCTTGCCGTCCTGGCCGAGAAAGCCGTGCGAGGCGTCGGCGAAGCGGTTGCGCGGCAGGCCGGCGTCGACCACCAGCACGTCGCGGCGGGCGCGGGCCAGCTGCATGGCGGCGGACAGGCCGGCGAAACTGCCGCCGACGACGATGACGTCATGACTCATGATGGGGATCCTTGCAGCCGGCTGCCGCCAGTACGACGCGGCGCGGGCCGATCTGGGCGGCCAGGTCCGCCAGGGTGATCTTGGAGAGCCGCTCGTCCAGCAGGCGGCGGGCCTGGGCGACCGCGTCGTCCAGCGCGACGTTTACCGCCTTTTCGACCAGGCAGCCGGGGCTTTCCTCGGCCTTGCCCAGCGCCAGCAGCGGCTCGTCCAGGGCGGCCTGGATGTCGGCCAGGGTGACGGCGTCCAGCGGCTTCAGCAGGGTCCAGCCGCCGCCGTGGCCCTTGGTCGAGCCGACGATGCCGGCGTCGCGGAGTCCTGCGAAAGTTCGGCGGATGACCACCGGATTGGTCGCGGCCCACGAGGCCAGGACGTCCGAGGTCAGGGCCTTGTCGGCCTGTTCGGCCATGTGCAGCAGCACGTGCAGGGCGACGGAGAGGCGGCTGTTCCGTTTCATGTAATTATACATGTTACGTGATGGGGCGGGATGCAAGGGGCTCCCGCTTCCTCTTGTCATTCCCGCCCCCGTGGCGGGGACATCCCACCGCTGCCGAAGAGGCTTCTCGCCGTTCGCCGGGCGACAGGAAAGACGGTGAGGACTAGCTCGGCTCGAGCATTTCGGCGAGCGCCAGCACCGCCGTCCACGTCCGCCCGGTGATCCGCGTGCCGAGCGTCTTCTCGACCAAGCTGGTGGTCAGTTTCGAGCCGCCGACGCCGTCGGGATAGATCGCATAGATCTGGCGGCTTTCGGCCCGCGCCTGCTCGGTCCCGCGGATCGCCGCGCGCAGGGCGCCCATGGCCTTCTTGTCGGGGGTGTCCTTGCAGAACAGAGTCATCAGCCAGCCCGGATCGGCCGCCGCGAAATCCGGGAACGGGTTGGCCGCGACCAGGGCCCGCCAGGCCTCGGCGGTGCGGACATAGACATCGGTGCGCAGGCCCAGGCGCGCCATCAACTCGGTTTCGATCTGGGTCTGAAGTTCCGCGCCGGTGCGCTCGTTGCTCTCAAACACCAAGTCGCCGACCTTGGGGCCCATGCGGACTTCGGTGTGGCCGAGATCGGTCAGCACGCCGGTCAGTTCTTCGGCGGTGATCAGACGGCCACCGGCGGCGTTGACGCCGCGCAGCAGGGCGATGTGGAGGGACATGGTCGGGCCTTTCGAACGAGGCGGCTGTTTAAGCCCTGTGCGGGCCGCCGTCGCGGGGGATTTGAGGCCGGCGCTTCTTGCGCCTCACGCGCCGGCGGAGCCAGGGGGGCGCCGCAGGGGCGGGATGACGGGAGAGTGGTGGTGATGCAAATTTATGAGAATTCTTGCTGATCGCAGGCGGTCCTCATCTCGGGGGAGGTCTCGTGAACGCCAGGCGGAAGATCCATTTCGGCGCCCATTTCGCCCTTAGTACCTACGATAGCCTCACTTCCCCGTTGCATCGCCCCGCGCCCCATGCGCAAATGCCCGCATCAAAGCGCATTGCAAATATTTGCGCAAAAGGCCGGGCCAACCGGCGGCGTCAAGGTGGGGAAGCGATGACCAAGGCCAGGCTGAGCCTCTTCCAGATCTGGAACATGTGCTTCGGGTTCTTCGGGATCCAGATCGGCTTTGGCCTGCAGAACGCCAACACCAGCCGCATCTTCCAGACCCTCGGCGTCGAGATCGACCACCTGGCCATCCTGTGGATCGCCGCGCCCGCCACGGGCCTCCTGGTGCAGCCGATCATCGGCTACCTGTCCGACAAGACCTGGGGGAAGCTGGGCCGCCGACGGCCCTACTTCTTCTGGGGCGCGATCCTGACCACGGCCGCCCTGGTCGTGATGCCCAATTCGCCGACCCTGTGGATCGCGGCCTCGGCGCTGTGGATCATGGACGCCTCGATCAACATCACCATGGAGCCGTTCCGGGCCTTCGTCGGCGACAACCTGCCCGACGAGCAGCGATCGACCGGCTACGCCATGCAGAGCTTCTTCATCGGGATCGGAGCCGTGCTGGCCTCGTGCCTGCCGTGGATCCTGACCAACTGGCTGGACGTGGCCAACACCGCCCCGGCCGGCCAGATCCCGCCGTCGGTGCGCATCGCCTTCTATGTCGGCGGGGCGGCGCTGCTGGCCTCGGTGCTGTGGACCGTCTTTTCCACCCGCGAATACTCGCCCGAGCAGATGGCCGCCTTCGAGGCCGCCGAAGCCGCCGCCAAGGGCGAGGCCGTGGCGATCGAAGCCGGTCTCGGCCGGGCCGTCTCCACCTATCTGACCGGCGGCGCGATCTGGACGGTCGCCGGCCTGGCGGTCGCGGCTGGCGTCTACGCCTCGAAGCTGGAGAAGGAGCTCTACGTCCTGGCCGCCCTGGTCGCCGGCTTCGGTCTGGCGCAGCTGGTCGCCGGCCAGCTGAAGCGGGCAGGGCGCGCGGCCAACGGCTTTTCCGAAGTGGTCGAGGACCTCTTCGCCATGCCCGCCACGATGAAGCAGCTGGCGGTGGTGCAGTTCTTCTCGTGGTTCGGCCTGTTCGCCATGTGGATCTACACGACCCCTGCGGTCGCCGCCTTCCACTACGGCGCCAGCGACGCGACCTCGGCCGCCTACAACGCCGGGGCCGACTGGGTGGGCGTGCTGTTTGGCGTCTACAACGGCGTGGCGGCACTGGCGGCCCTGCTGATCCCCGTGATCGCACGCGCCTTCAGCCGCCGCGTCGCCCACGCCCTGTGCCTTGTGCTGGGCGGGCTTGGCCTGCTGTCGTTCCTCGTGATCCGCGACCCCAAGCTCCTGGTCATCGGCATGGTCGGCGTGGGCTTTGCCTGGAGCTCGATCCTGTCGTCGCCCTATTCGATCCTGTCGGGTTCGGTGCCGGGGCGGAAGATGGGCGTCTATATGGGCATCTTCAATTTCTTCATCGTCATCCCGCAGCTGCTGGCCGCCACGGTGCTGGGCCTGCTGCTCAAGACCTTCTTCGGCGGCCAGGCGATCTACGCCCTGGTGCTGGGCGCGGCCTCGTTCCTGATCGCCGCGGCTTCCGTCTTCGCCGTCAACGACCCGGGCGAGCCCAAGCGGCTGGCCAAGTCTCTTTCGTGAGGCCCCTCATGCGTACCCTCAAGACCCTGATCCTGGCCGCCTCGGCCCTGACGGCGGCGTCGGCCGCCCAAGCCGCCGAGCCGGCGACGACCTGGGCCTATTCGGCCAAGACCGCCGTCGGCGCCTCCTACGAGGCCTATGTCGACGGCGCCTACAAGGACGGCGGCCCGACCGGCGCGGTGTCGAAGGTGTGGTTCTCGGTCGCCGACGGCGTGCTGACCGAAACCATGTACGGCCTGATCCACGAGGCCCAGATCAAGCAGATGCGGATCGCCGTGAAGACCGCCGACGGCGTCGCGGTCGAGGGTCGCGACACGACCGCCAGGACCGAATATCTGTATACGGACAAAAAGGGCCGCCCGCTGTCGCCGGCCTACAAGATCACCACCACCGACAAGGCCGGCCGCTTCGTCATCGAGAAGCGGATCTTCACCGATCCCGACCGCCACGCCCTGTTCCTGCGGGTGACCATCAAGCCGCTGAAGGGCTCGGTGACGCCGTTCCTGGTGCTGGAGCCGCACATGGCCAACACCGGCGGCAACGACGTCGGGTCGGCCGGCGCCCAGGCGCTGACGGCCGGCGAGGGCAAGGTCTACCTGACCCTGCGCGGCGACCGCCCGTTCGCCAAGGCCGCCGCCGCCAGGCTGGAGGGCAACGACGCCCTGAAGATCCTCGGCGAGGACGGCGTGCTGGCCGGCGGCTCCGAAGCCAAGGGCGCGATCGTGCTGGCCGCCCAGTTGCCGACCCAGGCCTCGGGGGCAGCCACCTACGACTTCGCCATCGGCTTCGGCGCGGATCCCGGCGCCTCGGCCCAGACGGCCATGGCCAGCCTGAAGACCGGCTATGACGAGGTGCTGGCCCGCTACAACGGCGAGGGCGACCGCGTCGGGTGGAGCGACTACATCGCCTCGCTGACCGAACTGCCGCGGGTGGCCAAGGAAAGCGCCGACGGCGGCAAGCTGGCCTATGCCAGCGCCCTGATGCTGAAGGTGCAGGAAGACCGCACCTATGCCGGCGCCCTGATCGCCTCGCTGTCCAATCCCTGGGGCGACACGGTCGACGCCTCCAAGCCCTCGACCGGCTACAAGGCCGTCTGGCCGCGCGATTTCTACCAGTGCGCCATGGCCCTGGCGGCCCTGGGCGACAAGGAAACGCCCCTGGCCGCCTTCCACTACCTGCCCACCGTGCAGGTCGGCGAGAAAACCCCGGGCAACAAGGGCGCCGGCGGCTGGTTCCTGCAGAAGTCGGAAGTGGACGGCACGCCCGAGTGGGTCGGCGTCCAGCTCGACCAGACGGCCATGCCGATCATGCTGGGCTGGAAGCTGTGGAAGCTGGGCTGGCTGTCGGAGCCGGACCTGAAGGCCTACTACGCCCGCATGATCAAGCCGGCCGCCGACTTCCTGGTCGACGGCGGCAAGGTCGGCATCGGCTGGAACAAGGCGACGATCACGCCGCCCTACACCCAGCAGGAGCGCTGGGAGGAGCAGGACGGCCACTCGCCCTCGACCACGGCCGCGGTGATCGCCGGCCTGGTCACCGCCGGCGAGATCGCCGACCTGGCCGGCGACGCCAAGTCGGGCGACCGCTACCGCCAGACCGCTGACGCCTATTCGGCCAAGGTCGAGGCGCGGATGTTCACCACCTCGGGCAAGTTCGGCGACGGGTCGTACTTCATGCGCCTGAACAAGAACGAAGACCCCAACGACAAGGCCCCGATCGGCGCGGCCAACGGCCAGATCGCCCCGCCCGAGGACGAGGTGGTCGACGGCGGTTTCCTGGAACTGGTCCGCTACGGCGTGCGCCGCGCCGATGACAGCCACATCGTCGGCAGCCTGCCCGAGCTGGACGACACCGCCCGCGAGGACATGTACCGCGTGCGCTACGACTTCAGCTTCCCCGGCGTGAAGGGCAGCTTCCCCGGCTGGCGGCGCTACGACGTCGACGGCTATGGCGAGGACGCCAAGACCGGCGGCAACTACGGCGAGGGCGGGGAGATGAGCCCCGGCCAGCGCGGCCGGGTCTGGCCGATCTTCACCGGCGAGCGGGGGCACTACGAGCTGGCCTTGGCCGCCGAGAAGGGCAAGCCCTCCAAGACCCAGATCGCCGCCATCCGCGCCCGCTATGTGAAAGGCATCGAGCTCTTCGCCAATGACGGCCTGCTGATCCCCGAACAGGTGTGGGATGGCGTCGGCGCCAAGACCCGCCATCCCTACGTAACCGGCGAGGGCACGGATTCGGCGACGCCGCTGGCCTGGTCGCACGCCGAGTACCTCAAGCTGCTGCGCTCGCTGGCCGACGGCCAGGTCTGGGATCGCTACGAGCCGGTGGCGGCGCGGTACGCGAAGTAGAGGCGTTTGCCCCAGGCGCGGCGTCGGCTACGGTTCCGCCCCGGAGGAACGCCATGACCGGTCAGCCGATCACGCTGAGGCTGCGCATCCAGGACCCGGTTCCTGGCGTGGCCTACAGCCTGCAGGACAAGAAGAACCATCCCGTGGGGCCGGTGGTCGCGGGCGACGCCTCCCTCGCCCTCGACGTGGAGGTGCGCGCCGCGCCGGGGCCCCGGTTCCTGGGCGAGTTCGTCCGCAGCGAAGGGCCCAGCCGGCGGTTCGTCTACATCGCCATCGGAACCTCGGCCGGCCAGCACGGCTCGACCTGGACGAGGCGGGCCAAGATCGACATCCACACCATCCCGGCCGACCTGCTGGCGCGGGCCCTGGAGGGCGCGGTGCTGGAGGTGCTGCTGCCCGGCCGCGCCAAGGACGGCGGCCCGGCCTGCGCCACCGTCGTCCCGCTCGAAGGCTGGCGCGTGGTCGGCTGACGCGCGCCTTCCTCTGGCCCTCGACTCCGGCTAAGAACGGAGCATGAACGACGCCGTCGACCCCTACCTGATCCTCGCCCTGGTGTTCCTGCTCGCCGCCGCCGGCGCGGTGGTGTGGGCGATCATGGCCCAGCGCAAGGCCGCGGCCGCCGAGCAGGAGGCCTGGCGGCTGTCCGCGCAGCTGGAGCAGGCGCTGGAGCGCCACCGCATGCTGGAAGACCAGTCGGCGACCCAGATCGAACTGATCCGCGCCCAGGCCGAGAAGAGCGCCCAGGCGGTGGCCGAGCAGCTCATCAAGCGGGCCGACGAGAACGCCAAGAGCCGCGACCAGCTGACCCATGCCCGCCTGGAGGCCCAGCTGAAACCGGTGGCCGAGACCCTGGCCAAGTTCGAGGCCCAGGTCACCGCCGTCGAGAAGGTGCGCGCCGAGGAGACCGGCGGCCTGAAAGCCCAGATCGCCGCCTTGATGGAAGCCTCGACCGCCACCCAGGCCGAGGCCCGCAAGCTGTCGGCGGCCCTGCGTCGCGGGGCCGGCGTGCAGGGCCGCTGGGGCGAACAGATGCTGCGCAACGTGCTGGAGATGGCGGGCCTGAAGCACGGCGTCGACTTCACCGAGCAGGTGCAGCTGGACGGCGGCCGCATCCGGCCCGACGTGGTGGTGCGCATGCCGCGCAACGCCGCCTTCGTCATCGACGCCAAGTGCTCGCTGAACGCCTATCTGGAAGCCCAGGACGCGGTCGACGACGTCACCCGCGAGGCCGCCTACCTGCGCCACGCCGCGTCCTTGCGCACGCACATCCAGCAGCTGTCGGCCAAGGCCTATTGGGACGCCCTGGAGGTCTCGCCCGACTTCGTGGCCATGTTCGTGCCCGGCGACGGGATTCTCGCGGCGGCCCTGGAGCGCGCGCCCGAACTGATGACCGAGGCCATGGAAAAGCGGGTCATCATCGCCACGCCCTCGACCCTGTTCGCCCTCTGCAAGGCCGTGTCCTACGGCTGGCGCGTGGAGGAGCAGGCCAAGAACGCCGTCGAGGTCGCCGCCCTGGGCCGCGAGCTCTACAAGCGCGTGGCCGACATGGGCGGCCACGTGGCCGGCATGGGCAAGTCGCTGTCGGCCGCCGTCGACAAGTATAACGCCTTCGTCGGCTCACTGGAGAGCCGGGTGCTGCCCAAGGCCCGCGAGTTCGAGAAGCTGAAGGTCGAGCACGGCGGCAGGGGCATCGAGGAGCTGGCCGGCGTCGACACCGCGGTGCGGCCGGTCACCAAGCTGGAAATCTCAGACGCCTCAAATGGTTCTGGCGACGGGGTGGGACAAAACCCCGCCTTGACCCTTGGAAACGGGACGCCTACCTGAGTCCCGTTATGGCTATCCGTCGCATCCTCACCATCGACAATGCCGCCGACCTGGCGACGCTGAAGAAGATTTCCACGCCCGTCGAGGCCGTCACCGACGAGGTGCGCGCCCTGATGGATGACATGCTGGAGACCATGTACGACGCGCCCGGCATCGGCCTGGCCGCCGTGCAGATCGGCGAGCCCGTGCGCATCATCGTCATGGACCTGGCCCGCGAGGAAGAAGAGCCGGCGCCGCGCTACTTCATCAATCCCGAGCTGTTCGATCCGTCGGAAGAGCTGTTCGTCTACGAGGAAGGCTGCCTGTCGGTGCCGGAATATTTCGACGCCGTCGAACGCCCGGCCCGCATCAAGGTGCGCTACCTGAACTACCAGGGCGAGAAGGTCGAAGAAGAGGCCGAGGGCCTGTTCGCCGTCTGCATCCAGCACGAGATGGACCACCTGGAAGGCGTGCTGTTCATCGACCACCTGTCGCGCCTGCGCCGCGACCGGGCGATGGCCAAGGCCAAGAAGGTCGCCCGGGTGGCCTGATCGCCGCCGCATGGAGTTTCAGAAGAGCCCCGGTCCCAAAGGCCGGGGCTTTTTTTGATCCTCCCTCGCGTAGCGGGGGAGGTGGCGCGGCGCCATCGGCGATGTGACGGAGGGGGCGACGGCTCGCACGGCGCCCAGTCTCGCCCCCTCCACCACTTCGTGGTCCTCCTCCCCCGCAAGCGGGGGAGGAGAGGGGCGGCGCCAAGATCCTCCCCCTCTGGCGGAGGTGGCCCGAAGGGCCGGAGGGGGGGCGTTTTCAGCTTCCGCTGAACTGGTCGATCATCGCGCCACACCCCGCTCCGTCAACGTCGCCGACACCTCTCCCTTCAGGGAGAGGGTTCCCCCGCGCGGCTTCACGCGCTAACCCGCATCCTAGATGCCCCAGTCCGTACGCACCGCCTATCGTGAGCGTCTCGCCGCCGGCGAGATCCGTCCCGACGTCGCCCAGGCCGCCGCCATCGACGCCCTGGCCCGCCTGGAGTCAGACCTCGACAATGCCGGCGAGCCCAGCTTCTCGTTCTTCGGCCGCAAGCCCAAGAGCCAGCGCGGGCTCTACATCTGGGGGCCGGTCGGCCGCGGCAAGTCGATGGTCATGGACCTGTTTTTCGACAGCGCCCCGGTGCACCGCAAGCGCCGGGTCCACTTCCATGTCTTCATGGCCGAAGTGCACGCCCACATCGACGCCTGGCGCAAGGGCGACGCCGCCGAGCGCAAGGCGCGCTTCGGCCGCCACAAGGGCGACGACCCGATCGCGCCGACGGCCGAGCTGATCGCGGGCGAGGCGCGGCTTCTCTGCTTCGACGAACTGCAGGTCACCGACATCGCCGACGCCATGATCCTGGGCCGGCTGTTCGAGGCGCTGTTCGCGGAAGGGGTCACGCTGGTGGCCACCTCCAACCGTCCGCCCGACGACCTCTACAAGGACGGCCTCAACCGCCAGCTCTTCACCCCCTTCATCGCCATGCTGAAGGAGAAGATGGAAGTGGTGGCCGTGCGCGGCCCCGTCGACTTCCGCCTCGACCGCCTGCGGGCCGGCCGCACCTGGCTCTCACCCCTCGGCAAGACCACCGAGGCCGAGTTCGACACGCTGTGGGCCGACATGCTGGACGGCGCCGAGGAGACCGGCGCGACGCTGGAGGTGATGGGCCGCAAGCTGCGCCTGCCGCGCGCCGCCGGCGGCCTGGTGCGCAGCTCGTTCGCCAGCCTGTGCCAGCAGGCGCTGGGGCCGCAGGACTACCTGGCCCTGGCCGAACGCTTCCACACCATCTTCCTGGAAGACATTCCGCTGCTCGTTCCCGAGAAGCGCGACGCGGCCAAGCGCTTCAACACCCTGATCGACGCCCTCTACGAGGCCGACGCCAAGCTGGTGGCCCTGGCCGCCGGCGAGCCCGAGGCGCTGTACCCGGCCGGCGACGGCTCGT
Organism: Caulobacter sp. FG7; assembly: GCF_057808875.1. Lineage (NCBI taxonomy): Bacteria > Pseudomonadati > Pseudomonadota > Alphaproteobacteria > Caulobacterales > Caulobacteraceae > Caulobacter > Caulobacter sp. FG7. Next base: position 189,059 of record NZ_JBMDIW010000001.1, read on the forward strand.
TCGAGTTCGAGCGCACCGTGTCGCGCCTGCAGGAGATGCGCTCGGCGGACTATGTGGGGCGGGTGCGGGACTAGGATCTGAAACCTCTCCCATAGGGAGAGGGAGGGTCCGATTTCTCAGAACACCCTATCCAGCGACACGGTGAACCTGCAGGCCAGCCCCGCCGGTTCGTACTCGATCGCCACCCGCCCGCGCAGCTCGGCGCCAATGCTGCGTTCGATCAGGCGCGAGCCGAAGCCCCGGCGATCCGGGACGGCCACGGGCGGGCCGCCGGCTTCGCGCCATTCGAAGGACAGCATGCCCGGCGGCTCCTCGCGCCAGGTCAGCAGCAGGCGGCCGGTCTCGGTGCTCAGCGCGCCGTACTTGGCGGCGTTGGTGGCCAGTTCGTGGAACACCATGCCCAGCGACAGGGCCACGCGGGCGGGCAGGTTGAGGTCGGGGCCGTCCATGACGATGCGGGCCGGATCGTAGGGCGCCAGCTCCTGCGCCAGGATCTGGCGCAGGCCCGCGCCGGCCCACTGGCTGTCGGTCAGGGCGTTGTGGGTCTGGGACAGCGCCAGCAGGCGGGCCTCGAAGGCGCGGGCGAAGGCCTCCGGCGTCAGGGCGCCGCGCAGGGTCTGGCGAGCGATGGCCTGCACCGTGGCCAGGGTGTTCTTGACGCGATGGTTCAACTCGTCGAGCAGCAGCCGCTGCTGCTCGCCGGCCAGCACCTTGTCGGTGACGTCCGAACCCTCGACCAGCACGCCGGAGACCGAGCCGTCCGGCTCGATGATCGGCTGGTAGATGAAGTCGAGGAAGCGGTCCTCCAGAGGCCCGTCCGGCGTGCGTTGCAGCGCGACCTTGATCTCGCGGCCGATGAAGGCCTCGGCGCTGGCGGCGACCCGGTCGAGCAGGGTCACGAAGCCCTGTTCGACCACCTCGGGCAGGGCCTCGCGCAGGGGCAGGCCCACGACGTCGCGCCAGCCGATCAGCTGGGTATAGGCTTTGTTGACCAGGTCGAAGCGGTGCTCGGGCCCGCGCAGCACGGCCATGAAGCTGGGGGCCTGCATGAACAGGCGACGCAGGTCGTCGTTCTGGCCCCCGGCGGCGCCGGCCCGCAGCAGCACGTCGTCCTGCAGCATGGCCATCTCGCCCCGACCGAAGGCGACTTCCTTCAGCCGCTGGATGGCCGTGACGTCCTGGGTGTGCTGGACGATGTAGGCTGTCCTGCCGTCGGGACCGGGAATCGGGGTGTGAGTGGCGCTCCAGATCCGATCCTCGAAGCCGCCGCCCAGATGGTCGGGGCGCTCGATGGCGTAGGGGATCAGCGGCAGGTGGTCGACCTTGCCGCTGTCGCGGGCCCGCAGCAGCGACTCCTCGAGCCGTGCGCGCGACTCGCCCTCGGCGGGGAAGGCCTCGAACACGTGGACGCCCGCGATGCTCTCCCAGCCGCGACCGACGGCGTCCAGATAGGCCTGGTTGGCGGCGACGTACCGCAACTGCCGGTCCAGCATCATGTACGGCGTCGGCAGACGATCGAACACCGTCGCGAAATCGATCGGCCCAGTCATCGCCTGAAGTTCATCGCCTGAAGGTCATCCCCCACTGAACAGCCAGCGATAACGCAAGCTTTGCTAGAGAGGTTCCTTCATTCCCCCATCGGGTGAAATGCGAACGTATCTCAAGTAACGGCCGTTTCGTTGACACCCCGGCGCTCGCGCTTAAAAGCGTCCCGCAACGCACAAATCCACAGGTTGGACGTAAAAATGACCGAGACGAGCCGGGGGCTCCCTGAGCGTCCGCTGTCGCCGCACCTCCAGGTCTGGCGCTGGCACATCACCATGGCGTGCTCGATCCTGCACCGCGCCAGCCTGTTCGCCCTCTATGTCGGCGTCCTTCTGCTGGCCGGCTGGGCCCTGGCCCTGGCCTCGGGTCCCGACCACTACGCCTGCTACACCGGCGTGCTGGGTTCGGTGCTGGGCAAGCTGGTGCTGTTCGGCATCACGGTCGCGGTCTTCTACAACGTCGGCTACATCGTCCGTCAGAGCTTCTGGGACCTGGGCAAGGGCTTCGCGCCGAAGACCGCCGACGCCACGGGCCTGGCCGTGATCGCGTTCGCGATCGTCGCCGCCGTGGTCACCTGGATCATCGCCCTCGCGACCGGAGCGATCTGACCATGAGCACCTCCAAGAGCCAATTCCGCACCCCGCTGTCGCGCGCGCGCGGCCTGGGCGCCTCGCACCACGGCGTGGGTCACTTCATCTCCGAGCGCGTCTCGGGCCTCGCCCTCGTGCCGCTGTTCATCTGGGGCGCCTTCGCCGGCATCCGCCTGGCCGGCTCGGACTTCGACACCGTCGCCGCCTGGGTGGCGATCCCGATCAACGCCGTCCTGCTGTCGCTGCTGTTCATCGCGCTGCTGGTGCACCTGAAGAACGCCATCCAGGTGGTCATCGAGGACTATGTCGAGGCGTTCGCCCCGAAGGCCGCCCTCGTCATCGGCAACCTCTTCGTCTGCATGCTCGCGGGCGCCGCCGGGATCGTCTCGATCCTGAAGATCGCCTTCACCGGAGCCCTTTGATGTCGGCCTATACGTTCATCGACCACAAGTTCGACGTCGTCGTCGTGGGCGCCGGCGGCTCGGGCCTCCGCGCCGCGCTCGGCGCCGCGCAAGCCGGCCTCAAGACCGCCTGCATCACCAAGGTGTTCCCGACCCGCAGCCACACCGTGGCGGCCCAGGGCGGCATCTCGGCCTCGCTCGGCAACATGGGCCAGGACGACTGGCGCTGGCACATGTTCGACACCGTCAAGGGTTCGGACTGGCTGGGCGACCAGGACGCCATCGAGTACCTGACCCGCAACGCTCCGGCGGCGGTCTATGAACTCGAGCACTGGGGCGTGCCGTTCTCGCGCACGGCCGAGGGCAAGATCTACCAGCGCGCCTTCGGCGGCATGACCAAGAACTTCGGCGAAGGCCCGATCCAGCGCACCTGCGCGGCGGCCGACCGCACCGGTCACGCCATGCTGCACACGATGTACGGCCAGTCGCTGGCCCACGACACCGAGTTCTTCATCGAGTATTTCGCCCTCGACCTGATCATGGAAGACGGCGCCTGCCGCGGCGTGACCGCGTGGAAGCTCGACGACGGCACCCTGCACCGTTTCCAGGCCCAGACCGTGATCCTGGCCACCGGCGGCTATGGCCGGGCCTACTTCTCGGCTACCTCGGCCCACACCTGCACGGGCGACGGCAACGCCATGGCGCTGCGCGCCGGCCTGCCGCTGCAGGACATGGAATTCGTGCAGTTCCACCCGACCGGCATCTACGGCGCCGGCTGCCTGATCACCGAAGGCGCCCGCGGCGAAGGCGGCTATCTGACCAACTCGGAAGGCGAGCGCTTCATGGAGCGCTACGCCCCGTCGGTTAAGGACCTGGCGCCTCGCGACATGGTCAGCCGCGCGATGACCATCGAGATCCGCGAAGGCCGCGGCGTGGGCCCCAACAAGGACCACATCTTCCTGCACCTCGACCACCTGGATCCGAAGATCCTGGCCGAGCGCCTGCCGGGCATCTCGGAGACGGCGAAGGTGTTCGCCGGCGTCGACGTGACCAAGGCGCCGATCCCGGTGCTGCCGACCGTCCACTACAACATGGGCGGCATACCGACGAACTATCACGGCGAAGTCGTCACCAAGTCGGGCGACAACCCCGACCAGGTGATCCCGGGCCTGATGGCCGTGGGCGAAGCCGCCTGCGTGTCGGTGCACGGCGCCAACCGCCTGGGCTCGAACTCGCTGATCGATCTCGTGGTGTTCGGCCGCGCGGCCGGCCTGCGCTGCGCCGAGACCCTGACCCCCGGCGCCAAGCAGCCGGAACTGAAGGCGTCGCAGACCGAAGCGCACATCGAGCGCTTCGACCGCATGCGCAACGCCAACGGCTCGATCCCGACCGCCGAACTGCGCCTCGAAATGCAGAAGGCAATGCAGGAAGACGCCGCCGTGTTCCGCACCGGCGAGAGCCTGGACAGCGGCGTGGCCCGCCTGCAGGCCGTCTGGGACAAGAAGGGCGACGTGAAGGTCTCCGACCGCGGTCTGGTGTGGAACACCGACCTGATGGAAACCCTCGAGTTCGACAACCTCATCGGCCAGGCCGTCGTGACGGTGAACGGCGCGGCCAACCGCACCGAGAGCCGCGGCGCCCACGCCCGCGAGGACTTCTCCGAGCGCAACGACACTGAGTGGATGAAGCACACCCTGGCCTGGCTCGACAACGAGACCGGCAAGGTCAGCATCGATTTCCGTCCGGTGCACAACTACACGATGTCGCAGGACATCGACTACATCCCGCCGAAGCAACGGGTTTACTAGGGGAACGCAGATGGTCCAGCTCTCTCTTCCCAAGAACTCCCGCGTTCAGAGCGGCAAGCACTGGCCCGCTCCGGCCGGCGCCAAGAACGTGCGCTCGTTCAAGATCTACCGCTACGATCCCGAAACCGGGATGAACCCGCGGTGGGACACCTATGACGTCGACGTCGACGCCTGCGGCCCCATGGTCCTGGACGCGCTGCTCTACATCAAGAACACCATCGACCCGACCCTGGCCTTCCGCCGGTCGTGCCGCGAGGGTGTCTGCGGCTCCTGCGCGATGAACATCGGCGGCCGCAACACCCTGGCCTGCACGCACGGTCACTCGGAGACCCCGGGCAAGGCCGTGCAGATCAGCCCGCTGCCGCACGTGCCGGTGGTCAAGGACCTGATCCCGGACCTGACGCTGTTCTACGCCCAATACGCCTCGATCGAGCCGTGGCTGCACACCACGACCCCCGAGCCGCAGAAGGAGTGGCGCCAGGCCCCGGAAGACCGCGAGAAGCTCGACGGTCTGTACGAGTGCATCCTGTGCGCCTGCTGCTCGACCTCGTGCCCCAGCTACTGGTGGAACGGCGAGAAGTACCTGGGCCCGGCGGCCCTGCTGCACGCCTACCGCTGGCTGATCGACAGCCGGGATGAAGCCACCGGCGAGCGCCTCGACGACCTCGAGGACCCGTTCAAGCTCTATCGCTGCCACACGATCATGAACTGCGCCCAGGTCTGCCCGAAGGGCCTGAACCCGGCCAAGGCCATCGCCTCGATCAAGAAGATGCTGGTGGAGCGCGTGGTCTGACGACCCATTCTCTTCCGGTTTTCGGATAGTCTGCAAAGCCTCGCCGCTCGTCGGCGAGGCTTTCGCATATTCGGCGGCCTGTTCGCCTGCCGCGCTTTCCGGCGGGCGCCCTTTCCGATAGGGCGGGTGCTGTTCTATGGCTGGAACGACGTTGGTCGGCCCGGCTTGCAAAAGATGACGGGGTCGTCAATTTTGTTCCGTGCGGGAGGCAAGCGCGTTGAGTGAAGCGGTCGTGAGCGATCCGAAGGCCAAGGTGGTGATCGTCGGCGCGGGCCATGCGGGCGGCTCGGCCGCCGCCTTTCTGCGCCAGTACGGCCACGAGGGCCCGATCGTGATGATTGGCGAAGAGCCGTTGCTGCCCTATCAGCGCCCGCCGCTGTCCAAGGCCTGGCTGAAGGGCGAGGCCGACGCCGACAGCTTGGCCCTCAAGCCGCAGGAATGGTACGCCGAGGCCAATGTCGCGCTGCGCCTGCAAGGGGTGGCGACCGGCCTCAACCGCGGCGATCGCACCGTGACCCTCGCCTCGGGCGAGGTCATCACCTACGACTTTCTGATCCTGGCCACCGGCGCTCGCGCCCGCGAACTGCCGATCCCCGGCGCGGATCTGGCCGGCGTGCTGGCCCTGCGCACGGCGGCCGACGCCGAGGCGCTGAAGGCGGCCCTGGGTGAGGGCAAGCGCCTGGCCGTGGTCGGCGGCGGCTATGTCGGCCTGGAGGCGGCCGCCTCGGCCCGCGCCCTGGGGGCCGAGGCCACGGTGATCGAGCGCGAGAGCCGGGTGCTGGCCCGCGTGGCCTGCGAGACCCTGTCGACCTTCTTCCAGGACTATCACGGCGCCCGCGGCGTGACATTCGAGCTGAACGCCAATGTCGAGGCCTTCGAGGGCGAGGACGGCCACGTCACCGGCGTGCGCCTGAAGGGCGGCGAGGTCGTGCCTTGCGACGCCGCCCTCGTGGGCGTCGGCGCCCATCCCAATGTCGAGTTGGCCCAGGACGCGGGCCTGGAGTGCACGGGCGGCATCGTCGTCGATCTCGAGGCCCGCACCAGCGATCCGCGCGTCTTCGCCATCGGCGACGTCGCCCATCGGCCGCTGCCGCTGTACGAGCGCCAGTTCCGTCTCGAAAGCGTGCCCAACGCCCTGGAGCAGGCCAAGCAGGCCGCCGCCGCCATCGTCGGCCGCGCGAGCCCGTCGCCGGAAGTGCCGTGGTTCTGGTCGGATCAGTACGACCTGAAGCTCCAGATCGCCGGCCTGCCGTTCGACGCCGACAGCACCATCGTGCGCGGCGACGTGGCCGCCGCCAAGTTCGCCGTCTTCCACCTCAAGGGCGACCTCGTCCAGGCCGTGGAAGCCGTCAACGCGCCGCCCGAGTTCATGGCCGGCAAACAATTGATCGCCAAGCGGACGCCCGTGTCTAAGACAAAGCTGTCCGATCCGGCGATATCCATGAAGGAAGTGGCGGCCTGAAAGCCGCCCGCTAGCTACGCAGGGGAACCATGGCCAAGATCACCTACATCGAATTCGACGGGACCGAGCACGTCCTCGACGTCAAGCCGGGCCTGACGGTCATGGAAGGCGCTGTGAAGAACAACGTCCCGGGCATCGACGCCGACTGCGGCGGCGCCTGCGCCTGCGCGACCTGCCACGTCTATGTGGACGACGCCTGGACCGACAAGACCGGCGACAAGTCGGCCATGGAGGAGTCGATGCTCGACTTCGCCGAGAACGTCGAACCCAACAGCCGCCTGTCCTGCCAGATCAAGGTCAGCGACGCGCTGGACGGCCTGGTCGTGCGCCTGCCGGAAAGCCAGCACTGACACTTTGAGAGGCGAGGGGATCTCAGCGGCTCGGGACGAGGCGCCGGATCCCCTCTTGCATTTCCAGGAGCGCCTCGACGACGTGTTCGTCGCGGATCATCGCGCGCGCATAGGCCTCCACGCGCGGCAGCGCCTCGATCGGGTCGATCCCGAGACGCCCGCCCGTGACCCGGGCGGCCAGCAGCGCAGGCGCGATCGCGCAGTCGGCGTGCGACAGTGATCCGCCGACGGCGTAGGGGCCGTCTTCCAGCAGGTCGTCGAGCAGGGCCAGGGCGTCGGCCAGCTGGTCGACCAGCCGGCGGTTCTCGGTCGGACTCTGGGGCGCGGCCAGCGCGACCATCGGCGGCATCAGGTAGAGATCGGCGACGCGCACCAGCTGCCGCGCCCGCGCGCGTTCCAGGACGTCGGCGGGGAGAAGCGGGCGCGCCTGGGGAAAGAGCTCCTCGAGCAGCTCCAGGATGACGGCCGACTCCCACACCGCCTCACCGTCGTCGAAGATCAGCACCGGCACGCGGCCCGTCGGGCTGATGTCGCGAAATTGCCTGTCATTGGGCCAGCCGGACGGCGGCGGGACGATCTCGACGTCCAGGCCCTTGGCCCGGAGCGCGATCCTGACCCGGGTCGCGAACGGCGAGGCCGGAAGGCTGATCAGCTGCATGGAAGGCCCCCTCTTAAGCGAGGGCGCGACCTTCGCGCGCTCCGGCGCGGCTTGCAACCGAAGGGGTCAGGCCCCCTTGGCGCTCGCCGCCACGGGAGCGGCGGCGATGGGGCCCTGGCTGAGGGTCGGATCCTTGGCGACCACCCGCCGCGCCAGAATTTCCGAGCCGCTGCCGGTCAGGTGGCCGTAGTCGAACTGCACCGGATAGCCCTTCGGGTCGATCTCCAGGCAGTGGCCGGCCGGGCACATGGCCGAGGCCAGAGACACGTAGCGGGCGCCCTTCTTGCGCGCCAGCTTGCCGACCTCGCGGTCGACGCCGCTGACGTCGATGCGCTGCTCGTCGACGAAGTCGGGATCGTGCAGGCGGTCGGAGACGGCCAGCAGGCGGGGCAGGGGCGAGCGGTACTCGATGATCGGGCCGAACACGATGACGTCCAGGCCCTGGCCGCGCAGCTTGGTCAGGGTGGCTTCCAGCCGCGGCAGATCCTCGCGCTTCCAGCGGGCGGCCAGCACGACGGTGTCGACCTTGTGGGCCGGCAGGTAGTCGTCGAACATCCGGTCCATCAGCGCCACGCAGCGCTCCTCGGCCGAGCCGGGGTGGGTCAGGGTCGGCTTGCAGCCCGAGGCGGTGGCCTGCATCACGTTCACCGTCGGCATGGCCTTGGCCAGGCCGTACCACAGGTGGGCGGCGTGGCTGTCGCCGATCAGCAGGTAGTCGCGGCGTTTGGGATCCTGGCGGACGCAGGCCATGTCGAAGTCGTCGACGGTCGAGCCCGACGGCAGGAAGCAGGTGCCCTCGCGCATCTGGCGGTGGCTCTTGTCGGTCAACAGGTCGGCGATCTGCTGGACACGCGGCGAGTAGCGGTAGGACAGGCCCTGGTCGACCTGGCCGGCCACGCCGACGGCGACCAGCACGGCCGCGGCGGCGCCGGCGGCCTGGAACAGCGCCTTGCGGGGCAGCTTCAGCGGGCCGACCCGGAAGGGCCGCTCGATCAGCCACCACGAGATCGTCGCCAGCACCAGCGAGACCAGCACCGTGCCGATCTTGATCGCCATGGCCGGGGCGCCGCCGAACAGGAAGCTGTTCATCTGGGCGCCGACCATCACCGGCCAGTGCCACAGGTACAGCGAGTAGGAGATCAGGCCGACGAAGACGACGGGGCGCCACGACAGCAGCCGGCCCATCAGCGTCGGCCCCGTCTCGCCGGCGGCGATGACCAAAGCAGCGCCCAGGCAGGGCAGGATGGCGGCCGCGCCGGGGAAGGGCATCTGCTCGCGATACAGCAGCACCGCTGCGCCGATCATCGCCAGGCCGGCGAAGGCGGCGGCTTCGCGCATCCAGGCGCTGCGGATCTTGGGAACCATGCCGAGCGCCAGCACCGAGCCGATCATCAGCTCCCAGGCGCGGTTGTGCGGCAGGTAGAAGGCCGCGCTGGGCGCCAGGGCAACGCTGGCCACGGCGCTGGCGAACGAGGCGGCCATCAGGCCCCAGATGATCGGCTTCAGCCGCGTGGGGAACACCCGCAGCAGAAACGACAGCAGCAGCGGAAAGACGATGTAGAACTGCTCTTCCACCGACAGCGACCAGGTGTGCAGCAGAAGCTTGGTCGAGGAGTCGGAGTCGAAATAGCCGGCCTGGGTCCAGAAGAAGACGTTCGAGGCCGAGAACACCGCCGCGATCAGGCTGCGGGCGTATTCCAGCATCTCGCCGGGCAGCAGGGTGAAATAGGCCAGCGCGGTGGCCGCGACCAGCACCGCCAGCAGGGCCGGCGCGATCCGCCGCACTCGCCGCTCGTAGAACCGCAGCAGCGAGAAGTCGCCCCGGGAGAGCTCGGCGAAGATATTGCCGGTAATCAGGTAGCCGGAGATGACGAAGAACACGTCCACCCCGACGAAACCGCCGGGCAGCTGGTTGAAGCCGGCGTGGAAGGCCACCACCGGCAGCACGGCCACGGCGCGCAGGCCGTCGATGTCCTTGCGGTACTGCATGCGTGTATCCCTGCCGTCTGGAACACCGGCTAGTCGCGCGCCGCCCCCCGGGCCCGTCAACGTCAACCTTGGATCGAGAGCGATAAGGACAGCTTGTGACCGTTGCTTGTTCGCCCCGCGCCGAACATGTGGACAGCGCGCGGGCCGCCCTGGGCGATAACCCCGATCGTCAGGGCGATCCATGTCGATGAGGGCCGGTCGCCGACGCAAACCCCCTCGCCTGCGGCGGTCGCGCTTTCGGCTGCGCTTACTTGAGGGCGATCATTCTAATAGTTTATACTTAAGGCTGAATTTGCGAAAGTTCGCCAACGGGGAGTGCGAGCCATGCGGGAAAGACGCGCCCGCTACGTGGTTTTGCCGCGGAGCGGAATCCTGAGCGACACCCTGCAGGCCGCGCTCAGCGAGCCTGGCTTGAAGGCCGGCGCCTGGGAGGAGACCCCGGGGCAGGCCCAGGGCCGCTTGCTGAGGGCCGCTGTCAGCGCAGCTTCGCTGTTCGAGCCAAGCACAGGCGGAGGGACGGAAGCCGTGGCCATGGCCGAGGCCTCGCCGGCGGCGATGGACCAGCTGGCGGCCGAGATCGGCGACGAGGACTATCGGGTGCTGTCGCAGCAGTTCGACGATGGTCCGGCCATGGTCCGCCTGACCGAGACGGCGCGCCTGGGCTTCGAGGCCGCCAATCCGGGCGTACGCGTGCTGCCGGTCACGCGCTACAGCTTGCCCGACACCGAGGCCGCCGCCCGCCGCCGCAGCAAGCCCGCCGCCGAGGGGCGGGGCGGAGCGGAGGTGGCCGCCGCATCGTCCGGCAAGGTCACGCAGAACGCCGTGGGCGCCGACAACCTGGTCTGGGCGGCCGACCTGAAGAGCGTCATCCTGCCCACCCTGGCGGCCGGCGCTCTGGGAGAGGGGGTCAATGTCGGGGTCATCGACACCGGGATCGACTTTGCCCATCCCGCCTTGGCCGGATCTCTGCAGGCTTCGCGCTGCCTGATCGCCGGCGCCAATCCGAGCGCCGGCCGGCCGGTGGACTGGGGCGCGCCCCGCGCCGCCCGGGCCGCTCACGGCACGCACGTCGCCGGGATCATCGCCGCTCGGCCGGGACAGGGCGGTCCCGAAGGCGTGGCGCCGGCCGCGGGTCTGTGCAGCTATCGGATCTTTCCCGACAATCCGGGCGGAGAGAAGGGGGCGGAAAACATCGACATCATAAACTCGATCATCGCCGCCATTCGCGACGGCTGCCATGTGATCAATCTCAGCATCGAGGGCGCCAAGCTGCGCGAGGACGGGGTGCGCAGCGCCATCACCGAGGCCTGGAACCAGGGGGTGATCTGCGTGGCCGCCGCGGGCAACGGCTCGGGCAAGCCGGTCAGCTATCCGGCGGCTCATCCCAACTGCGTGGCGGTGACGGCCCTGGGCAGGAAGGGCGCCTATCCGCCGCGGCCCGAGTTCCAGAAGTACGAGTCGACCGAGCTCTCGGCCACCGACCCGTCGATCTACTTGGCCAGCTTCTCCAACTTCGGGCCCCAGGTGCAGTTCGCCGCGCCTGGACACGCGATCGTTTCGACCTTCCCCGACGGCCAATGGTGGTTCGATTCCGGAACCTCGATGGCCGCGCCCTACGTATCGGGCGTCCTGGCCAGGGTGCTGTCGAACAATCCCCAGGTGCTGAACGCCTTTGGCGACGCAACGCGTAGCGCGGCGATGCTGGGCCTGTTGATCGGCGGCGCCCGAGCCCTGAAGCTTCCGCAGCGTGCTCAGGAGGGGTATGGTCTGGCCTCGTGACCTGGAGTGCGTGTCGTGGATGGCCCCCGCGCCAAGCTGATGCTCTTCCCCAGCGGCGGTTTCGCCGAGGCCGGTCCCGTGGCCATCGACGATCTTCGAACCCAGATCCGCCAGACCACCGGCATCAGCGACCTTGCCCTGGAGCCGCGTGGAGACGCCGGCGTCGAATTGACCTTCCCTGCCCGCAACGCCTGGGAGCGCGACCGCGTCCGCAAGCTGGTCGACAACGAGGTCGACGGCTGGAACGTCGGTGAAATCAGCACCTACGCCCTGCCCAAGTCCTTGTAGGGACGCAGCAGCGCCACGAAGGCGATCAGGCGGGGCGCCTGCCAGCGCGGCGGGCCCGGTGGCATGGCGCGTTCGGCCGCCAGGATCAGGGTAATCATGGGCAGGGCCAGCAGGTGTGAGCCCGGTACGGCCTCGCACAGCATCATCCAGGGCCAGCAGGCCGCCACGCACCAGCTTCCCGTGTGCAGTCCGAACGCCAGGCAGTCGCGCCATGCGGCCCAGCCCTTGACCGACAGTGGTCGCATGCGGTGCGAACGGTTGCGGGCCAGCTGGGCGACCGGCGAGGCGCTCCAGGCCAGGGCTCCGGCCAGGGCCAGCCCGAACAACCATTCGGGGGCGAGCCATTGGCGCAGCAGCATCGTCGCCGCCATCAAAGCCGCGGCCATCGGCGCCCACGCGCCCAGATAGGCCCCCACGAACAGGGCCACCGAGCGCGGCAGGTCCCGGCGGAAGGTGGTGCGCTCGATGTGCTCGATCGGCAGGATCAGGAGGGGCAGCATCATCGCGCAGAGCATGGCGATCCACCTGAGCGCCATGCTCGACGCGTCCAGGAGCTGAAGGTTCACCAACAGCAGGCTCAGCGATGCGCCCTGACCGCAGACGCCGGCCCAGGCCGGCTGTTCGGCGCCGACGCCTCCGGGCGCGAAGGCCAGGACGAAAGCCGCGGCGCTGACCGCCAGGGGCCCGGCGCGCGACCAGCGCCCCAGGCCCGAGGTCAGCTGGACGATCACTCTTCGGTGTCGGGGGCGGTCGCGGAGGGGGCGCTGTAGACGCTGACCCGGCCAACCTTGAAGGGCGCGGTTCCGTCACCGGAGGACGATTGGGTCAGGATGACCTCCAGGTCCTCGAGTTCGGCGTTGGCGTTGCGCTTGAGCGCATTGACCGCGTCGGTGATGTCGACAACGAAGCTCATGCCGTTGCCGCCGTGGCCGCCCTCGGGATCGGAGGCGTCCTCCAGGCCGAACAGCGCCTCGCTGCGAACGAATTCGTCCGCCGACCCCGGAGCCTCCTGGGCTTTGCCCTTCACGCCGATGTTGATGCTGATGACCGCATTGGGCGTCTCGCCCGTCACGTTCTCGATGTTGAGGAAGTAGCTCTGCGGGGCGTCGTCGAGGCCGGCCGGAACGTTGGCGGTGACCAGGCTCAGGTCGGCGGCGATGCTCTCGCCGGGCGGGACCGTGGCGTTGATGACGTTCGCGCCGACCAGGTTGGAGGCGGGAGGGGCGGCGGGGCTTTCGTCGTCGAGGCCTGCGGGCATGGCTGCGCCTCTCACGGTGGGCGGCCGGATGCCGGAGCCCTTGTAAAGATCATCATAGGTGGGGGCCAGCGGGGCGCCGGGCAAGGTCTGGGACGGCTTGAACGAGCGGAACACGCCGTTCGGATCGGGCAGGGTGAAGGGGGGCAGGGCCGGGCCGTTGGCCCAGGCCGAGCCGGTTTCGCGGATATTGGACGGCACGCTCATCCAGGCGGCCCACAGTCGGTCGATGTTGCAGTGATGCAGCCAGAAGATCGGGTCCAGAGCCGCATACCGGGGGCTGCCCATGAAGCCGCGATTGCCGCCGATCATGACGTGCACGAGGTTGTGGGGATTGAGCTCCATGGCGCCGGCGGCGTTCGGCGCGCCGCCGAAGCCTTCCACATTGGGGGCCGGGGTGTAGCGCGTGAGGGTCATGGCTCTCAGGTTGATGTCGGTCGGCAGGCCTGGGCGCGGGGCCAGCACCGTATATTCGCGCGGCCAGGGCGCGCCGCCGCCGCCATAGGGCATGACGTACAGAGGATTGGGCGAGCCGTCGGGCAGGGTCGGCAGGGTGAAGACCCGCGGGATCCGCCGGGAATTGGGATCGTTGGCGTTCAGATAGTTCCAGTAGGGCAGCGTCCAGCCGGGCGGGCCGCCCAGGTCGACGATGGTCTTGGCGACGATCGCCTCGAAGGCGGCGCAGTAGCCCCGGTGCCAGGGCAGAAAGAACCAGTTGCCATGCTGGCACTGTCGCCATTGCGGGGCGACGGGCTGGCCCGGAGGCAGGATGCCGAACTGCTGCCATCCGGCCGGATCGACCCCGTGCAGGGCGGCTTGAAAGGCCCAGCTGGTCGGATCCGAGGCGGGTTTGGCGGCTAGCGCCCTCACGGCCCGGGCGTACCACTCCGTGGTGGGCGACCAGCCATTGCCGAACGATGCGACGTCACGCCTCACATTGGACATTTGGTTCTCCCCGCTGACTTGAGGCCGCGCTCGACGGCCCGCGAGCGTCACAGCTTGACCAGTGGCTGTCAACCTGAGGTATATAAAATGTCGCGTTACCCTTGAGGTGGAGTCGGGTTGCGCGGAATGGTCGCGATGCGAGCGTTGGCCAAGTTTACGTCTCGCGGGTTGCGTTCAAGCTTGACTTTGGCGCGCTCCGATCATCGCATGCTCCCCGCAGGTCACGGTTGTGCGCCTGCAATCTGGGGGCGTGATGTTCTGTCGGGTTGTGTGTCGCGCGTTGGCCGCGATGCTGTGGTCGAGCGTTCTGTCAGTAGGCGTCGCGCAGGCCCAGTCGACAGTCACCTACGCCTATGACGCCCTGGGGCCGCTGTAGAACGACTCCGATCCGGACGGCGATCCACTGACCATCGTGGCGATCAACCAGCCGGACAACGGCGTCACGGCCAGCTTCACCGGCAACACCATATCGCTCGACCGCATCGTCGCGGGGACCGTCGTGGTCGTCTACGCGATCTCGGGCGGCCAGGGGCGCACCGCCCAGGCGAGCCTCTTCATCACCGGCAACCTCGGGACGCCGGAATGGTGACGACGCCCTCGTCCCCCGCCGCCGCCGGGGCCTCGCCCCGGGGGCGCCTCGCCGCCATCCGCGCCGCCTTTGTCTCAAAGCTTTCCATCCCACAGGGACCAATGATGCCCGTGCTCGCTTCCCGCGCCTTCTGGATGTCCTCGTCGTGCTGGACGCGCGGCCTGATCGGTTCGGGCCTGGCGCTCGCCATCGGCGGAGCCGCCTTCGCCCAGGCGACGACCACCCTGCCGTCGATGCGCTTCGCCCGCGGCGAGCTGGTCTCGCCCAGCGCCGCCGTCGGCTATTACGGCGCGGCGACCACCCGCTCCTCCAGCTTCACCGGGGTCAGCGGGTTCGAGGGACGGCCCCCCGAGGTGGTCGAACTGGCGCGCGCCCTGAAGGGCGACGAGACCGACCAGGGCAAGATCGCCGACCTGATCCTGGAGCACGTGCGCAACGGCGCCGACACCGCCTTCACCTTCGGGCTGAGCAAGGGGCCGCTGGGCGTCATCGTCGACAAGTCGGGCACGCCGTTCGACCAGGCGGCGCTGGTCGTCGAACTGGCCAGGCAGTCGGGGCTGAACGCCCGCTACCGCGTCGGCCAGGTCCGCCTGACCGCCGCCCAGTTCGCCGACTGGACCGGCATCGGCGACCGGCAGGCCGCCTGCCGTTTCCTGGCCAACGGCGGCATTCCCGCGAGTTTCCCCGAAGCGACGTCCGCCGACTGCTCGTCCGGCGGGACCTTCACCACCGTGACCCTGCTGCACGCCTGGGCCGAGGTCGAGGTCGGCGGCGCCTGGCGGGCGCTGGATCCCAGCTTCAAGGCCCGCAAGCCGGGCTCGGCCAACGACGTCGCCGCCCTGGCCGGCCTGACCGCCGGCGCGGCGACGACGGCCGGCGCGACGGGGCTTGAGACCGGCAGCCAGTCGGGCGCGCCCTATATCCGCAACGCCGGCTCCGAGCAGATCGACGCGCTCTTGTCGGCGCGCAGCGTCCAGCTCCTCAATGCGATCCGCAACTCGGCGACGGCCTCGACCGAGGACCTGTCGACCTTCCTGGGCGACGGCGGCCGCACAGAGACCTATCTCGGCACGCCGGCCTGGACCAACGCCGCGCCCTACGTGATCACCGATCCGGGCGTGGTCATCACCGGCGACCTGCCGGACCAGTACCGCACCAAGCTGCACGTGCGGATCGAGTTCTGGATCTATCCGAACCCGCCGGCCACCGGCCCCGCGCCGCTTGAGCGCCTGCTCTACGCCGACGAGATCTACGGCCGCCGACTGGAGATCGACACCGACTTCGACGAGAACATGACGAGCTACCACCACGACCGCGTCGCGATCGAGCTCGACGACGTGCCGCTGGCGACCTGGAGCCGCGACTGCCCCGGCTACGTCAACGCCTGCACGCCGGGCTTCGACGGCATCTTGCAACTGGCTGTCGACCATCCCTACGCGTCCGGCGCGGGCGCCTATGCCGACCAGACCGTCCGCAAGTATGTCGGCCTGACCGTCCCGGTGGCCATCGTCGCCGGCTTCGGCTCCACCTCCGACGCCCTGGGCGCCAAGTGGGCGGGCGAGCGGGCCAAGGATGAACTGCTGCCGCGGCAGCAGGGCAGCTATCAGTGCGCGGAAGGCAAGGAGTACCAATGCTTCCCGATCTACCGGACCTCGGTGGGTGACCAGCAGCGCCAGCGCTTGACCGCCAACTGGCTGGCTGGGGCTAGCCAAGCCTTCTATATCCACAACCGCATCGCCGGGATCGAGGGGCAACACCACCATTCTCTGGGCGTCACGGCCTGGCGCTACAAGGTGGAGTCCCGTCAGGACAACACGCTTCAGATCGCCGACTGGAGCATCGCCGAGCAGACCACCAACCTCGACATCGACAGCATGTTCAGCCTGGCGAGCCGGACCAACGACGCCGGCAAGGTGCAGGCCGCGTCGCGCGCCTTCGCGATGACGGCGGCGACCCTGGAGGGCGCGCTGGTCGAGCAGGTGATGGACACCCCCGACAGCGCCTCGACGGCGGCGCGGTTCGCCTGGGGCAACCGGCCCGAGGAGGATCCGTGCAATTTCGGCGCGCGGCGGTTCTACAGCTATGCGTCGGCCAGCGCGGCCAATCGCCCGGGGCTGCTGCTGGGCGAGGGGCCGTCGGGATGCGCGAGCACCCTGCCTCAGGCCTATTCGACCTTTCTCGAGAACGGCAAGACGCGATACGCCCAGGCCCTGGATCGCTACATCGCCGCCGGCTACCAGAGCGTCGTCGGTTCCGCCGAAACCTTCATGGGGCCGGGGCACCGCGTCGGCGCCCAGCTGCCGCCGACCTGCTCTGTCTATGACGGCGGCTGCTACTCAAAGGGCTACGACGAGTCCCCGCAGCGCGGCGGCGCGCTGAGCGCGACCCGCTACGACGGCGCGATCGTGGCCGAGGTGGCCCACGCCATCGTCGACCGCAATGGCGTCACCAAGGGCGGCGCGGGCAAGGACGCCGAGCGCCAGGGCGCCTATGACCCCAATCGCGCGGCCGATCTCCTGAAGGACCGCTTCGTCGATCGCGGCGCGGTCGTCGGCGTCGAGCTGAAGACGGGCCTGGCCGGCTACACCACGCCGACCCTGGCCGCGGTCGGCGGCGAGGCGCCGCTGGGGCTGCAATATAAGCTGACCTATAAGGCCGGCGTGCCGTGCATGGGCGAGACCGGCCCCTGCACGGGCCCCGTCCAGGGCGGTTGGTCCAGCAACTGGGAAACCCATTTCAGCGTCTCGGGCAGCGCGGCCGAGAGCCTGGGCGCCTCGTCACTGCGCGCGACGCCGAGCAGCCTGGCGACGTTCGCGGCGCTCCAGGCCGTCTATGCCGACGCCTCGATCGACGACCTGCGCAAGGACGTCTACGCCAACCTCGTCGCCGACTGGTGGCGCCGCCAGATGGCCGGCAACACCGCGACGGTGACCTCGTCGGGCAACGGCCTCCAGTTCGTCAAGCTGGCCGATGGGTCGTGGTGGGCGCCGACCAGTCCGGA
This sequence comes from Caulobacter sp. FG7, assembly GCF_057808875.1. Taxonomy (NCBI): domain Bacteria; kingdom Pseudomonadati; phylum Pseudomonadota; class Alphaproteobacteria; order Caulobacterales; family Caulobacteraceae; genus Caulobacter; species Caulobacter sp. FG7. Next base: position 206,512 of record NZ_JBMDIW010000001.1, read on the forward strand.
GAGCCAGCTGCTGCAGACCGGCGTCTCGGTCAGGGTGAGGGACACCTGTCCGGACTTCGCCGCCACGCGGCGCTGGGACTGGATGGGTACGAATTTCACCGCCAAGATCAGTCCGGGCGACGCGCTGGCCTTCGCGCCGTGGAAGACCAACTACATTCCCCAGGACGTCTGCGCCTTCACCTACGGCTTCAAGCCGACGACGTGGACCTGGACCAAGGGCGGCTCGCTGACCTTCGCCACCGACGGGTTCGGCAAGGTGACAGGGGTGACGACCAGCACCGGCCGGACGGCGACGATCTCCGAAGTGGGCGAGTTCGCGGCTGGAGGGCAGACAGCGCGGCCGGTCGTCAACGCCAAGGGCGAGACCATCCGCGTGGATTTCGCAGCCCCGGTCTCGCGTTCGGCGACCGCGCGGCCCGTTCCGTTCCAGCGGATCGCCACGATCTATGAGCCTGTGGAAGCCGGGGCGTCGACGGCGGGCGCTCGCGCCTCGCTGTCCTATGTCTACGACAACGTGGGCAAGGTGCGCGAAGCGCGCGACGGCGTGGCCATCCAGAGCAATCTGGCCGCGCACCGCTTCTTCCTTGCCGAAGGCGTGCGGGCCCAACGGATCGATCCCCTGGGTGGCCGCTACACGATCTATTTCGACCAGAACGGTGATGTCGTTCGTAACGTCGACGAACTGGGTCGTGTGACCGTCTCCGCATACGATGGGCGTCACCGCACCCTTTCGCACACTTATCCCGAAGGCGATGTCGACCAGTTCAAGTACGACGATCGCGACAACGCCATCGAACTGAAGAAGGTCGCCAAGCCGACCTCCGCTGAATTCGGCACGCCGATTGTGATCCAGGCAGCTTACGACGCGACCTGGAACAAGCCCCTGTGGGTCAAGGACGCCCGCGGCTACCAGACCGACCTGACCTATGTCGCCGCTGGCCTGGCCGGCGCGGGCGAGATCGAGACGGCCACCCAGCCGGCGGTCAACAACGTGCGTCCGGTCTGGCGCTACGAGTACGGCGCGCTCGGCCTGGTGACCAAGGCGACCGACCCGACCGGCGTGGTCACAACGACGGCCTATGACGGTCTCGGCAATCCGACCAGCTCGACCCTGGATCCGACCGGGGTGGCGGCCACCAGCTGCAAGTCGTTCGACGCCGCCGGCGATGTGCTGAGCGAAACCGACCCCCGCGCGGGGGTGTGCCCGTGAGCCGCGCAAAGGGGATGACCAGCATGAACAAGCAGCGAATGGCCTGGCTCTGCGCGGCCAGCATGGTTGGTTTGGCGACGGGTCTCGCCACTGGGCAGGCGTGGGCGCAGACCTACGCCGCCAGCGACTACACGACCTATTACCAGTACGACGCCATGCGGCGGCCGGTGATGAAGATCGGGCCCGATCCCGACGGCTCCGGCCCGCTCAAGCGCAAGGTCGAGAAAACCACCTACGACACGGCCGGGAGGGTGGTGCGGCTGGATGTCGGGACGACTAGCAACACCACCGGTTCCGACTTCGCCATCAGCCAGACGACGCTGACGCGCTACGACGCTTCGGGCAACAAGACCCAGGTCCATGCCTTCCCGGGCACCGAGGCTGCCAGTCTGACGCAGACGAGCTATGACAGCATGAACCGCGTCGTCTGCTCGGCGGTGCGGATGAACGGCGGCGCCTTCAACGATCTCTACAACGCAACTGATCGACCGGACGCCTGCGCCCTGACGACCCAGGGCGCGCAGGGGCCCGACCGGGTGACGAGGACGGTTCTCGACCTGGCCGGCCAGACTCTCCAGGCGATCCAGGCGAAAGGCACGAGCGTCGAGCGCGTCTACGGCGTCTACAGCTATACCGCCAACGGCAAGCAGGAGACGATCACCGACGCCAACGGCAACAAGACCACCCTGGCCTATGACGGCTTCGATCGGCTGAAGTTCCAATACTTCCCGTCGACGACCCGGGGGGCGGGGACGTCGAGCGCGACCGACTACGAGCAGTACGGCTACGATCCCAGCGGCAACCGGGTGGGATGGCGCAAGCGCGATGGGGCGGTTACCGGCTACGGCTATGACGCACTGAACCGGATGTTGGCCAAGGAAGGCCCGGGCTTTGCGACGGTGAATTACGCCTACGACTTGGCGGGGCGCCCCACCTCGACGCATTTCTATGCCAGCGGCCAGGGGGTGACCTACACCTATGACACCGCTGGGCGGCAGCGGACCGAGACCACCTTCGGCCGGACCCTGACCTATGATCATGACAAGGCCGGCAACCGCACCTACCTGCGCTGGCCTGACAACGCCTCCACCAGCTTCGCCTACTACGCCGACAACAAGCAATATTGGCTGGGCGACGGCGCGAATTTCGGCGTCAACACCAATCGCGACGACCTGGGGCGAATAGCTAGCATCGGCAGCACCAATCGGGTGTCGATCCATGGCTACGATCCTGGCAACCGCCTGACCTCGCTACAGCATGTGCTGCCGTCGAGCAGCGCCTCCGCCGTCACCCTCGGCTTCACCTACAATTCGGCCAGCCAGGCGATCAGCCAGTCGGTTTCGAACAGCGGCTATGTCTGGGGGGCGACCAACACCAGCCTGGCGGCGACGGCCGACGGTCTCAATCGCGACGCCGCGATCGCGGCGGCCGGCGGCTATGACGGTCGCCAGAACCTGATCAGCGACGGCGCCGGACGGACCTTCGGCTATGACGGTGAAAACCGCCTCACCTCGATGAGCGGGCCGGCCAACGCGGCGCTGGAATATGATCCGCTGGGCAGGCTCTCCAAGACGACGATCAACGGCGCCGTCACCCAGTTCCTGTATTCGGGCGACAAACTGGTCGCCGAGTACGACGGCGCCGGCACGCTGCTGCGCCGCTATGCTCATGGCCAGGGCGATGACGTGCCGCTGGTCTGGCTCGAGGGGGCGACGGTTTCGGCCGCCGCGGCCCGCTACCTTCTGACCGACCGGCAGGGCTCGGTCATCGGCGTGGTCGACGGTTCGGGCGTTTCGATCGCCAGCTACACCTACAGTCCCTACGGCGAGCCTGGCGACAACTGGGGCGCTGGCAGCCGCTTCCGCTACACCGGCCAGATCGCCCTGCCGGAAATGAAGCTCTATCACTACAAGGCGCGCGCCTATGACCCGGCGCGGGGATGGTTTCTCCAAGCCGACCCCATCGGCTACAAGGATGACCTAAACCTATACGCATACGTCGCAAACGATCCGGTCAATAGGAGGGACCCAGACGGGACCTATGGGCGTGGAACAGGTTTTACGGACGACCAGTGGAAGAACTTTAATAAAATTCAGCAGACTGCCGCGAAAGATATGGACCGGCGCGCGGATAAACTCGACGCTAAGGCTGATAAAATGGACGCGAAGGGTAAGGCTGGCGGCGACCAATTGCGTGAGAGGTCTGCTGCGCTTCGATCTGGCTCTCGCTTCCTAAAGAGTGATGGGAGTGATGGTGCTAAGGCAAATATGGTTTCGGCTTCCGACTGGAAAGGCAGCGCAGGTGCCGCAGCAAAGGTCGATAAGATTGGCGGCAATCAGATTTTCCTCAACGGTGGGCATAGTGCTTGGGCGAAAGGAAGCACTGATGATCGCGTGACGTTCATCGTAGGGCATGAGTCACTTCACAATGCAGGCTATCGTCACGCGCTCGGGCCTGGTGGCACTCCTTCGTATCGTTATGGCGACCCAGCCCAGCAAAATGTTTATAAATCGATAACTGGGACCCCTGCGGCGAATAGTGATCCTGATCATCTTATGTCTGAGGTCTATAAGTGAAGTATTTTTTTGCTATTATAATTCTAACGACCGGCTGTGTTGCCGCTGATTCATCGAATTCATTCTATATTGGGTATAAATCTAATGATGTTCCGGTAGATGGTAGAATCTATATAAAATATAAAAATGATACTGCGAAAGGGGTGTGTCTATATCCAACGAATTGGCCTCGAGGTGATGGAAAAATTGACTCTGGAAATGGGCGGATTTTCATTACGATAGATGAAAAAATATACCCTATGGAGGATTTTGATGGCGGGTACTGTCCGGGGTGTGTGACTAGGGTTGAGCCTGGTCAGGAAATTGTCGGTCATTTCAATTATGTCGACTTTGGTATTCCTGGGGAATTAATTGAGAAGAGAAAATCTCTCAATTTTTCCCCAGTGGCCACCCCCTGTAAAGTCAGTGTAACTAAGCATTAGGCTAAATGGGGTGTAGAATATTCATTCCAATAATATGTCGCAATTTAATCGATCGTCCGTAGTCTGAGTGGTGCCGCGCAGATTGAGGGCGTCGGTGAGGCCTGTTGATCTGCCATTCGACGCTTTTTGCTCAAGGTGTTCTCCCCCCCCCCCCCCTCTCTCTCTCTTTCTCACCCCGCTCCAAAACTAACCGTATGCGACCCGCCCGCCCCTGACGGTCCCTCTGTATAGGGCAGGCATGCGCTGAGGGCGGCGATGGCTCGGGCTTCGGCGACCAGGCGGGCTTCGCTGGGCGGGCCGCCCTGGGGGCGGACGATGCGGGGCGGGGTGGCCATCAGGCCGCGGTGATCCAGGGTCACTTCCAGCTGCACGGGCACGGTCGAGCGGCCGGGCAGCTTCTTCCAGCAGGGCTCGACGAAGCCGAACAGGCCCCCGCCGCCGGCGCCCTTGCCCCTGGTGGGCGAGGCCGAGCGCGGGCCGGCCGCGGGTTTGGCGGCGGCCTGGCCGGTCTCGCGCCCAGCGCCTTCGCCGCCGCGATCCTCCTGTCCCTTGCCGCGCCCCTCGCCCTGCTGGTCGCCCCGGCTCTGGCGCGCGCGGGCGGCCTCGACCGCCTCGAACAGGCTGCGGGCCGAGCTGCGCGGCTGGGTCGTCTGGGTGACGGGGATGGCGATCTCGGGGTCGGCCTGGCGCAGCCTAGTCAGCAGCTGGGCGATCTGGGCCGACTGCTCCTGCGCCGGATCCGGCTGCTCCTCGCCGGCGCGGCCGGAAAGCTCGATGGCCACATAGGGCTCGACGGGGCCGACCGTCTCGCCGCCGCCGGCCTGGGGCAGGTCGCCGCCGGCCTGGCCGAACATCGCCAGCAGCAGCAGGGCGTGAAGCGCCACCGACGCGGCGAGCGCGGCTGTCCGTCGACGGCGTCGTGAAGCGAGACTGGGGAGCAAGTTCGAGTAACCACTGGTTGCGCTCTGCGCTTATATGATAGAACCGGGCTTCGGAAGGCCTTGGTGGGAGCGGGCGCGTCGGGGGCGATGCGGGCCGGTAGTAAGATTCGTTTTCGCAACAATCATTGCGCCCCGCACGGCGAGGCGGGGTTCGCCGCCGTCGACGCCCTGGTGGCGCTCGTCGTGCTGTCGACCTGCCTTGGATTGACCCTGGCCGCCGCCCACGCCTCGCGCCGTGCAGGCGAGGCCGCCGCCGAGTTCGCCCAGGCCCAGGCGCTGCTGCGCTACCTGGTCCAGACCGCGCCGGCCGCGCCCGAGCGCGTCAGCGGGCGCAGCGGGGGCCTGGCCTGGACGCGCGAGGTCTCGCCGCTGGGCGGTCCGGCCATGCGTCCGCGCATCTGCCGGGTGAAGGTGGAGCTGCGCGGCGACAGGAGCCGCCGCCGCTATCAGGTCGCCACCGACCGCGCCTGCCCGGAGGCGGCGTGATGCCCGACGACGGCTACACCGACGGCTACACCCTGGCCGAGGCCCTGGCGGCGATCGTGATGATCGGCCTGGCCATCGGCGGCCTGGCCCAGGCGGCCCATGTGATCGGCCGGCTGCAGGAGCGGTCGGCGGCCGGCGTCCAGGCGCAGGCCCGGAGCCTGGCGCTGCAGCAGGGGCTGGATCGCCAGCTGCAGGCCGTCGAGCCGGTCTGGTCCGATCGCGGCGGGGCGCAGGCGTCCGGCCGTTCGGCCGTGCTGCCCTGCGGCCATGGCGCCATGTGTCGGCTGGACCTCGAGAGGGCGGCCGACGGCGAGCGCCTGAACCTGAGCGACGCCCGCGGGCGCAAGCGTTCCCTGGCCCTGGGGCCGACGCGCCGCGCGCGGTTCGCCTATGTCGACGACGAGGGCGTGCACGAGACCTGGCCGCCGGCGGTCGTGCCCCGCCGGACGCTGCGGGCCATCGCCGTGATCGACGGCGAGCGGCCCCTCGCGGTCGGCCGCATCTGGCCGGCCCAGCCAGGGCCCTGCGTATTCGATTCCGTCTCTGGCGAGTGCAGGAGCGCGTCATGATCAAGCCCGCCAGCCTGCAGCTCGTCGAAGCCGAGGCCGCCGAAACCCCAGCCGAAGCCGCTGTCGTCGAGCCGCGCGTCTTCGCCCGCTCCATCGCCGCCCCGGCCGGCTGGCCTTGGGAGCAGTCGCGCGCCGCCGCGCTGGAGGCCCGCCATTCGGCGCCCCTGCCCATGCACGAGGTGGCCCACCAGCTGCGCCGCCTGGAAGCCTGGCGACCGGGGCAGCCGGCGCGGTTCGCCGCCTTCTACGTCCGTCGCGCCGAGGTCGGCGACCGGCTGGAGACCGAGGCCCTGCTGGCCGGCGAACGTCATCGCGTGGTGTTCGTCTCGTCCGCCCAGGAGCTGCGGCGGATGCGCATGCTGGCCCTGGTCGGCCTGGGCGCGGGCTTGACGGTGTTCGCGGCCATCGTCGGGGCCGGGGTGGCCCGCCAGGCTGGCGAGGCGGCCGAAGCTCGCCTCTCGGCGCTGGAGGTCAGCGCCCGCGCGGACCTGCGCAAGGCCCAGACGCTGAGCCGGCAGCGGCGCCTGGCCGCCGCCATCGAGGACCGCGACCGCGGTCCGGGGTTCGACATGCCGCTGTCCGATCTCGCCTGGAGCGCGCGCGGCAAGAAGCCCGAGGCGAGGATCCTGTCCTGGCACTGGGAACCCGGCCTGTCGGCGGTCGAGAGCCGCGGCAAGGACAGTCCCTTCGCGGCCGTCGACCGACCGGTCCAGAGGTCGGGTGCGCCGGTCCGCCGCGGCGTCTGGCTTTGGGGCGTCGGGCCCGCCGCCCAGACCGCCGAGCCTGTCGCCGCGGAGCCCCGCCGATGAACGTGAAAGCTCAGACCCCTGGCCCCTTGATGGTGCTGGGCGCCGTCCTGTCCGCCGCCAGCATCGCCCTCGTCGGCGCCTGGGGCCTGGCCGGCCTGGCGCGGCCCGTCGACCTGGAGAGCCGTCTCGAGGCCGTGACGGCCATGCAGGCGCGCACCGAGCGGCTGGCGGCGGGACGGGGCTCGAGCACCATCTATCCGCCCGAGGCCGTGTGCCCGTCCACCAAGGCCGCCGACCTGGTCGCCGCGCGCCAGCGCCTTGAGGTGATGGCGACGGGCTCTGGCCTGACCCAGCCGAGCGTGAAGGTGGCCCCGGCCGCCGCCGAGTTCGGCGATCCGCTGACGCCGGTCCGGTTCACGGTCGAGGCCGGCGGTTCCTATGCAGCGGCTGTCGGGCTCATGGAGACCCTGCGGCGCGGCCCGATGCTGACCCAGGCCGACGCGGTGGATCTGCGTGGCGAGGACGGGGCGGTGCGACTTACTCTTGAAGGACGCTTCTATTGCTGGACCGCCGTTTCACGCTGATCCTCGCCGCCGCGCCCGTCGGACTGGCGCTCGGCGTGGCGGCCTGGGCCGCCGCCGGAGGGCCGAAGATGGCCGGCGAGCGCATCGCCGCCGTCGAGGAGGCCGCGCCGCGACTGCGCAGCGGCCGCGGCGCGGCAGCGCCGGGCGCCGGCGACTGGAGCGGCGCGCCGTCGCTGTTCGCGGCGACCGTGGCGGCCGAGCCGGAGGTCCGCCTGCTGGGCCTGTCGCGCAGCGCGCGGCGGACGGCCGCGCTGGTCTCGATCGGCGGTGCGGCGGCGGTCTGGCTGTCGGTCGGGGAAGCGCGTGACGGCGTTACCCTCGAAAGCGTCAGCGCCGGCGGCATCACGATCGATACGGCCGGCGGCCTGCGTGACGTGCGGCTGGGCGAGGCGAGCGCGGGCGCGTCCGGCGGCTCGACGTCGCCGTCGACGCTGAGCGACGCCAGGCCGCCTCCGGGGCGCGGACCGATCCCGCCGGCCAGCGCGCCGGCGATGAGCGGCACATGAGGAATCTTCGACTTTGGGGCCTGGCGTGAAGCGTTTGAAGTATAGCACCGCGGCGATCTGGCTGGCCTTGGCGCCGGTCGTGGCCGGCGTGTCCGCGCCGGGCGTCGCCTGGTCGCAGGGACGGGCCGAGACCTACACCTTCGCGTTCCGCGACGCCGACATCGCCCAGGTGGTCGAGGAGATCCTCGGCTCGACGCTCGGCGTCGCCTACACCGTGGATCCGGCGATCACCGGCAAGATGTCGTTCCGCATCGAGCAGCGGCTGACCCGCGCCCAGCTCTACGAGGCGCTGGAAGCGACGCTGGCGGCCAGCGACATCGTCCTGGTGCGCGAGGGCGACAATGTTCGTGTCACGCCGCGCGCCAAGGCGCGTTCCGGCAGCGCCATCCGCACCGCCGGCGACGGCTCGCGCAGCCGCCGTGCTGGCTATGACGTGCTGGCCGTGCCCGTCTCGTTCGTCGCCCCCAGCGAGGTGGCCAAGGCGCTGGAGGCGATGAGCGGCGGCGATACGGTGCTGTACGTCAACGACAAGCAGGGCCTGATTATCCTCGGCGGCCTGGGTTCCGAGATCGACGCTGCGCTGGAGACCATCAAGGTCTTCGACCGCAGCGCCTTCGAAGGCTCGCGCATCCGCTGGTTCGAGCTGCGCCAGGTGTCGGCCTCCACGGCCGCCGGCGAGCTGGAGCGACTGCTGCAGGCCGGCGGCATGACCTCGGTCACGCTCGTCCCGCTCAAGCGGCTGAACGGCCTGGTGGCCCTGGCCCGCACCTCGCAGGCCCTCGACGAGGTCGGCGCCTGGGTGCGTCGCCTCGACGTCGTCGCGCCCGACGCCGGCTCCAGCCTGTGGGTCTACCGGCCGCGCAACGTCGCCGCCGAGACGCTGGGGGCGACCCTGGCCAGCGCCTTCGGCGCCGAGGCCGCCTTCGCGGGCAGCAACGCCGCCAACACCGCCTCCACCCTCTCGGCGTCGTCTTCGTCGATGACCGGCGGCACGAACGGCGGCGCGTCCACGAGCGGCGGAGCGGCCGCCTCGACCGCTGCCCCGTCGTCGGGCGGGGCGCGGGTGACCGCGGGCTCGGAAGGCGAGGACGGCGTCCGCATCAGCGTCAACAAGGACTCCAACACCCTGCTGATCTTCGCCTCGCAGTCGCGTTGGCTGCAGATGCAGAAGATCCTGGCCGAGATCGACCGTCCGGCCGGCCAGGTGATGATCGAGGCGTCGATCCTGGAGGTCACGCTCAACAACGACCTGCAGTTCGGGGTCGACTGGCAGGCGCTGGGCGCCTCGGGCAAGCTGACCGCCAGTTCGATCTACAACGAAGGCGGCGCGGTCGCCCCGACCTATCCGGGCTTCTCGGTCACCTACCTGGCGGGGGACATCAAGGCGGCCATCAACGCCCTGGGCTCCAAGACCGACGTCGAAGTCGTCTCGGCGCCGAAGATCGTCACGCTCGATAACAAGTCGGCCACCCTGCAGGTCGGCGACCAGGTGCCGATCGTCACCCAGTCGTCCCAGAACACGACGAGCGAGAACCCGGCGCTGATCAACACCGTCGACTATCGCAACACCGGCGTGATCCTGAACGTCACGCCGCGCATCACCGGCGACGACCGCATCGTCCTCGAAGTGGCCCAGGAGGTCAGTTCGGTCGCCCGCACGGTCACCTCGGGCATCGACTCTCCGACCATCCAGCAGCGCAAGCTCGAGAGCACCCTGGCCATCGCCGACGGGGCGGTCGTCGCGCTCGGCGGCATGATCAGCCGCACCCGCACCCGCAACGAGGCCGGCGTGCCGGGGCTGCGCAGCGTCCCTGGCATCGGATCGCTGTTCAAGTCGCAGAGCCGGGACGAGAGCCGCACCGAGCTGATCGTGCTGCTGACGGCGCGGATCATCACCGACCCGGCCGGCGCCCAGCGGACGATGGAGGATCTCTACGCCGACCTGCGCGAGTTGCGCGCCCGCGGGCTGTTGCCCGATGGCCGATAGGACCGGCGGCTATGTCAGCGGCGCCGCCTTGGCGGTGGTCCTGGCCATGTCCATGATCGCCGGCGCGGTCACGCAGCGCAGCGTCTCGGCCCTGCGGCAGGCCCAACGCGACATGGCTGCGCTGCAGGCCGACTACGCCCTGGCCGGCGCTCAGGAGCAGGCCGTCGCGCGTCTGGTCGGCGACACCGGCGAAGGGAGACTGTCGTTCACCGTCGAGACCGGCGCCGGTTCGGCGGCCGTCCTGGCCGAGCCGGAGCGCGACAAGCTGCGGCTGGCCAATGGGGTGGCGGCGAGCGATCTGGCGGCTCTCGGGGTGGCTGATCCCAGCGCCCTGCAGGCCCGGCTGACGGCGCTGGCCGGCCTCTATCCCTCGCCCGAGACGCTGTCCCAACTGGCGGCGGCGCCCGACTGGCGGACCTGCGGAGCCTCCCTGGTCTCCGGCTGGGGCGAGGCGAGCGAGGCGGTGGTCTCGGCGCCGGGGCGGCCGGGCGCGCAAGGGTCCGGCTCGCGCCTCGGACAGGTCTGGCGCTTGCGGGCCCGGCTCGATTCAGGTTGGACGGACGAACGCCTCGTCCGCTTCGTGGGCGGCGACCAGCAGGCGGCCGCCGTCATCTGGCGCAGCTTCAGGCGACAGGGAGAGGGCGGCGATCGATGCATCGGCAAGAAGGCCAAGAGCGCATGACCAGGAATGACGACGGCTACACTCTGACCGAAATGCTGGTGGTGATCGCCATCATCGGCCTGATCGCGGCGGTGCTGACGCCAAGCCTGATGGGCCAGCTGGGCCGTTCGCGCGTCAAGGCGGCCGAGCTGCAGCTGGATTCGGTGGCCGCCGCGGTGGAGACCTTCCGCAGCGACGTGGGCCGCTATCCGACCGAGGCCGAGGGGCTGAAGGCCCTGGTCGACGCGCCGTCCGGCGAGGACGCCTGGACGGGGCCCTATGTGAAGAACGCCAAGACCCTGCAGGACCCGTGGGGCCAGACGCTGATCTATCGCCTGACGGACGAGGGTCAGGCGTTCGAAGTGTCCAGCAACGGCGCCGACCGCAAGCCGGGCGGCGCCGGCGTCAAGCGCGACCTGCGTCGGCCTGAATGACGGTCGACTGGCCCCTGCTGGCGCTGGGCGCCGCCTGCGGCCTGCTGGCGGGACGCGTCTGCGTCGCCGTGGCCGGACGCGTGGCCGGCGCAGGCGCGGCCTGGAGCGGCGGGCTTCTGTCGATGCACCCGCTCGCGCAGGTCGCCGGCGGGCTGGTCGTGGCGTCGGCCCTGGCCGTCGCCCCCGGTGTCCGCGGCCCGCTGCTGGCGCTGCTGGGGCTGACCTTGCTGACGGCCGCCGTCATCGACGCGGCGACGATGCGCTTGCCCGACGTCCTGACGGCGATGGTCGCCGCCGCCTGCGGGGTTTTGGCCTGGCTGGGAGGCCGGCTGATCGAAGGCGCAGCCTGCGCCGTCGCCGTCGCCGTCGTGCTGCTGGTGCTGCGCGCCGTCCTGGCCCGCCGCGCCGGTCGGCAGGCCCTGGGACTGGGCGACGTCAAGCTTGCGGCCGCCCTGGCGCTGTGGCTTGGCGCGGCCACGCCCTGGTTCCTGGTGCTGGCGGCCCTGGGCGCGCTGGCCCTGATCGTCGTGCGGCGACCGGCCGACGGCCGTCTCGCCTTTGGCCCGAGCCTGGCGCTGGGCGCCTGGATCGTCGGCCTTGTCTCGGAGGCCGGCCCATGGCCGATGTGACCCGCCTGCTGAACGATCCCTCCGCCCGCCAGCGGGCGGCGCTGCTGGAGAACCTGCTGGAGGCCGGCCTGGTCGACGCCTCCGCCGTGGCCCGGGCCGAACTGGTGGCCTCGCGCACCGGCCAGCCGGTCGAGCAGGTGCTGAACCAGCTGGGCTCGCTGGCCGACGACGACCTCGCCCAGGCCTATGCCGAGGTCTCCGGCTGCGAGATCTGGCGCCCCGAGCGCCTGTCGCCCGCGGTCGATCCGGCCGAGCTCGGCGTCTCCGAGGAATTCCTGCGCCGCGCCCGCATCCTGCCGCTGCGCCGGGTGCGCGACGGCCTGATCTGCGCGGCGTGCGACCCGCTCGACAACGAGGCGCTGAGCGGCCTGGTCTTCGCCACCGGCGAGACCGTCAGCCTGTTCGTCGCCCGGCCGGCCGACTGGCGGCGAGCCATGGACACGCTGTTCGGCCAGGCCGCCCGCGCGTCATCGGACGACGCGCCCGACGAGCGGCGCCTGGAGCGCGAGATCGACCAGGTGTCGGACGGCGCGCTCGACGGCGGCGGGGCGCGGCTGGTCTCGGCGGTGTTCGAGGCCGCCCTGGCGGCCGGGGCGTCCGACATCCATTTCGAGCCCCGCCGCCATGACCTGGCCATCCGCCTGCGCATCGACGGCCGGATGGTCGATCACCGGGTGGTCTCGGCCGACCTGGCGGCGCCCGCCGTGTCGCGCATCAAGGTCATCGCCAACCTCAATCTGGGCGAGCGCCGCCTGCCGCAGGACGGCCGCACCAGCTTCGTCGTCGGCGGCAAGGCCGTCGACGTGCGCGTCGCCACCTCGCCGACGGTGTTCGGGGAGTCGGCCGTGCTGCGGATCCTCGACCGCTCGGCCGTGCCGCTCGACCTGAAGGCCCTGGGGCTGGGGGCGGCGGTGTCCGAGCCGCTCGACCGGGCCGCGCACATGCCGCACGGCCTGTTCCTCATCACCGGCCCGACCGGCAGCGGCAAGACCACCACGCTCTACGCCATGCTGCAGAGCTTCGCCGGCTCGGCCAAGAAGGTGCTCAGCATCGAGGACCCGGTCGAGTACCACTTCGAGCACGTTTCCCAGACCCAGGTCGCCGCCCAGCTGGGCCTGACCTTCGCCGCGGCCCTGCGCTCGTTCCTGCGCCAGGATCCGGACGTGATCCTGGTCGGCGAGATCCGGGATCCGGAGACGGCCGCGGTGGCCATCCAGGCGGCCATGACCGGCCACCTGGTGCTGGCCTCGGTGCACGCCAACGACGCCCTGGGGGTGCTGCCGCGTCTGCGCGACATGGGCGTGGAGCCCTACCAGCTGGCGGCGGCCTTTCGCGGCGCGGCCGCCCAGCGGCTGGTGCGCAAGCTGTGCCCGCACTGCCGGGTCGAGGCGCCGATCGACGCCGCCGGGGAGGCCGTGCTGACGGCTGCGGGCCTTTCGGCGCCGCGCCGGGTGTTCCGCGCCGTGGGCTGCCCGTCCTGCAGCGGGGGCTTCCGGGGGCGGATGCCGATCGCCGAGGCCTTCCTCGCCGACGACCGGATGCTGCGGGCCGTGGCCGAAGGCGAGGGCGAGAGCGCCCTGGCCGCGCACGCGCATCGCCGTGGCCTGGAAAGCATGCTGCGCGACGGCCTGGTCAAGGCCCTCGAGGGCGTGACGACCATCGAGGAAGTGACGGCGGCGGTCCATGGCTGAGGGAGCGAGCCGCTTCGACTACGTGGCGCTCGACGCCGGCGGGCGCCGGGTCAAGGGCCGGATCGAGGCCGGCGGCGAGGCCCAGGCCTTCGAGCGCCTGCGACGCGACGGCCTTTCGCCGGTCCGGCTGAAGCGGGCCCGCGACGCCGGCGCGGCCGCCGGAGGGCAGGGCGGTTCGCGCCGGGCGATCGACGATCGCCGGCTCTCGACCCTGCTTGGCAGTCTCGCCGACCTGCTGCGCGCCGGCGCCGACATCCGTTCGGCGCTGGGCATTCTCGGCGGGCCCGGCGCGCCGCCGGCTGTGCGCGAGTTCTGCCGCAGACTGGCGGCCCAGATCGGCGGCGGCGAGGCCGTCGAGGCCGCCTTCGCGCGCAACCTGCCGTCCAAGGACGCCTTCGTGGCGGCCTTCGTCGCGGCGGGCGAGGCCTCGGGCGACCTGCCGGGCGGCCTGCAGCGCGCCAGCGACCTGGTCGCCTCGCGCGACAAGCTGCGTGAACAGCTGATCTCGACCCTGTCCTATCCGGCCTTCGTGCTGGTCAGCACCGTGGCGGCCCTGCTGGTCATCCTGCTGTTCGTGGTGCCGACCCTGACGCCCCTGGTCGAGACCTCGAACGGTCCGCCGCCGCTGGTCCTGGGACTGCTGATCGGCGCGAGCTCGGCGTTGCAGTCCAGCGGGCCCTATCTGGCGGCCGGGGCGGGGGTGGCGGCGATCGCGCTTCTCGTCATGGGACGGGCCGGCCTGCTGGCCGAGCCGGTCGACCGGTTCCTGGTCGAGGGGCCCACCGGCCCGCTGGTCCGCCCGCTGGTGTTCGGCCGCTTCGCCATCGGGCTGGGCGGCATGCTGGCGGCCGGCGCGCCGATGTCGGAGGCCCTGCGGCTGGCGGTCCGCGGCGTCGGCTCGCCCACGGCCCGCGAGCGCCTGGCGAGCCTGGCGCCGACCGTGCGCCAAGGCGTGGCGCTGTCGGCGGCGCTGGAGCGGGTGCGCGGCTTTCCCGCCGCCGCCGCGCGCCTGGCCGCCGTCGGCGAGGCCTCCGGCGCGCTGGGCCAGATGCTGGCGCGCGGCGGGCGGCTGGAGGAAGAGGCGGCCATGCGGCGCATCGAGGCCTTCGGCCGGATGGCTGGCCCGGTGCTGATCGTGCTGCTCGGCGGCATGGTCGGCCTGCTGATGGCCGGCCTGCTGTCGGGCGTCACCGAGCTGGGCGAAGCGGCGCTGCGCTGACCCGTACCGAGCGACGGAGCTTGCTGCCGTCTGTCGGCCGGAAGAGCGCGTTGACGCGGAAAAGTTGTGGATATTGCCAAGCTTCATTTGACAGTCGCGCGCCCTATGGTTGCTCAATGCCGCGTTGAGTAGCGCCGCAAGGCGGGGGCTAGTATGAGCGTTGAGTGCAAGGGCCTGGGGTGGGTCCGAAGGCGTATGCGTGCGGGCGGCGGGCCGCGAATGCCCTACGCTCGTCTGGCCGGGCTGAAGCCCGTCGGCCTGGCGCTCGTTGCCTCGCTCGCCGCGGGCGAGGGCCTCGCCCAGACCTCGATCACCTACCGCTACGATACGCTGGGGCGCCTGATAGGCACGAGTTCATCGAACGGTGACGCGGCCAACTACGCCTATGATCCGGCGGGCAATCGCACGCAGGAGGTCGGCTTCACCAACAACCGCTTCCCGGTCGCGGTGAACGACGTCCTGCGCGTGCCCTTCAACACCACGACGATCTTCGATCCCCGCGTGAACGACAGCGACCCGGACGGCGACGCCCTGTCGGTGACGGGCGCGAGCGGCGCGGCGCACGGGGCGCTGTCCACGACAGGATCGTCCATCACCTACACGCCCGCCGCCGGCTATCGCGGTTTCGACAGTTTCTCCTACACGATCACGGACGGCCGCAGCGCCACGGCTTCGGCCACGGTGGCGGTGACCGTGGGCGACCCGCCGACCGTGAGCCCGGTCTCGGCGACCGTGGCCTATAACGGCTCGACCTCGTTCGCCCTCCAGCCGGCCGGGGCCTACACCTCGCTGACGATCACCCGGGCGCCGGCCCATGGCTCGGCGTCGATCTCGGGCACGACGGCGACCTACACGCCCTCGACCGGCTACTACGGGGGCGACAGCTTCGACTATGCCGCGACCGGCCCCAGCGGCACGGGCGCGGCGGCGACCGCCAGTCTGGCGGTGGCGCCGCCGCCGCCGCCGACGGCGTCGGACGTCTCGGTCTCGACCAACAGCAACAAGGCCGTGACCATCACCTACCCGGTCGCGGGCGATTACGCCCAGATCGTCATGGACGCCGCTCCCGCGCATGGCACGGTCGTCAACAGCGGCTTCTCGGCGACATACACCCCGGCGTCCGGATACACCGGCGTCGACGCCTGGACCTATCACGCGGTCAACCCCGGCGGCAGTTCGGCGGTCCGAACGGTGACCGTCAGCGTCGTCAACCAGGCTCCCGTCGCCAACAACGACTACTACAGGTTCGAGCGGTCCAGCGCGGCCAGGAGCCTGGCTGTACGGGCCAACGACACCGATCCGGATGGCGACGCCCTGTCGATCATCGCCGTCACTCAGCCGGGCAACGGCGCGACGGTCACGTTCACGAGCAGCGCCGTGACGCTCAGCCGGGTGATCGCTGGAACGACGACCTTCACCTACACGATCTCCGACGGCAACGGGCACACCGCCACCGCGACCGTCGAGGTCATAGGGCTGATCAACGGCGTCGAGCCGTAGTGTCCGCGAACACTTTCTGCTTCAATTCTTGCACTTGGACGCATCGATGAACCGCGTTTCGCGCCTGGTGCTGGCGAGCTTTTCCGCGCCGGCCTCCCTTCTGCTGATCGCCGCCGCGCCTGCGCCGACCCTGCCCTCGATGCGTTTCGTGAGCGCCGAGGTCGTGTCGCCGTCGACAAGCTACTACGCCGGCGCCAGCACCCGCTCCTCGTCCTTCACCGGCGTCAGCGGCTTCGAGGCGCGGCTGCCAGAGGTCGTGGAGATGGCCCGCGCCCTCAAGAACGATGTGGACCTGATCTACGGCTTCGTCCGCGACCAGATCCGCACCGATTTCGCCTTCGGCCTGCGCAAGGGCGCGCTGGGGGCGGTGATCGATCGTTCCGGCACGCCCTTCGACCAGAACGTGCTGTTCGTCGAGATGCTGCGCCATTCGGGCTACACCGCCCAGTACCGGGTTGGCGAGATAACCCTGAGCGGTTCTGCATTCGCCGCCTGGACCGGCGTGTCCGACGCCGGCGCCGCCTGCCGCATGCTTGCCGCCGCCGGCATTCCGTCCAGCGTCAACGGCTCGGCGGCGCTCGACTGTCCGATGAGCGGCCCGGTGACCAGCGTGAAGATGCTGCACGTCTGGACGGAGGTGATGATCAATGGGGCCTGGTACAGCTTCGACCCGAGCTACAAGGAGTCGTCCTGGCCCGGGCCGCACGACCTGGTTGCGGCAAGCGGCCTGAGTTCTGGGGCGACCGCGGCGCAGCTGGCGGCGGGCTTCCAGACCGGAACCGACGCGGCGTCGGGCGCGCCGTTCGTCCGTGGCGGCTCGCCGGCCCAGCTGGACGCCTATCTCAAGTCCCGCGACGTCCAGCTGCTCGCCCACCTGAAGTCCAGCAACTTCGTCTACACCACCAACGCCGTCGTCGGCATCGGCCAGATCGTGCCGGACGCGCCGCCCGCCGGCGGCTGGCGGCGCCAGGACTTGCCCTATTACAGCGCGAGCCCCCGCTACACCTACGGCGATATTCCCGACCTCTACCGCACCAAGCTCACGGTCACCGCGATCAAGAACATGACCGTGCCGGTGAACATGCTGTCTCGGACCCTGTTCACAGACGAGGTCTACGGCCGGCGCCTGGGCTTCGACACCAACTTCACCATGGCCGACATCCAGGCCCCGAGCGACTACTGCTACCAGGAAGTCCGGCTCGTGCTCGACGACGTCGTCCTGCAGACCTATTCCGAGCAGCGCGACATCAACGTCCAGGGCATGTGCGGTTCACGCCCGGACGGCGTGGTTTCCCTGGCCATTGATCACCCTTATGCGGCCCAGGGCGGCGCCTATGCCGACCAGACGGTGATCAAGGAAACGAAGTTCTACGTTCCGTCGGCGGTGGTCCTGGGCCTCGGCGAAACCTCGTCGCAGCTGGCCAGCAAATGGTCGGGAGAGCGGGAGGACGATCGGGCGCTGCCCGTCTGGGTCGCGGGCGGGCCCAACAACTGCGATCCGTCCTACGCGTGCGGCGCCACGTTCTGGTCGCCCGTCAGCGACATGCACCGCCAGGGCCTGGCGGCCAACTGGCTTGCCCAGTTTTCGCGGATGCTGTCGTTGCAAGCTGCGGTCGGCGGGATCGAGGAGCAGCACCACCACAGCCTGGGCCTGGTGTCGTGGAAGCATGGTCTGGAGGTGATCCAGAACCAGCCGACCAATCCCAATCACAAATGGGATTTCGGGATCCGTGATCAGTATACGGCCATGGATGTCGACACGACGCTGAGCCTGACCAGCCGAACCAACGATTTCAACCGCGTGCGCGCGGCCTCGCGCGCCATCGCTGTAGCGGCCGCGACACTGGAGGGATCGACCTTCGAGCAAAGCGAGGACCTGCCCGACGTCGCGTCGACCGCCTCGCGCCTGGCCTGGGCGATGACGCCCGACAACGAAGATCCCTGCGGCGCCGGCGCGCGGCGCATCTATGATTTCACCGGCACGGGCAGGGATGCTCGGGCCGCCAGCGCGATGACCTATGAGGGGAGCTCTGCGGGCTGTTCGCAAAGCCCCAGGTTCCAGACCAATGTCGGCGAAACGCTGAAGGTCATTCTGAACGGCGCGGTGCAATCCTATCTCGACGCGGGCTTCAGGGTCACCGCGGCGGGCGAGGGCTATCTTGGTCCGGGCAGCCGGGTCGGGCCGCTGGCCGCCAAGCAGGCCTGCCTGGTCGCGTTCGGCGCGGCGTGCACCGGCCAGTTCGACCCGACCCGCCAGCGGGGCGGGGCGATCGTCGCCACGCGTTTCGGCGCCGCCGGCGAGGTCTTGGAAGTCGCCCATGCGCTCACCAGCTACGACGGCGTCACCAAGGGGGGCGGCGGCACCGAGCCGGAGAACTCTGGCGAGTATGATCCGAGCCGCGCCGCCGACGTGCTCAAGGACCGATTCATCGACCGCAGCAGCGCGCTGGGCGTGGATCTGTCGACGGGCAAGGTAGAGTTCACGACCCCCGTGCTCGAGGCCGCGGGCAACGGCCCGTTCCCCTACAAGGTCGAACGCAAGCTTAGCTATCAGGCCGGTCTCAAGGGATGCCTTCCCGGCTATTTCGGCTATTGCTACGGTCCGCCCCAAAGCGGCTGGGCCGATCCGGAGAAGATCTACTTTGGTCTGTCGGGTTCGGCGCTCGAGGCCATGGGGACGACCAACGTCCTGGCCTCGTCCGGCAGCCTGGTGGCCTTCCTGGCCCTGCAGGACGTCTACGCACGGACCGATATCGACGACCTGCGCAAGGACCTGACGGCGGCGCTGATCGGCGACTGGTGGCGACGCCAGATCGTCGGCAACGCCGCGACGGTGACCAAGGGCTTCAGCGGCGCCCAGTATCTGCGGCTCGCCGACGACAGCTGGGCTGCGCCCATGGGGTCGCCGGGAGAGCTCAGCCAGGTCGGGGTGCGCACCAAGGTCCGCGACGTCTGCCATTCCGACTGGCCGGGGCCGACGAAGGTCACCTGGCTGACATCCCGGCGGTGGGACGCCCAGAACGTCACCTTCAGCCTGCGCAACGCCGGCGGCGACGTGATGACGTTCAAGCCCTGGGTGGTGAACTACGATCCAGAATCCGACTGCGCGAACGCCTACGGCTTCTCGCTGCGGACCTGGACCTGGCCGCGCGGCGTCTCTGTCAATTATGAGACCGAGACGACGAGCCTCGGACGAGCCCTCTACCGCAGTTCCACCACGACCGACGCGGCTGGCGGTACGTGGACCTTCGACTATGCCGCCCCCGTGGCCCGTTCGGCGACCCAGCGTCCGCGCCTCTATCAGGCGCTGCAGCAGGTCTTCGCTCCAAGCAACCCATCCGTTCCGCAGATCCAGTACGCCTACGATACGCTGGGCCGCGTCTCGGCGGCGCGCGACGGCGTGGGCACGGTCGATGGAGCGAACGGCTATCAGTTCTTCGTCGTCGAGGGCTATCGCAGCGAGCGGATCGACCCGCTCGGCCAGCGCTACGTGATCGAGACGCGTCCTTCGACGGGCCTGACCGCCAGGGGCGCCCCCGCCACCACCCAGGTGCGGCACGTCGACGAACTGGGACGCGTGACGACCAGCCTGATGGACGGGCGCGGCCGGATCCAGCAGCGCGCCTATCCGGAAGGCGACATCGACAGCTTCGGCTACGACGCGCGCGACAACACCATCGAGCTGCGCAAGATCGCCAAGCCCAACACCGGTCTCGCCGATCTGGTGGTCACGGCTGGTTACGACGCGACCTGGAACAAGCCTTCGTGGATCCGCGACGCGCGCAACAACACCCCCGGCGACAGCGCCTACGGCCTGCAGACCGATTTCGCCTACAAGGCCTCGGGCGCCGGCGCCGGCGAGATCGAGACCGTCACCCAGCCGGCGGTGAGCGGCGGGCGCCCGGTGTGGCGCTACGAGTACGGCGCGCTCGGCCTGACCACCAAGGTCACCGATCCGACCGGCGTGGTCACGACCATGACCTACGACGCCAAGGGCAACCCGACGACCTCGACGCTCGATCCCGCCGGCGTGGCGGCCACCTCGTGCAAGGTCTTCGACGCCCTTGGAAATGTCGTCAGCTCCACGGATCCGCGCGCGGGGGTGTGTCCGTGAGGCGGGCGTCGACGGCGAAAGGCGCTGCCCGGATGAAGAGACTCCTGTTGCTTGCCTCCGGCAGTGTCGCTGGCCTGGCGGCGGCCTTGTCGGCCCATGAAGCGTCGGCGCAGACCGCGGCCGACTACACGACCTACTATCAGTACGACGCCATGCGGCGGCCGGTGATGGAGATCGGCCCGGATCCGGACGGAACCGGCGCGTTGAAGCGCAAGGCGACCAAGACCACCTACGACGCCGACGGGCGGGTCGTGCGGGTGGATGTCGGCACGGTCGATGCGGTTTCGGCCAGCAGTGGGGCGGTGCAGGTCACCAACTTCGTGATCTTGCAGTCGATGCTCTCCAAGTACGACGTGTTAGGCAACAAGACCCAGGTCTACGCCTCTCCCGGAACGGCGGCGGCGAGCCTGACCCAGACCAGCTACGACGCGCTCAACCGGCCGCTCTGTACGGCGACCCGGATGAACGAGGGGCTGTTCGCCGCACTTTACGACGCCTCCAATCGACCCAACGCCTGCGCCCTGCAGGCCGAAGGGGCGCAGGGCGCCGATCGCGTGACCAAGACGGTCTATGACGGCGCGGGTCAGGCCCTGCAGACCCTGGAGGCGCTGGGGACGGCCTCGCAGCGCACCTACGCGACGTACGGCTATACGCCCAACGGCAAGCAACAGACGATCACCGACGCCAACGGCAACAAGACGACGCTGAGCTATGACGGCTTCGATCGCCTGAAGTATCAGTATTTTCCGTCGACGACGCGTGGCTCTGGGGCGTCCAGCGCCACCGACTACGAAGAGTACGGCTACGATCCCAACGGCAATCGTGTCGGCTGGCGCCGGCGCGACGCCACCGTCACCGGCTACGGCTTTGACGCGCTGAACCGGATGACGGCCAAGGAAGGGCCAGGGCTCGCGACGGTGAACTACGCCTACAACCTGGCGGGCCGTCCGACCTCAACCCACTTCCACGCCACCGGCCAGGGGGTGTCTTACGCCTATGATTCGGCTGGCCGTCTCTGGACGGAAGCCACCTTCGGCCGGACCTTGACCTACGGATATGACAAGGCCGGCAATCGGACGCATCTCTATTGGCCCGATGGCGCGGGTGTCGTGTCGGCCTACGACGCGGCGGGCCAGGTCTTCTGGCTGGGTGATGGAACCAACTTCGGCGTCAACACCACGCGCGACGACCTGGGACGCCTCTTGGTCATCGGCAGCACCAACCGGGTGTCGATCATCGGCTATGACCCGGCTGGCCGCCTGGCCAGCCTCCAGCACGCCCTGCCGTCGAACACCGCCGCGGCCGCGACCTTCGGGTTCAGCTACAACGCCGCCAGCCAGATGGTCGGCCAGACCATCTCCAACAACGCCTATGTCTGGAGCGGCGCCAACATCAATCTCAGCGCCACGGCCGACGGTCTCAACCGCGACGCCGCGATCGCCGCGATCGGCGGCGGCGGCTGCGGGGCGGGCAAGGGTTACGACTGCCGCGGCAACCTGACCAACGACGGCGCGAACCGCACCTTCGGCTATGACGGCGAGAACCGGCTGACCTCGGTCGGCGGATCGGTCGCCGCCGGTCTCGAGTACGATCCGCTGGGGCGGCTTTCGAAGACGACGATCAACGGCGCGGTCACCCAGTTCCTTTATGCCGGCGACCAGCTGGTCGCAGAATACGACGGGGCAGGAACGCTGCTGCGCCGTTACGCCCATGGCCAAGGGACCGACGTGCCATTGGTGTGGATCGAGGGATCCGGCGTATCCTCGTCGGCGACCCGTTATCTGCTGACCGATCGCCAGGGCTCGGTGATCGGCGCGGTCGACAGCGTCGGCGTCTCGATCGCCAAGTATACCTACGGCCCTTACGGCCAGCCCGGCGACAACTGGGGCGCCGGCAGCCGCTTCCGCTACACCGGCCAGATCGCCCTGCCGGAGCTGAAGCTCTATCACTACAAGGCGCGGGCCTATGATCCGGCGCGCGGGTGGTTCCTGCAGACCGATCCGATTGGGTATGGGGACGACCTCAATCTCTATGCCTACGTCGGTAATGATCCGCTGAATAATGCAGACCCTACGGGGATGGCCATTGTCGTTCAGAATGAGACTCAGCGAGCTCCAATATTAGCTAGAATAAATGAAGTTTCTAAAATACAGTATAAATTTGATAAAGGTGGTTCTCTTGTTAGGGATGGTGATGCAAAATTAAATAAGGCAGGATCTTCAATATATTCGGCTAAGTTGAACGCGGCAATAAGTGGGCCGAAATCCATATCGGTAAGTATGGGGGAGAAGCTTGTAGAGTCGCATGTCTCAAAATCTGGCCTTACTGTAAATCGTATTTATAGATTGGCTGGCCCGGAGGTTGGTGAGGGGATGACGAGTGTGAAGGGGGATAGGGTCGTCATCACGGGGCGTTCTACTGAGGCTATTGGTGTGGGTGGCGCTCCAATCAGGCAAACTTCGGGACAAATACTTATGCACGAGCTAGTTGGGCATGCTATTCCGCGTTCATTTGGTGGCGGAAGCGGTAACGCGGTCACCGACGAAAATAAGGTGAGAGCTGAGATTGGGGTGCCGTTGAGGGCACCGCAGGATCAGCACGGGAATTGATTGCGAGGGCGTTTTGGTATGGTGAAAATGCGCCAGGCGCGGCTATTTATCACAACGTGCGTGATTTCTTTGAGTGTTATTTCGTGTGCTGAAAAGCGTGCAAACAATTTTCATGAATCCGTAAATGGTGAGAAAACTGGAATATGTTACAGAAGATTGGAGTGGTTTGACAAATTTGGAACTCTAAAGAGTAGATATGAGGTGATAATTGTTAGGCAATCGAAAAGTGCTTACGACGACATGAGTAGGCTGGAGGATGTGGAGATTGATGGTCACGGTCCGCTTATTCCTGATCTAAAGCCAAATAAGTGGCACAGTGGCTGGCTATCCGATACGGAATACGATTTCACATCAGGCCCCAGCTGTAAAAATTTGCCACCATTTCATGATTATAGGTAATCAATTGAGGCTGTCCGTGGTTCGGCCCGCTTTGAAGTGCAATATCTCAATTGCAGGTTCGCGGACTTGGATCGCAGGTGGGGTAGCTGCGAAAGCTTGAAGGTCGCCATTGAGGGCCCTGATTGTGGTGGGCAAGCTCCCTGAGGTGCGCGCCGCCCTCCACCCGGCGTGAGCCTGGCCCGCGCCGGGTGACCGGCCTGCGTGCGGTGCTCGACGTTTCGGCGGTGCTTGACGGTCAGGCTCGAGCGCCCCAGCCTCTCCCTTTCAGCATATTGCGGCGCTGGAGCTGGCGTCTTCGCTTCTTTGAATGTGACCACGAAGGTCTCAGTTTAGCAGCTGTCCACAACCCGCTTAGGTGCGGGCTGAAGCAATCCTGAGTATTCCTACAGCACTGCTTCTGGCCCGGTTCTCGGTCTGCATCGGTTTTACGGTGCCCCTGAGCACCCGGGGAAATTGCCGATCTCGGCGCATCCTAGGGGGCGCCTCGGCAACGAGGCGGCCTTTCCATATGACACTTCGGACGGTCGCTAGCGATATCCATCCCAGCGAAATCACACCCACCAAGGCCCCAAGTCACCACCGAGCTTAAAGCCCTTCCGGTAGGGTCGAACTCGTTGTCCTGCTGGAAGTGGTGGTGCCGCCTAGGTGACTCGAACACCTGACCTACGCATTACGAATCCGTGCACTATGTGTACGGTAGGCTACGGTGAAAGTCGATAGTATTCTGAAATAGCTAGAGAAAGTGATTTTCCTTCTACGGTGTCCTACGGTCTCGGCGCGGCTATTTCGATTTCCTATGCTTCCATCTTGCTTCCACGACGGCGTCGCTGTACCTCGCGCTCCGTTTTCCTGGGGGCGGCGTGCCAAAGAAATCGAGTGTGAGGCTGACGAAGCGGCTGGTCGAAAAGGTCCAGTCCGGCGAAACCGTGTTCGACGCGGAAGTTCCTGGTTTCGGCCTGCGCTGCACGCCGGCGGGGACAAAGTCCTTCATCGTCCAGTTCCGCATGCCGCACGGAAAGCAAGGGAAGGTGACCTTGGGCGGTTTCCCGACGCTGACGGTCGATCAAGCGCGGGAAAGGGCTCGTGAGGTACTGGCCAAGGTCAGGGCCGGCGTCAATCCGAGCACTGACCGTGCGCGTGAGCGGGGCGTGGAGACCTTTGCCGATCGTGCCGCCCACTACTGCGAGGTCTACGGGGCTCAGCTCAAGGGGCGGACGGTCAAGGACGCCAAGCACCTGTTGGACAAGTACGCGGTTCCGGTCTGGGCGGGCCACAAAATGGGCGACGTCACGCAGGACGACGTTCTCGGGTTGATCACTGGTGTGCGCGAGAAGGCCGGGCCGTTCCAGGCCAACCGGCTCAGGGCGACGCTCAGCAAGATCTTCAACCTCGCCATGGAAGCGCGTCTATGCACGAGCAATCCGTGCCTGGGGGTGAAGAAGTACCCGGAGGACCCGCGGACGCGCTTCTACTCGAACGATGAACTCGCGGCGATCCTGTCGGCCTGTGACAGCTATCCGCTGCAGAACCCGGCCTGCGCTGTCCGTCTTCTCGTGTTCACGGGGGCTCGCCTCCAGGAGGTCCTGCGTGCCGAGTGGGAGCAGTTCGACCTTCAGCAGGGGAAGTGGCGGAAGCCGTCGTCCCATACGAAGGCCAAGCGGTTGCACAACCTCGGCCTGCCGACGCGCGCGGTCGTGATGCTGCGTGAAATGCGCGCCCTGGATCCCGACGGGAAGTACGTGTTCCCCGGGCGTGACGTGAAATTCGATCCTCAGCGTCCGGATCAGGACCTGCGACGCCCCCGGACGCACCTGGACAACATCTGGAAGTGGATCGAGGAGCAGACCGGGATCGTCGACGCCAATCGCCACGACTTCCGCCGGACCAAGGCGACGGCCATGCTGGAAGATGCCCAGCCCCTGCCCGTGATCGCCAGCGCGCTCGGACACTCGACCCTGGCGACGACCATGAAGTACGCGCAGCTCGACACCACCACTCAGCAATCCGCGTCTGATCGTGCCGTGGAGCGAATGCTCATCAAGGTTGGTCGGAAGGTGGTTGAGAGCGAGAAGTCCTAGACGGGGGAGGTCTATATGGACCCGGGTCGGCTGCGTCAGGCCCTTCCGGCATCCTGTTCCCTTATGGGTAAGGTCAAAGATATGGGCCTGGGAATCCCGCCGCGCACCAACCTGACGTTCTCCTGCGCGTCGCCACGCGTTTCGCTTTCCTTATGCCTCGTGGGGCCGTGAGGGCCTTTACGTGCAAGGGCTTAGGGGGGGGGCTGGAGCTGGCAACGGCAAGCTGACATTGGTTACCTCCGTGGGCGTGGGGCTTAGCTGAAGGCTGCCGTTAAGGTGGCGTGCGCTGGCCAAGCACGATTACGTCTGCCGACGCGAACGGGATGACGGTCGGTCGGCCAAACCGATGCGGCGGCGTTGGGTGTGTGGTGAAATTTGCCGAGGTTTATTTGAGGAAAATCTGAGGATGGACGTTGACGGGCGCGTTGGCCCGACCTATCTTCGTGATGGGGGCGTTGTGCCTCCACCCACCCGGACGGGTTTGTCCGGCTTTGAGCGAGGAGAGTGAATGTATGCCCCAAATATTGAGCAACGATCGCGAAGGCATAGGCCGTTTGCCGGTCGTGTTCTCAGCGGGATCAATCTTCCCGATATGCGCTTCCTTTATGTGAAGGCGGTGACTGTTCCTGTGAAGAGCTTGCTCTTCACTGTATCGATGACCCGATTTGACCTGTTGAGTTATCGGATCACTTCACAGGAACATTGAAGAGTAAGCGCGATCTGGTGACTCGACGCCTATCCAAGGTGTGTCGATGCGCCGACGTGTTGTCATTGGAAAGACCTTCGATCTGAAGGCTACCGTTCCTCAAAAGGGGAGGGGAGGCGAGAAGTCGAGGGGGAAGAATAAGCGCACGGTCGTGGCCGGCCGTCCGTGGGAGTTCGACGCTAAGCTGGCGAAGTCGCGCGTCGAGATTATTGACGCGTATGGGCGCACGCTGTTGGCGGCGGCTGTCTTCATTGTTGGAACGCTGTTCCTGGCTGGGTCCGCCATTTGGGGGCTCATCACCCATTCGTTCTTGGCGGTCGGTGCCGTTTGGGCCGTGATCGGACCGGTCTGGTCCGCTCTGGCCATGTACTATTTCGGCTCCCTCAAGAGCAAGTAGCGAGGATTTTGGCTTGGCTTCACCAGAAAAGAAGGTTCGGGTCCAAATCGACTTGGCTCCTCAATCTTTCGATCGCCTGAAGCGGCTTAAAGAAATCACCGAGGCCTCGTCCTACACGGACGTTCTCAAGGATGCGCTACGTCTTTACGAGTTCATTATTGAATCCGATCAGAAGGGGGCGACGCTGAAGGTCGTCGATGCGTCTGGCCGAGAGTCGGACTTAAAGGTCTTCGCCTAGAGCTTCGGTTCGAGGTGGTTGCGTGGGGCATTGCGCGTGCCGCTGCCCGCACCAATCCGGCAGTAACCGGCAAAATCTCCACCATTGATGCCTAGAGCTGGCGTGACGTCTCTCGCAACCACCGATGCGACAAGCGCCAAGTTGAGGTTGCTAACCTCCAGCGACGTCGGAGGTCGGGGATCCGTCGTTGGCGATGGCTGCCAGTCCTTGGTCTCCATGCCCATCCAGCGAATGGAGCTGTTGGATGAGCAGTTGTTCCAGGAAGGCTTCCATCGGAGCCAAGTCTGCGCTGCCGGTCGCCCGGAACGTCTCGTCCGCGTGAGCAAGCGCCGCCTCGAATTGCGGCTTGTTCGCCATGACCAGCTGAATGACCGTCGGGCTGCCCGGTAGCATGAAGCCGTATTTCAGGCAGAGGCAGGCGTAGGCAAAGGCGCGGGCGGCCCGCCCGTTGCCGTTTTTGAATGGGTGGATGAAATTGATCTTCCACAAGGCCCAGGCAGCGATCTCCATCGGAGAGCTGTCGGCCCACATGGCGGCCAGTTCGGCATCGAACGCGACCATTAGGTCGGGAACCTCGCCGTGGCCGGGCGGGGTGTGCGCTACCTTTTCTGCATTGCCGACAAAAACGTCGGTCTCCCGAAAGTTGCCTGGGGCCTGAAGCAGGAAAAGGGTGCCTGTCCGATGGATTTCTCGCAGAGCATTGCTGTTGGGCGTGATCGGGCACCCGCCTTCCGTTGGAGGAGCGACGTGGGTGAAATACCGCACGAGGGCCTCCATAACGTTGATCTGATTGGCGTAGTTGAGGACCTCGATCTCGTGCGCTACCGGGCCGTTGATCAGATCCCAATTGCTGTCCAACATCACGTGCCAAAGAAAAAGGCCCGGTTCTTGACCGGGCCTTCTCACTTCATACGAGAGTCGCTGGAGTTTCAAGCCCCGAGAGTCGAGGTCTCATGTCCCTCGACCTCGTCGAGAATATCTTCGATCTTTTCTTTGGTCAGGGAGGACTCGCGACCGCGAAGGCCCATGATCAGGCTCACGCGCTGAGCGCGTCGTTCCACTGGAGTCATCTTGTGCTCCCTCGCCCTTGCGACGAGAACGTCCAAAGCGTTTGTGGTTGCCATAAGGTTGTTTCCCTCTCCGACGCTCGCCCTACGCGCCGTGCAGATGTGCACATTAGGATCGGTACGCGAGCCGTCAACAGGATCGAGGTGATTTTCACCTCGATCATCACAACGAGCGACACGCCACGCCGTTCCCGGTCTTGACCAGCTTAGAATCTTTTGCCCCAAAAGGTTAAGTTTGAGTAACCGGCCTCCGTGTGGGGGCGGTGGCAGAAGCAGCTTTAGGCGAGATCGTTGTCGTCGAGCATGAAAGTCGTGCACGCCTCCAATTAACCTCCGATTTGGTCACGTTCGTGTCCGCCGTACGTGATCGGCGGGAGCGCGAGTTGCCGCTGTAGCAGCCGAACGGCGCAGTTTCGGTAGGGCTCGACGACGCGGCGACATTCTGTCGCGCCTCCGCTGCCGCTGCTGATCAGCAATATATGTTCTCTTTTTGTTCCATCAAGTTCCTTGATGGGGGAACTTGCCGAGTTTGCCGCCCTTGGCCCCGTGAGTCCCGTGCCCTAGATGGTCGCGCTCCACCGTCCAGGAGCGTCACATGCAGCGGTTCGTCGCCTATTACAGGGTCTCCACCAAGCGGCAGGGTGACAGCGGTCTGGGGCTGGACGCTCAGCGCGACGCCGTCAGGGCCTTCGTCGCCGGCCGGGTGGTCGTCGCCGAGTTTGAGGAGGTCGAGAGCGGCAAGAAGGCCGATCGCCCGGCCCTGGAGGCCGCTCTACGTGGCTGCAGGCTACACGGGGCGACTTTGGTTATCGCCAAGCTCGACCGCCTCTCCCGAAGCGTGACGTTCATCTCGAAGCTGATGGACGAGGGCGTCCAGTTCGTCGCCTGCGACCTACCGCACGCCAACGCCCTCACCGTCGGCATCATGGCCAGCGTCGCCCAGTTCGAGCGCGAGATGATCTCGACCCGGACCCGCCAGGCGCTCGCGGCTGCAAAGGCTCGTGGTGTCGTCCTCGGCGGTCGTCGCGGCGATCACCGGATCGAGGACCATGCCGAGGTCGGCAGGCAGCGATCTGCACGCGTCCGGCGAGTTGCGGCCGACGTCACCGCCAGAGACTGCTTGAACGTGATCAAGGAGATCAGGCAACAGGGCGTCCTCTCGCTCCACGGAATCGCGACGGCCATGAACGATCGTGGCGTGCCCGCTCCCCGCGGAGGTCGGTGGTCTGCCGGTCAGGTTCGTCGCGTCGTCATGCGCGTGGGCTTGGCGGCGTGGGGGATCCAGTAGTGCAGCGTATCGTCGATGTCGTCCTTTCGCCCGCTGACGAGCAGGCTATCAAGCGCATTACGGCCGACATTGATGACCCAGTGCTGCGCGCTCTACACGATGCCAAGGCTCGCCGGGACTTCGAGGGACGTGCTCGGAAAGGGATCCGGAACCGCGAAGTCTTCCGGACCGCGCACCGCGAAGCTGTCGCGGGTGGTCACCCCGACCCAATCGAGTACGCGCTTCAGCGTACGGAGCAAGCAGCGTTGCTGGAGCTCCACCAGCGAGAGATCAACCAGATCCTGGCCAAGGTGAAGAAGCGGCCGATCAAGCTGGCGGACAAGATCATGCTCGCCCGTGAGAAAGCAGCCAAATCTGCACGCCGGGGGACGTATCGCCAGCCGTCTCGGGACAAGCTGTACGTTGCGCTGATTGGGTCTGCCGAGAAAGACGGTCGTCTAGGTGACGTCACTTCAGTAGGGGCCGAAATCACTTCCAAGCTGAAGCACTACCGCCTCCCGCACTGGGGCAAGACGACGATGCCCTTGAAGGTGATGGCGATGTCCATCATCAGCGCCAGGAGAGGGGCCTTGGCGTTCTCGTTGAGGCTCGGCGACGACCTCTGCCGCCAGGCTCTTGAGAGCAAGAAGGGGCCTGCGAGTTTCGTCCAAGACGTGATCCGGAAGTCGCTGAAGCGTGAGATGGCCGACGATGCGCCCGATTTCTGGTTCGCGATCGAGCGAGACCATGCGTCCAGATTTCACCTACATGGGGCGGTGGTCATCCAGCCTGGCCATCCGGCGGTGCCGATGGTCGAGGCGGCGCTGCGTAGGGCCTCACGTTGGAGCGCCGACAGCGGTCACCAGCATATTCTGAACGTCCGTCCTCTGACCGAGCCGATCTTTTGGGCCGACTACGTCTGTAAAAGCGTCAACCTGACGGCGCTCGACGTGGAGAGCCGCCTCTATGCCTGGACATCCGGCGTGCAGGATGCCGCTCGTGGTGGCTGGGACGGCATCAGGGCGAGTCTGCCGCAATCAGCGAGCCGTCGCTAAAACCCGTTTCGGCCTTCCACGAATGCAGCAAGGTGGCGCGCCTGTTCTTCGTTGTTGAGCACGATCTGCTTCCAGGACACGTACCTGCGCTGATACCAGACAGGTTCGATCCCATCGTTTCGGAATGCGCTGTCCATGATCTCGCTGGCGTCGTCGATCATGTCGATGTCGACGGCAAAATAGCCTTCTGCGATTTTGGTGACTGGGTTGGCGAGGGCGCGTTGTTTCGATCTACGGTCGGCAATTATCTGCTCGACCATTTCGGCTACCTCTTCGTCGAAGGTCATGGCTTGAGTTGCTCGATTAAGGCGATGCTGTTGGGTTGCGCTGGAGCAGCGAATTTGAGCCGCCCGGGGGCGTAAGGGCAAGGTGCCGCCTAAGCTGGATCGACCTTTGCCCGTTCCGACACCGCGAACTCGACCGTCTCGGCGGTGGCGGTGGTCCTGTCATCGTCCAGACCGTACAAGTCCCACAGCTGCTCCCGGATCATCCGCTGGTTCTTGATGAGCAGGCTGATCGCCGCCGCCTCGGCTAGTAGGCTACTCAGTGGGCGGTCATCACGGATCGCGTCGGCCATCGCCTTCATCTGCAGGTGCTGGAGAAGCTCTGTGGCCTTCAGCTGCTTTTCCCGCAGCGCGACGATCTCCTCGGCGCGGCGGGCTGCGTCGTCCTTCAAGCCCTCGATGCAGGCTTCTTCGACGACGTGACAGCGGGAGCCGTAGATCGCTTCGCGCTTGTTCATGCCCTCGCTCATCGACTGCCGGGAGATCCCGAACTTCCTGGCGAGGCCGGCCTTGGTCATCTGGCCGGTCTCCAGAAGGGCTTTGGCCTGCGCCCACTGGGCCGGGGTGAGGCGCGTCTGTCGCGCAGGTTCTGGTTCAGATTTCATCGTCTCGTTCGTGGTCACGAGAAATCATTATACCAAGAAGACGAATTATCGCCACGCACAGAGCGCTGTTTGCCGAGTTAATCGTCTCTCGTGGTGATGTAGAACATCAGCATCGTCCAGACGGAGATTTGACGGTGTTGAAGTTCTTTTATGTGTGTCGTGAGATTTTTCTGGCTGATAGCGACCTTGGAGGTGGTCGATGACCAACGCTTTCGCCAGCTATATCGCCTCTCAACTCGTCCTCCAGGACCGTACTGCCGACCAGCTTGCAGAAGCCGCTGGCTACAAGCGTTCGACCATCATCGGCATGTGGGTCAGGGGTGAGTTCATCCCGGACCAGGCGCTCTTGCCCAAGCTCGCTGAGGTCCTCGGCGTGGACATCGTCACGCTGGCGCTCAACTGGCTCGCGGCGGCCTTGCCCAACCAGGAGGAGGCCTTCCTGTCCGCGATCGTCACTCGGGCTCAGCAGATCGAACTCGTCGAGGACGACCGATGAGCTGCGACCGGGATCCGATGGAGTGGCTGTTGGCGGCCTGGTTCTTCGGCTGGCCGATCATCGCCCTCGTCCGCTTCGAGATCCGGATGCGGCAGGGGCGCTACGACTCCGGAAAGCGGGATGGTCCGCCCTGACTCCTGGGAGTCGCTCAGGGGCTAGAAGCGGGGTGCTGGGCTACATGGGTAGCGGGTGACCGCTTCGAGTCCTCCTGGGCGAATTTTCGTGGATGGTTGAGGGGGCGGTGGTTTCGGAGCGCTCCGAGCTTGCTTTCGCCGACAGGAGGGCCTATCCGACCGCCCTCGCGCTTAGGCGCGACGCTCACGGCCTTCTTGGTCGGCTACGTCCACCCATCCGGCGCAACCCAATCGGCCGGCCCTGGGATCTCAATGAACCTCTCTAAATCGACGGCCGAAGTCCGTCCGTTCGCCCTGTCGGGCAACCTCCTCACGACGGCTCAGGTCGCCGAATATTTCTCGATGTCGCCGCGAGCGCTGGAAGACTGGCGCTACAGGGGCGGTGGTCCTCGCTTCAGGAAGATCGGTCGGTCCGTCCGATACGCGCCGGCCGACGTCCAGGCGTTCCTGGACGGTGTCGCCTGTACGAACACGGGGCAAGCCGACCTGCTGAGGGCTGCTTGAGCTTCGATCCCTATGCTTCCACCTTGCTTCCACGGCCTGCGGATGCCCCGTGGAAGTAACCGCTTCCGAAGAGAAAATCGTTTATTTTCAAGGAGTTGAGTGGTGCCGCCTAGGTGACTCGAACACCTGACCTACGCATTACGAATGCGCCGCTCTACCGGCTGAGCTAAGGCGGCCCACGGCGCTTCGGCAGAATCGCCGGGCGCGAGGAGCGGCCTATTTAGCGGGGCGCGGGCCGCTTGCCAAGCGTCGTCGTGCGCCTGTGTTGCGACGGGGCGCCGGAGCGGGGCCGGGGGCGTCGGGCGAGGGCGGTTCGTCGAGCACGCCGGGGTCGTCCGGAAACGGGATCAGGGCCCCGCCGGTCTCGGCCGCGTGCACGAAGGCGGTGGATTCGGCCAGGGTCGACTGGGCGTAGGCCGTGGGGAGCTGCGGTAGGTCGCTCATCGTGCGCTCGCGGCGCTCGAAGCGCGGATGGATCAGTTCGCCGGTCTCGGCGTAGCTGGCGGCCAGGCGGGCCCAGTCCTCGCGGCCGTAGGCGAAGGCCTGGCCCTCGGGGTCCAGATCGCTCCAGTCGGGCTCCTGCGGGGCGGCCACGCCCCGGGCGACCCAGGCGCGGGCCTCGTCGGGCTCGGCGTTGGCGAAGGCGACGCGGGCCATCAGGCCGGCTAGGCGGGCCGTGGGAGAGGCTTCCTCGGGCAGCAGGCGGGCGGCGGCGCGGGCGGCGACCGGGTCGCCGCCGATCAGGGCGCTTTCGACCTTGAGGATGCGGCTCTCGCGGGCCTCGGGCTTGAGCTGGGCGAGGGCCGAGAGGCGCGCGGCGCGGGCCTTGGGCGTCTCGCTGGTCTTGAGGTCGCGATAGGCCAGCCACAGGGCCGGGTGGGGCGCGCCCTTCCAGGCGGCCTCGATCAGGGTCGCGGCCTTGGCGGCCTTGCCGTCGGCGGCCAGCAGGCGGGCGGCCATGACCACGCCGGGGGCGAAGTCGGCCTTCAGCTTCACCGACTGCAAGGCGAAGTCGAGCGCCTGGTCCTGGGCCTTGGGATCGTCGCTGTCCTCCAGGCTCGCCGCCGAAGCGGCCAGCAGGGCCGCGCGGGCCCGTTCGGCCACCAGCGGCGAGACGATCTTGCGTTCCTGGCCGCCCTGGACGAGCTGCAGGGCGGCGGCCCAGTCGCCGGCCTCAAGGCGGGCTTCCAGCAGGGCGCGCCAGGCCCATAGGGCCGAGCGGGCCAGGCCATAGGCGGTCTCGGCGTGCCGCAGCGCCAGGGCGCGGTCGCCCTCGGCCAGGGCCAGTTGCATCAGGCCGCGCAGGCCGGCCAGGCGCATCTCGGGAAAGCCCAGCATGGCGTTCCAGGCCTGGCGGGCGGCGGTGGTGTCGCCGGCGGCCTCGGCGGCCTGGGCGGCCAGCACGCGGACCAGGGCCGGGGCGTCGTCGTTGAGGTCGGCGGCCTTCTGGGCCAGGCGGCGGGCCTCGGAGCCGTCGCCGGCGGCGACCGCGAGAAAGCCGCGCGACAGCGCCTCGACGGCCTGCTTGCGGCGGGCCTCGGCGCGGGCGCGGGCGGCGCGACGGGGCGCCTCGATGATCCACAGCAGGCCGCGCCACAGGGCGGCGGCGACCAGGGCCAGCAGCAGGGTCAGGAGGGCGGCGGCGGCGGCCGTCATCTCGACCCGCCAGCCCAGCCATTCCAGGCTGGCCGCGCCCGGCTCGCCGGTCAGCGAGACCACGATCACGGCGATGACCGCGATCAGCACGAGGGCGAGAAGGGCGCGGATCATCGGGAGGCCCCGGGGGAGGTCGCGGGGGGCGCCCCGGCCAGGCGGGCGTTCTGCTGGGCGCGGGAGACCTGCATCAGGCCGGCCAGGGCCTCGTCGCGGACGGCGGCGACCAGGCGGTCGATCTCGGCCCGGCGCTCGGCCTCGGCCCGCCAGGCGGCCAGCACCGGGCGGGCGCCGGGCGGCAGGGCGTCGAGGGCGCGCAGGGCGCCGGTCAGGTCGCCGGCGTCGAGCCGGGCCTCGGCGCGGGCCAGCACGGCGTCGGGGCCGCTTCCGGCCGTCGAGCCGACCTGGCGGATGGTGACGACGCGCGACAGCGCGTGTTGCAGCTTGGCCAGGGCCCCGGCGTCGGGGCCCGGCTCGTGGGCGGCGACCGAGGCGCGGCCGGCCAGGTCGTCGAAGCCGGCGGCCAGACCCGCGACCGTGGGGGCGCCCTGGCGGGCCAGGCGTTCGAGGGCGCGCACCTCCGACGACGGCGGCAGCACGCGCTCGAGGGCGGCGACGGCGTCGGCGAAGGGCTCTCCGCCCTGCGCCGCCTGCGCCAGGCTGGCGGCGGCGAGGGCCGCGCCGGCGGCGTCCAGCGTGTGCTGCTGGCCCGATTCGAGCAGGGCGATGCGGGCCTCCAGCCGCTCGATCTCGGCCGACGGCGACGGCGCGGACGGGGCGGCGACCACCGGAACGTCGGCGGCGGGCGCGGCGAAACCGGCGGCGACCGGCTGCTGGGCCGGCGGCGGGGCCTGGGGCGCGGCGTCCTTCTTCCCAAACCAGGTCGGGCCGAAGCGGGCGATGGCGATCCCTGCGCCGACGCAGGCGACGCACAGCACGATCATCACCCAGAACATCGGGCCCAGCAGGGGCTTTCGGGCATAGAGGGCCGGGTCGCTGGGGGCGGCGATTTCGGCGGGGTCGGGGGCGGCGCTCATGATCCCCATTCGTGCCCCACGCGCGAATTGGGTGCAACTTCGCCTTAAGGCGAGAGCAGCTCGAACAACGCTGTTTCGCGGGGGCGCGGCGCGGCGGCCACAGGCCCCAGATGTCCGTCGGCGGAAAGACCGGCCAGCGGCGCGGCCACGGCCGGCGACAGGCAGAAGGCCTTCAGGCCGGGCGCGGGATGCTGCGCCAGCAGGGCGGCCAGCGCCCGGGCGGCCTTGGGCGAATGCAGCAGCACGGCGTCAAGGCCGCCGAGCGTCGCCAGGGTCTCGGCGGCCGGGGCGCGGACGACGCTTTCGTAGACGGCGGCCGTGCGGGCCTCGATCCCGGCGCGCAGCAGCGGCGAGACGAGGTCGCCGGCCGGCTCGGCGGCGGCCGGATGCAGCACCGCGCCTTCGAAAGTCATGCGGCGGGCGGCGATCAGGGCGGCCAGGGCGGCGACGTCGCCGTCGGCCGATTCGATCCGGGAAAAGCCGGCCTCGGCGGCGAGGTCGGCGGTGGCTGCGCCGACCGCGAACACCGGCAGGCCGCGCTGGGCGCTGGCCCGGGCGAAAGCGGCCACGCCGTTGCGGCTGGTGAAGGCCAGGGCGCCGACGCCGGAGAGGTCGGCCGTCCATCCCAGGTCGCGGACCTCCAGCAGCGGGTCGACCAGGGGCGAAAAGCCGAGCGCCGTAAGACGCGCGGCGGTGGCCTCGGCGCCGGGGCGGGCGCGGGTGATCCAGACGCGGGGCGCGTCCGCCGTCATTCCGTCGGCGCGATGATGGCGTCGCCGCCCTCGGCCTTGACCGCAGCGCCGAGCGACAGGCCCAGGGCCAGCGCCTGGCCGGCGTCGTCGTCGCCGGTCAGCACGACCTCGCCCTCGTGGCGGACGCGCAGGACGCCGTCGGGGCTGAGGGCCTCGACCAGCAGCGAGAGGCGCGAGCCGTCCAGGCGGCCATAGGCGCCGACGGCCGTGCGGCACGAGCCTTCCAGGGCGTAGAGCGCGCCGCGTTCGGCGGCCACGGCGATGGTGGTCGGCCGGCAGCGGATGGCGGCCAGCCAGGGGGCGTCGACGTCCTCGGCCCGGCTTTCGATGGCCAGGGCGCCCTGGCCCGGGGCGGGCGGGGCGGCCAGCGGGTCGAGCCAGCTTTGCGGGATGTGGCCCATGCCCAGGCGGTTGAGGCCCGACTGCGCCAGCAGGATGGCGTCGGCCTCGCCGCGCTCCAGCTTGGCCAGGCGGGTGTCGACATTGCCGCGCAGCATGACGACGTCGAGGTCGGGGCGCACGTGCAGGGCCTGGGCCTGGCGACGCAGGGACGCGGTGCCCAGGCGCGCGCCGTGGGGCAGGTCTTCCAGCCGCTGGGCGACCTTGCTGATGAAGGCGTCGCGGGGATCTTCACGTTCGGGCGTGGCGGCCAGCACCAGGCCCGGCGGCAGTTCGGCCGGCATGTCCTTCAGCGAATGCACCGCGCAGTCGATGCGGCCGTCGAGCAGGGCCTCCTCGATCTCCTTGGTGAACAGGCCCTTGCCGCCGATCTCCATCAGTCGGCGGTCCTGGATGCGGTCGCCGCTGGTGACGATCGGGATCAGCTGGGCGTAGGAGGCGATCTCTTCCGGGTCGGCGTCCAGCGGCGCGCCGAGGGCGTGGGCGATCCGCGCCTGCATGTGGCCGGACTGGGCGAGCGAGAGCTTGGAGCCGCGCGCGCCGATGCGGATGGGTTGCCGGGACACGGT
The DNA here is from genome assembly GCF_057808875.1 of Caulobacter sp. FG7. NCBI lineage: Bacteria > Pseudomonadati > Pseudomonadota > Alphaproteobacteria > Caulobacterales > Caulobacteraceae > Caulobacter > Caulobacter sp. FG7. The sequence goes on from NZ_JBMDIW010000001.1 coordinate 243,039, forward strand.
CTGGACGTTACCTGCTACGAAACTTCGTAAGCCATGCTGCTACAGGAGCTGCGGGACCCCCGCAACCGGATGACAACCCTTAAGAACTCGGGCCTGGAGAAGGGTCTCACCGTCCTTGGTCTGGAGACCAGCTGCGACGAGACCGCCGCCTCGGTGGTGCGCCGGAGCGCGGACGGGCGCGTCGAGGTGCTGTCGTCGATCGTCGGCACCCAGTTCGAACAGCACGCCCCGTTCGGCGGGGTGGTGCCCGAGATCGCCGCCCGCGCCCATGTCGAGGTCATCGACAGCGTCGCCGCCCAGGCCATGCGCGCGGCCGGGATCGGCTATGACGCGCTGGACGGCGTGGCGGCCACGGCCGGACCGGGCCTGGTCGGCGGGGTGATGGTCGGCCTGGCGTTCGGCAAGGCGGTGGCCCTGGCCCGCGACCTGCCGCTGGTGGCGGTCAATCACCTGGAAGGCCACGCGGTCTCGGCCCGTCTGGGCGCCGAGGTGGCCTATCCCTTCCTGCTGCTGCTGGTTTCCGGCGGACACTGCCAGCTGCTCGAGGTCGGCGGCGTGGGCGCCTGCAAGCGCCTGGGCACCACCATCGACGACGCGGCCGGCGAGGCCTTCGACAAGATCGCCAAGAGCCTTGGTTTGCCCTATCCAGGCGGCCCGGCGCTGGAAAAGCTGGCCAAGGCGGGCGACGCCTCGAAGTACGAATTGCCGCGCGCCCTCCTGGGCCGCAAGGACTGCGACTTCTCGTTCTCGGGCCTGAAGACGGCCGCCGCCCGCATCGCCGCGACCCTGACGACGGATCAGGAGCGCGCCGATCTGGCCGCCGCCGTGCAGTTCGCCATCGCCCGCCAGCTTTCCGAACGCACCGACCGGGCCATGAAGCTCTATGCCGCCGAACATGCGGCCGGCGAGCGCCGCTTCGTCGTCGCCGGCGGGGTGGCCGCCAACGGCGCGGTGCGCGCGGCCCTGCTGAAGGTGTGCGAGGACAACGGCTTTTCCTTCGACGCCCCGCCGCTGGCCTACTGCACCGACAACGCCGCCATGATCGCCCTGGCCGGGGCCGAGCGCCTGGCGGTGGGCATTTCCGATGATCTGGACGCCGTGGCGCGTCCCCGCTGGCCCCTCGACGAGGCCGCGGCGTTATCCAATCCGAGCAACAGTTTCGGTCGAAAGGGAGCCAAGGCATGAGCTTCAAGCACGCGGGCGTCGTCGGCGCCGGGGCGTGGGGCACGGCCCTGGCCCAGGTGGCTGCGCGCGCCGGCCTCAAGGTCACCCTGCAGGCCCGCGAGCCCGAGGTCGTCGCCTCGATCGCCGCCCAGCGCGAGAACACGGTGTTCCTGCCGGGCGTGACGCTGGAGCCGGCGATCACCGCCGTTTCCGAGATGGCGGGCCTGGGGTCTTGCGACCTCATCCTGGCCGTGCCGCCGGCCCAACACCTGCGCTCGGCCATGGCGGCCCTGGCCCCGCACCTGAAGCCCGGCGTTCCGGTGGTGCTGTGCTCCAAGGGCGTCGAGCAGGGCTCGCTGAAGCTGATGACGGAGGTGGCGGCCGAAGCCCTGCCGGGCGTCGCCATCGCCGTGCTGTCGGGCCCCAGCTTCGCCGGCGAGGTGGCCCGCGGCCTGCCCGCCGCCGCCACCCTGGCCTGCGAGGACGAGGCCCTGGGCAAGGCGATCGTCGAGGCCATCGCCATCCCGACCTTCCGCCCCTACTGGGCCGCCGACGTGATCGGCGCCGAGGCCGGCGGGGCGGTCAAGAACGTGCTGGCCATCGCCTGCGGCATCTCCGAGGGCAAGGGCCTGGGCCGCAACGCCCACGCCGCCCTGATCACCCGGGGCTTCGCCGAACTGACCCGCCTGGCGGTGGCCGCCGGCGGCAAGGCCGAGACGGTCGCGGGCCTTTGCGGCCTGGGCGACCTGGTGCTGACCTGCTCGTCCAGCCAGTCGCGCAACATGAGCGTGGGCCTCGCTTTGGGCGCGGGCCAGACCCTGGAACAGGCCCTGGCCGGCAAGGTCAGCGTCGCCGAAGGCGTCGCCTCGGCCCCGGCCGTTCGCGCCCTGGCCCGCAAGCTCGGCGTCGAGACCCCGATCTGCGAGGCTGTCGCCGCCATCCTGGCCGGCGAGGTCGACGTCGACAGCGCCATCCTCGGCCTGCTCTCCCGCCCGTTGAAGGCCGAGGGGTAGGAAGAAACAAGATCCTCCCCCTTTGGGAGAGGTGGCGCGAAGCGCCGGAGGGGGGACGTTTTCAGCTTTCGAGGCGCTGGCCGTCTCATCAGCTGCTTCCCCCTCCGTCGGCTGCGCCGACACCTCCCCCACAGGGGGAGGATCCTCCAGAACGGCCCCACTGATCTCTAGGAAGGACCCCCGCCCATGCCGCTCTACGCCATCGTCTGCAAGGACAAGCCCGGCGCGCTCGAAACCCGCCTGGCCGTACGCCCCAAGCACCTGGAATATCTGGCCCAGTCGACCAACCTGAAGCTGGCCGGCGCCCTGCTGGACGACGCCGGCAATCCGATCGGCTCGATCCTGGTGGTCGAGGCCGACGACAAGGCCGTCGCCCAGGCCCAGGCCGACAATGATCCCTACACCGCCGCCGGGATCTTCGAGAGCGTCGAGATCAATCCCTGGCGCCTGGCCGTCGGCTCGGTCTGACGTCCCTGATGGACGACAATCCCGCCCGCCCCGCGCCCGGCCAGGCGATCTGCGCCCTGGCCGACATTCCCGAGCCGGGCGCGGCGGGTTTCCGTTACCGTGAGGGGCAGGCGATGTTCGCCGGCTTCGTCGTTCGCAAGGACGGCGGGGTGTTCGGCTATGTCGACAGCTGTCCCCACGCCGGCTGGCCCCTGGCCGGGATCAACGGCCGCTTTCTCACCCGCGAGAACGACCTGATCCTGTGCGCCGGCCATGCGGCCCTGTTCCGCATCGCCGACGGCGCCTGCGTGGCGGGGCCCTGCGCCGGCAAGCACCTGACCGTCTGGCCGATCACGGTCGAGGACGGCCAGGTCCTCGCGGCCTGACCCTTCCTTAACCGATGGTCGGTTAGGGTTCCTCGACCTTGAGAGGAGCCCGCCGCCATGGCCGACGGATCGACCCCCGCCCCCACGGGTGCTTTCGACGCCGAACTGACCGACGCCGTCGACGCGCGCGGCGCGGGCGCCAAGCTGCGCTCGCTGGGCAAGATCAATCCGCGCCTGGCTCCGCAACTGGCCCGCACCATGCTGGGCAAGGCGCGCGACAACGAAAGCGCCGGCGCCTTTTCCGCCTACTGCGAGACCAAGGGCTTCGAGTTCACCTCGGCCTGGGCCGCCAACAACATTCCCTTCGTGGCCCCGCTGCTGCGCGACTTCATGGCCCGTCGCCCGGCCGGCGGTCCCAAGACGCGCTACATGGAGATCGGCGCCTATGAGGGCCGCAACCTCGCCTTCATGGACTGGATGTTCCCCGACCGCCTCGACGTGACGGTGATCGATCCCTGGTTCGACGAGGGCCTGAACCCGGAAGAGAAGTACCTGGCGGTCGAGCCGCGCTTCCACCGCAACATGGCCCGCACCACCTTCGGCAAGGTGGCGACCCACAAGGGCTTCTCGACCTACGAGCTGCCCAAGATGCTGCAGGCCGGCGACAAGTTCGACCTGATCTATGTCGACGGCAGCCATACCGCCCTGGCGGTGATGATCGACCTGTGCTGCTGCGCCAGCCTGCTCGAGGTGGGCGGCATGATGGTGCTCGACGACTATTGGCACGACATCAGCGAGATCGGCGGCCCGGGCGTGAAGCAGGCGGTCGACCACTTCCACGCCGCCTTCGGCCGCTATTTCGAGGTGGCCGCGGTCTATCGCCAGGTGGCCCTGGTCAAGACGGCCGAGATCCCGCGCTAGGCGCGGATCGGGGTTCAGTCGTGGTGCGTGGCCCTCGTCCTTCGACAGGCTCAGGATGAGGACCATCTACAGGCCGCGGCAGTAGGAAAACCTCATCCTGAGCTTGTCGAAGGACGAGGTTTTTCTCGAGCGCCGAATGTCGGGTCGCTCCGGGGGCAAGCCCCGCCCTCGCTCAACCGCGCGGGGCCTGATATGGGCTGCGCACGGAGTTTCTGACCACATGACCGATACGATTTCCGACGCCGTGGCCGTGGGCCGCCGGGTGCTGAGCATCGAGGCCCAGGCCCTGACCCAGATGGCCGACGAGCTGGGCGAGGCCTTCGCCCGCGCCGTCCAGGTGATGCACGACGCCAAGGGCCGCATCGTCTGCACCGGCATGGGCAAGTCGGGCCACGTGGCGCGCAAGATCGCCGCCACCCTGGCCTCGACCGGCAGCCAGGCGATGTTCGTCCACCCCGCCGAGGCCAGCCACGGCGACCTCGGCATGATCGGCCCCGACGACGTGGTGCTGGCCCTGTCGAAGTCGGGCGAGGCCCGCGAGCTGGCCGACACCCTGGCCTACTGCAAGCGCTTCTCCATTCCGCTGATCGCCATCACCGCCGTCGCTGGCAGCCAGCTGGGCCAGGCCGGCGACGTGCTGCTGCTGCTGCCCGACGCGCCAGAGGCGACGGCTGAGGTCAACGCCCCGACCACCTCGACCACCCTGCAGATCGCGCTTGGCGACGCGCTGGCGGTAGCGCTGCTGGAAAGCCGCGGCTTCACCGCCAGCGACTTCCGCGTCTTCCACCCCGGCGGCAAGCTGGGGGCGATGCTGCGCACGGTGGCCGACCTGATGCACGGCGAGGGCGAGCTGCCGCTGATCGGGGAGGGCGCGCCGATGAGCGAGGCGCTGCTGGTCATGAGCCAGAAGCGCTTCGGCGCGGTCGGCGTGATCGATGTGTCCGGCGCCCTCGTGGGCCTGATCACCGACGGCGACCTTCGCCGCCATATGGACGGCCTGATGACCCACGCCGCCGGCGAGGTGATGACCAAGGGGCCACTGGTCATCGGTCCCCACGCCCTGGCCGCCGAGGCCCTCAAGGTGATGAACGAGCGCCGGATCACCGTGCTGTTCGTCGTCGAGGCCGGCCGGCCGGTAGGCGTGCTGCACGTCCACGACCTGCTGCGGGCGGGGGTGATCTAGATCGATCCTCCCCCTCTGGGGGAGGTGGCCCAGAGGGCCGGAGGGGGGCGGCCGATGCCGAGCACCCCCCTCAGTCGCTTCGCGACAGCTCCCCCAGAGAGGGAGCATCTTTGGCGTTACGGCCGCGCCTCACCCGCAAACGCCGCCAGGTCCTTGATCAGCGACACGACGGCCTGCTCCACCAACTCGCCGCCCTTTTCGGGCGTGGCCAGGGCCGGGTCGGAACCCATGCGGCCGTCGGCGTAGCGGGCGCGGAAGTCCAGGGCCTCGCGGATCGGGCCGGTGGGGGCGATCTTGGGTTCGTACTCGGCGGTCTTGATGCTGTCGGGATAGCCCCACTGGGTGACGGCGATTTCCGACGGGGTGGCGTGGCTGCCGTGGCCGACCGGGAATTGGCGCATGGCCAGAGCGTTGACGCCGTCGAGGTCCCACCAGTTCTTCAGCTTCATGGCGAAGGGGCAGCGCTCCTTGCGGAAGCTGTATTCGGCGTAGATCTCCGAGAAGGCCGCCTCGATGGTGGCGACGTTGCCGCCGTGGCCGTTGAGGAAATAGATCTTCTCGAACCCGTGGGCGCCCAGCGAGCGCGTCCAGTCGCCGATGGCGGCCATGAAGGTCGACGGGCGCAGGAAGATGGTGCCCGGGAAGGCCAGGTGGTGCTGGGCCATGCCGACGTTGAAGGTCGGCGCCACCAGCACCTCGTCCGAACGCCTGGAGGCCTCGTGGGCGATGATCTCGGGGCACAGCCAGTCGGTGCCCAGGAGGCCCGTGGGGCCGTGCTGTTCGTTGGAGCCGATCGGCACGATCACCGTCTTCGAACGCGTCAGGAAGGCTTCGATCTCGGGCCAGGTCGAAAGAGCGAGCAGCATGGCGGGGTACTCCGAAAAGGCGTCGGCGGCCGGGGTTGCGACCGGCTTTCCAGCGCTTTACGCCCGAAGTCGGGCTTCGCCGACCCCCAAACTGCCCGAACGGCGTGCGGCGGAGCCGCGGCGCGCTCGACCTGCGCGTGCTTGCCGAGGGGCGGCTGCCGCGCGCAAGGTGCTGGCCCGGCGTCACGCAGAACGCCGGGGAGGAGACCGCTGATGGCCCAAGCCCACGCCCGGGACGTGCTGGCCGTGCTCGACGGCGCGGGACCGGCCCTGTCGCCGGTGGCGGCCTCGTGGCGGCGCAGCCTGGTTCTGCACGGCCTGGATCCGGAGAACCGAAAGGCCCCCGACACCCTCACCGAACGTGAGCTTTCAGAGGTCCAGGAGCGCATGGGCGCCCTGCGCGCGGCGGCCTCCGACACGCTTGACGCCCTGTTCCAGGCCGTGGGCGCGCAAGGCTCCTGCGTGCTGCTGACCGACAGCGCCGGCGTGCCGGTCGACCGACGTGGCGCGGCGGCCGACGATCCGGTGTTCCACCGCTGGGGCCTGTGGACCGGTGCGGTGTGGAGCGAGGCGCGCGAGGGCACCAACGGCATCGGCACCTGCATCGCAGAGCAGCGCACCCTGACCATCCACCGCGACCAGCACTTCCACACCCGCAACATCGGCCTTAGCTGCACCGTCGCGCCGCTGTTCGATCCGCAAGGCAGGCTGGCCGGGGCGCTGGACGTCTCGTCCTGCCGGCCCGGGCTGGACGGCATGACCGGGCTGATGGAGGCGGTGGTCAACGACGCGGCGCGCCGCATCGAGTCCAAGGCCTTCCGCGAGGCCTTCCCCGGCGCGCGCATCGTGCTGCTGGCCGACGGCCGCGCCGACCGCGCCTCGACCCCGATGCTGGCGGTCGACGCCGACGACGTGGTCATCGGCGCCACCCGCGCCGCCCGCCAGGCCCTGGAGCTGACCGACGACAAGCTGAAGCGCGGCCTGCCGTCCCCCGACCGCGGCGCCGACCTGGAAGACGCCGAACGCGCCGCCGTCCGCCGGGCGCTCGGCGCGGCGGGAGGGAACGTGTCTGCGGCCGCCGGTGCGCTGGGGGTGAGCCGTGCGACGCTGCACCGGAAGATCAACCGACTGGGGCTGGGGCGGGTGTAGCTGACCCTCTCCCTCTGGGAGAGGGTCTTCAGGAGCCGCCCCACCTGTCGCAAAGCTGAGACACCCCGCGCCGGTCTCCGCCGCCGCCCCGCTCCACATCAAGAAACCGGGCGCAACCTCCCTCCAGACGCCGAACACGGCGCGACGGAGGAAACCATGACCAAGCCCGAGTTCATCGACTCGCTGTCCCGCCCGCCGTTCAAGGCGCGCTACGACAACTTCATCGGCGGCCAGTGGGTCGCGCCGGCCGACGGCCGCTATTTCGACAACGCCTCGCCGATCACCGGCCGCAAGATCTGCGAGATCGCCCGCTCGCAGGCCGTCGACATCGAGCGCGCGCTGGACGCCGCCCACGCCGCCAAGGACGCCTGGGGCAGAACGAGCGTCGCCGAGCGCTCGCGTATCCTGCTGAAGATCGCCGACCGCATGGAGGAGAACCTCGCGGTCCTGGCCAACGCCGAGACCTGGGACAACGGCAAGCCGATCCGCGAGACCACGGCCGCCGACCTGCCGCTGGCCATCGACCACTTCCGCTACTTCGCCGGCTGCCTGCGCAGCCAGGAAGGCTCGATCTCCGAGATCGACCACGACACCATCGCCTATCACTTCCACGAGCCCCTGGGCGTGGTCGGCCAGATCATCCCGTGGAACTTCCCGCTGCTGATGGCCTGCTGGAAGCTCGCGCCCGCCATCGCCGCCGGCAACTGCGTGGTGCTGAAGCCCGCCGAGCAGACTCCCGCCTCGATCATGGTGCTGTTCGAACTGATCGGCGACCTGCTGCCGCCGGGCGTCGTCAACGTCGTCAACGGCTTTGGCCTGGAGGCCGGCAAGCCGCTGGCGTCCAGCCCGCGCATCGCCAAGATCGCCTTCACCGGCGAGACGTCCACCGGGCGCCTCATCATGCAGTACGCCAGCCAGAACCTGATCCCGGTGACGCTGGAACTGGGCGGCAAGTCGCCCAACATCTTCTTCGCCGACGTGGCCGCGCAGGATGACGACTTCCTCGACAAGGCCTTGGAGGGCTTTGCGATGTTCGCCCTCAATCAGGGCGAGGTCTGCACCTGCCCAAGCCGCGCCCTGGTGCAGAAGTCGGTCTATGACAAGTTCATGGAGAAGGCGCTCAAGCGCGTTCAGGCGGTGGTGCAGGGCAATCCGCTCGACCCCTCGACCATGATCGGCGCCCAGGCGTCGGAAGAACAGCTCAACAAGATTCTCGGCTACATGGACGTGGGTCGCAACGAGGGCGCGCGGCTGCTGACCGGCGGCTCGCGCACCGTGCTGCCCGGCCAGCTGGCCGACGGCTTCTATGTCGAGCCCACTGTCTTCGAGGGCCACAACAAGATGCGGATCTTCCAGGAGGAGATCTTCGGCCCCGTCCTGGCGGTGACCACCTTCGAGACCGAGGAAGAGGCTCTGGAGATCGCCAACGACACCGCCTTCGGCCTCGGGGCCGGGGTGTGGACCCGCGACGGCTCGCGCGCCTACCGCTTCGGGCGCGGCATCCAGGCCGGCCGGGTGTGGACCAACTGCTACCACGCCTATCCGGCCCACGCGGCCTTCGGCGGCTACAAGCAGTCGGGCGTGGGCCGCGAGACCCACAAGATGATGCTCGACCACTACCAGCAGACCAAGAACCTCTTGGTCAGCTACAGCGCCAAGGCGCTGGGCTTCTTCTAGGCCTTTTCGGTTCCTCCCCCTGGGCCCTCGCCGCCGCGGCGGGGGCTCCTTTTCCTCCGGTCGGCGACGACGGGAAGGGCGGCGCCGACGGCCCCAAAACCGACAAATCGAACAAGACCAGAATTCTGCCGCACGAAACAGAATTGGTCTTCTTGCGCGGGAGGCGGTGCTTCGCATACTCCCGCTCGCAAGACGACGACTGACGCAGCGGCAACATCGCTGGCGACGACAAGATCGACTGAAGAGACGTTAGGGAGACGCGTGGTGAGCGACGGACAGCTGTTTCCGGTTCCGGAAGACTGGGCGGGCAAGGCCCATATCGACGCCGCCGCCTATGAGGCCGCCGTGGCCAGGGTCGAGAGCGATCCCGAGGGCTACTGGCGCGATCTCGCCGCCCGTCTCGACTGGATCAAGGCCCCCACCAGGATCAAGGACGTCTCCTACGCCAAGGACGACTTCCGCATCCGCTGGTACGAGGACGGGGTGCTGAACGTCAGCGCCAACTGCATCGACCGGCACTTAGCCAGCCGCAAGGACGACGTCGCCCTGATCTTCGAGGGCGACGAGCCGGGCGTTTCCGACAAGATCACCTACGGCCAGCTGCACGACCAGGTCTGCCGCATGGCCAATGTGCTGAAAGACCTGGGCGCCAGGAAGGGCGACCGGATCACCATCTACCTGCCGATGGTTCCGGTGGCGGCGATCGCCATGCTGGCCTGCGCCCGCATCGGCGCCATCCACTCCGTCGTGTTCGGCGGCTTCTCGCCCGACAGCATCGCCGGCCGCATCCAGGACTGCGACTCCCGCCTGGTCATCACCGCCGACCAGGGCCGCCGCGGCGGCAAGACCGTCCCGCTCAAGGCCAATATCGACGAGGCCCTGACCCACTGTCCGCAGGTCGAGAAGGTGCTGATGGTCCGCTGGACCGGCGCCGACGTGCCGGTGGTCGAAGGCCGCGACGTGATCTGGAACGACGTGAAGGACGCGGCCTCGCCGGTCTGCGAGCCCGAGCCGATGAACGCCGAGGATCCGCTGTTCATCCTCTACACCTCCGGCTCGACGGGTAAGCCCAAGGGCGTGCTGCACACCACCGGCGGCTACCTGGCCTGGGCCAGCTGGACCTTCGAGTCGGTCTTCGACTACCGCCCCGGCGAGATCTTCTGGTGCACCGCCGACGTGGGCTGGGTCACCGGCCACTCCTACGTCGTCTACGGGCCGCTGGCCAACGGTGGGACCAGCCTGATCTTCGAGGGCGTGCCCAACTACCCGACCCCGTCGCGGTTCTGGGACGTGGTCGACAAGCACAAGGTCGAGATCTTCTACACCGCGCCCACGGCCCTGCGGGCCCTGATGCGCGAAGGCGACGAGCACGTCCTCAAGAACGACCTGTCTTCCCTGCGTCTGCTGGGCAGCGTCGGCGAGCCGATCAATCCGGAAGCTTGGCTCTGGTATCACCGCGTGGTCGGCAAGGACCGCCTGCCGATCGTCGACACCTGGTGGCAGACCGAGACGGGCGGCATTCTGGTTTCGCCGCTGCCGGGCGCCACGGCCCTGAAGCCGGGCTCGGCCACCAAGCCGCTGCCGGGCGTGAAGCTGCAACTCGTGGACGCCGAGGGCGCGGTGCTGGACGGCGCGACCGAGGGCAACCTCGTGATCACCGACAGCTGGCCGGGCCAGATGCGCACGGTCTATGGCGATCACCAGCGCTTCTTCGAGACCTATTTCTCGACCTATCCTGGCAAGTATTTCACCGGCGACGGCTGCAAGCGCGACGCCGACGGCTACTACTGGATCACCGGCCGGGTCGACGACGTCATCAACGTCTCGGGCCACCGCTTAGGGACGGCCGAGATCGAGAGCGCCCTGGTGGCGCACGAGGCCGTCGCCGAGGCCGCGGTGGTCGGCTACCCGCACGACATCAAGGGCCAGGGCGTCTACGCCTACGTCACCCTGAAGGCCGACGCGGTGGCCACCGAGGAACTGCGCAAGCAGCTCGTGCTCTGGGTCCGCCACGAGATCGGCCCCTTCGCCGCCCCCGACGTCCTGCAGTGGGCCCCCGGCCTGCCCAAGACCCGCTCGGGCAAGATCATGCGCCGCATCCTGCGCAAGATCGCCGAGAACGCGGTCGACGCGCTGGGGGACACCTCGACGCTCGCCGATCCGTCGGTGGTGGATGACCTAGTGCGCAACCGCGCGGGTGCGAAGGCGGCTTAGGGGAGGCGAAAACCTCGCCCTTCGACGAGCTCAGGGTGAGGTTTTCTACTGCACGGCCGTTCCGTGGTCCTCATCCTGAGCCTGTCGAAGGGCGAGGACCACGCTTGGCGGTCGCCAGCTTGTCCACAACCCGCCATAGGTCTATATTCAAAACGCCGCCAAGGTGGCGGCGTTTGGTTGAGATCGCATGGCCCCGGTCGTGAAAATCCAGGAACTGCTCGGCGGCGAGGCCGTGACTGGCCCGCTCGTCACGGAGTTCGACGTGGTCCGGCTGGTCCGCAGGGGCCTGTCGGTGGCGGCGGTCGACGGCTTCCTGGCGGCCACCCACCAGCCGTTCTCGGCCATCGAGCCCTATGTGATGCCCCGGCGCACCCTCAACCGTCGCCGCGACGCCGACCAGCCGCTGGATCCGGCCGAGTCCGACCGCATGGTGCGGATCGCCCGCATGGTGGCGGCCGCCGAGGACGTGCTGGGCGACCAGGAGCGCGCCTGGCGCTGGTTGGAGCGGCCCAACCGCACTCTGGAAGGCCAGACACCGATCTCGATGGCCGACACCGATCTCGGCGCCCAGGGCGTCGAGCGGCTGCTGGGCCAGATCGCGCACGGTCTGGCGGCTTGAGGCGTGCATTTGACGCCGCCCGCCATGCGGTATGAATCCCAAGACGGATCACTTTTGAGGGTTCGTCGATGATCGTCCATCGCATCGCCAAGGCGGCTCACGTCGGCCTGGACGGGGAGGGGGCCCGGCTCTACGGCGGCCGCTGGAACTCGCCCGGACGGCCGATGCTCTACACCGCCGCCAGCCCGAGCCTGGCCGTGCTGGAGGTGCTGGTGCATCTCGACCTGCCGCCCGACCTGCTGCCGCTGGACTACCGCCTGCTTTGGATCCACGTGCCCGACGAGGCGCCTAGCCTCGTGCTGGACGCGGTTCCGGCCGACAGCGTGGCGGCCGGCGACGCCTTCCTGAGCGCCGGACAGGCGTTGTGCCTGCGCGTGCCCAGCCAGGTGGTGCCGCAGGAGATCAACACCCTGATCAATCCGCGCCATTCGGCCTTCGTCGGCGTCCGGGTGGAGCGCGAGGAGCCGTTCCGGTTCGATCCCCGTCTGTTCTGACCTCTCGCGTGACCCCCACGCCCTAGCCTCATCCCCCGCCAGGGTTTATACGCGCGGCCATGTTTGAAGGCCTCTCCCCCCTCGCCCGTGAAGCCCGCTCCTGGCCGTTCGAGCAGGCGCGCGCCACCATCGCCCGCGTCCTGCGCGTGCGCCTCCCCGATCGCGCCGACCAGGAGGCCGCGAAAGCCCTGATCGACGCCGGCAAGACCGACGAGGCGGTGAAAGCCTATCCGGCCCTTTCGAAGGCCGTGATCTTCGAGACCGGCTACGGCCCGTCGGGCCTGCCGCACCTGGGCACCTTCGGCGAGGTGGCGCGCACGACCATGGTGCGCCAGGCCTTCCGCGCGCTGGTCGACGACCACATCCCCACGCGCCTGATCGCCTTCAGCGACGACATGGACGGCCTGCGCAAGGTTCCCGACAACATCGAGAACAAGCAGCCGCTGATCGAGGACCTGGGCAAGCCGCTGACGGTCGTCCGCGACCCCTTCGGCACCCACGACAGCTTCGGCGCCCACAACAACGCCCGCCTGCGCGCCTTCCTCGACAGCTTCGGCTTCGAGTACGAGTTCGTCAGCTCGACCGAATGCTACAAGGGCGGCCTGTTCGACGAGACCCTGCTGACGGCCCTGGCCCGTTTCGACGCCATCCAGAAGGTGATGCTGCCGACGCTCGGCGAAGAGCGCCGCGCCACCTATTCGCCGTTCCTCCCCATCAGCCCCAGCACCGGCAAGGTGCTGCAGGTCCCGACCCTGGAGCGCAACGTCGAGAAGGGCACGATCGTCTTCGAGGACGAGGACGGCAGCAAGGTCGAGGTCCCGGTCACCGGCGGCCACGTCAAGATGCAGTGGAAGCCCGACTGGGCCATGCGCTGGACCGCCCTGGGCGTCGACTACGAGATGAGCGGCAAGGACCTGATCGACTCGGTCAAGGCCTCGGGCGCGATCTGCAAGGCGCTGGGCGGGGTTCCGCCGGAAGGCTTCAACTACGAGCTCTTCCTGGACGAGAACAACCAGAAGATCTCCAAGTCCAAGGGCAACGGCCTGTCGATGGAGGACTGGCTGCGCTACGGCGCGCCGGAGAGCCTGTCATATTACATGTTCCAGAGCCCCAAGTCGGCCAAGAAGCTCTATTTCGACGTCATCCCCAAGGCGACGGACGAGTACCTGCAGCAACTGGACGCCTTCCAGCGCCAGGAACCGGCCAAGCAACTCGACAACCCGGTCTGGCACATCCATTCGGGCAAGCCGCCCGAGCAGGGCTCGCCGGTGTCGTTCAGCCTGATGCTGAACCTCGTTTCGGCCGCCGACGCCTCGACCAAGGAGATCCTCTGGGGCTTCCTGTCGCGCTACATCCCGGGCGCGTCGGCGGAAACCCAGCCGCTGCTCGACCGCCTGGCCGGCTACGCGATCAACTACTACGAGGACTTCGTCAAACCGACGAAGACCTTCCGCGCGCCCACCGACCAGGAACGCGCCGCGATCCTCGACCTGCTGGCCAAGCTGAAGGCCATGCCGGCCGGCACGCAGGACGCCGAGCTGATCCAGAACGAGGTGTTCGAGGTGGGCAAGACCCACGGCTTCGATCCGCTGCGCGCCTGGTTCCAGGCCCTCTACGAAGTGCTGCTGGGCCAGAGCCAGGGCCCGCGCTTCGGATCCTTTGCCGCGATCTTTGGTGTCGACCGCACGATCGCGCTGATCGAAGAGAAGCTGGGCTGAGGTCTTAAACTCCTCCCCCGTGCAACGGGGGGGAGGGGGACCACGAAGTGGTGGAGGGGGCGAGACTGGGCGCCGTGCCGACCGTCGCCCCCTCCGTCACGCTGGGTATCCGCAGCGCGCCACCTCCTCCGTTTCTCGGGGGAGGTGCTAAGTCGGCGGAAGCTGAAAACGTCCCCCCTCCGGCCCTTCGGGCCACCTCCCCCAGAGGGGGAGGATCTACGGCGTCCTGCGACACCGTGCCTCGGTTCATGAACGGAATCTGAATTTCGAATTAAGGGTTTGTGCGAACTTCGGAGTCTAGCCTGGGAACCATCAGAACCAGGAATAGTCCGATGGCTTCCTTCACCCTTCGCCCGCACGATCGTTCGGAATTCGACTCGCTGATCGGCGGCATCGCCTCGCAGTTCCCCGGCGCCCGCATCGAGGCCGCCCACAATGACACCTGGGCCTCCTACCGGGTCGACGTGTCGTGCGAGGACCCCCGCGCCGCGGCCCTTCGCGACTGGCTCAACGGCCACCACGCCGACTGCCCGCGCACCTGATCCTGCCGGATTTGGGTCCAACCCTACTGGCTGACCCACTGCACGCAGGCGACCCAGGCCACCGCCATCCGGTCGAGCGTGCGGTCGTCGCCGTCGCGTAAGACCGAGGTCAGCTCGATCGTCCGGGCCGTCAGCCGGCCCAGTTCCCTGATCAGAACCTCGCCTTCGGTGGTCATCGCCACCACCCGGTCGCCGCGCCGGGGCTCGGCCGTCGCCGAGACCAGAAGGCGGTCGCCGTCGCGATAGACCGGCGCCAGGGCGTCGCCCTCGACCTCCAGGGCGTAGAGCCCGTCCTCCCGCGGCCCCGGAAGCTCCATCTCCTCCCAGCCCGCCCCGCGCGGCGCGCCCGCCTCGTCGAACAGGCCCGGCGCGGCCCGCGCCTGGCCGATCAGCGGAATGCCGGCGCGCTTGCCCTGCACGCTCTCGGTCAGGGCCGCGAACTCGGAAAACCCCACCCCCGTGGCTTCCAGCACCTTGGCCAGGCTCTCGGTCGAGGGCCAGCGGGGGCGCGTCTCGACGTCGCCGCGCTTGGAGCGGTTGAAGGCGGTGGGGTCCAGGCCCGCCAGCTTGGCCATGGCCGAGGGGCTCATGTCGAACCGCTTGGCCAGGGCGTCGATCGCGGTCCACAGTTCGGCGTGCGAGAGCATCGGGTCCTCCACACGTCCAAGTGACGGGACCGAAAGGAAATTAAGCCCGCGACATAGGAATGTAAACCTATGCCCCAAGGTCAAGGTTGACGTTTACGTAAGCGTTGACGTTCCGCAAGGTCCGGTCTAGCGTGAACGCCGATAACCAATGACCCGGCCGGGAAGGCCGGCCGCACCCTGGGAGGGTACCGATGGCAGCCGATCTTCGACGTCCCGAGCGCACGTTCTCGATCCGTCAGCTGTGCAACGAATTCAAGGCCACGCCCCGGGCGCTGCGCTTCTACGAGGACAAGGGCCTGCTGACGCCGGCCCGCGAGGGTCTCAACCGCGTCTATTCCCACAAGGACCGCGTCCGCCTGCAGCTGATCCTGCGCGGCAAGCGCGTGGGCCTGTCGCTGTCGGAAATCCGCGAACTGCTCGACCTCTACGACGAGAACGACGACGGCGCGGCCCAGATGGCCCGGTCGCTGAAGAAGTTCCGCGAGCGCGCCAGCGCCCTGGAGCAGCAGCGCGAGGACATCGACGGCGCCCTGATCGAACTGCGCGAGGCCTGCGACCGCCTCGAGAAGCGCCTGGCCGAGATCCGCCCCGACCTCTTGCCGCGCTCGGCCGACTACGAGCAGCTGCTGCGCGCCCGGCTCGACGGCGCCGAAATGGCGCTGGGCAAGTAAGGCCCCAAGTAAGGCCAGAAACACTCAAGGCCGCGCCCGTTTCCGCCAAGACCGGCGGGGCGGGCGGGCCTTGGTTCCACCTCCCCGATCCGACCCATCAGGACTGCTTTAAATGACCTACCAGCCGCCCGTTCGCGATCACATGTTCCTGCTGCGCGACGTGCTCAACATCGAGCAGTACGGTAACCTGCCGGCCTTCGCCGACGCCTCGATCGACGTCGTCGAGCAGATCGTCGAGGGCGCGGCCCAGTTCACCGGCGAAGTCCTGGCCCCGCTGAACAGCGTCGGCGACAAGACTGGCTGCAAGCTGGATCCGGTCACCAACACCGTCACCACTCCGCCGGGCTTCAAGGAAGCCTACAAGGCCCTGTGCGAAGGCGGCTGGACGGGCCTCGGCTCGGATCCGACCTACGGCGGCCAGGGCCTGCCGCACGTCGTGAACCTGTCGTTCTCGGAAATGTCGAGCAGCGCCAACATGGCCTTCTCGATGTATCCGGGCCTGGCCCACGGCGCCTATTCGGCCATCCACACCGGCGGCACCGACGCGCAGAAAGAGACCTACCTGCCCAAGATGATCACGGGCGAGTGGACCGGCACCATGAACCTGACCGAGCCGCACTGTGGCACGGACCTGGGTCTGCTGCGCACCAAGGCCGTCCCGCAGGCCGACGGCAGCTACAAGATCACCGGCCAGAAGATCTGGATCTCGGCCGGCGAGCACGACATGTCGGACAACATCGTCCACCTGGTGCTGGCCCGCATCGAGGGCGCCCCGGCCGGCGTGAAGGGCATCAGCCTGTTCATCGTGCCGAAGTTCTTCCCGAACGCCGACGGCAGCGTCGGCGCGCGCAACGAGGGCGCCAAGTGCGTGGGCCTCGAAGAGAAGATGGGCATCCACGGCAACGCCACCTGCGTCATGCAGTACGACGACGCCGAGGGCTACCTGATCGGTGAGGAGAACAGCGGCCTGAAGCTGATGTTCGTGATGATGAACGAGGCCCGCCTGGGCGTCGGCCTGCAGGGCGTGGCCCAGGCCGAAGCGGCCAACCAGGCCGCCGTCGCCTTCGCCAAGGACCGCCTGCAAGGCCGTTCGCTGACGGGCCCCAAGAACGCCGACGGTCCGGCCGACCCGATCATCGTCCACCCGGACGTGCGTCGCCTGCTGCTGGAGAACAAGGCCATCATCGAAGGCGGCCGCGCCTTCCTGTTCTGGACCGCCCTGCACGGCGACCTGGCCCACGCCCACCCCGATGAAGCGGTGCGCACCAAGGCCGAGGACTACATGGGCCTGCTGACCCCGGTGCTGAAGGGTTACCTGACCGACCGCGGCTTCCAGGTCTGCTCCAACGCGGTGCAGGTGCACGGCGGCTCGGGCTTCACCGAGCACTTCCCGGTCAGCCAGTACCTGCGCGACTGCCGCATCGCCCTGATCTACGAAGGCACCAACGGCGTTCAGGCCCTCGACCTCGTGGGCCGCAAGCTGGCGGCCAAGGGCGGCCGCGGCGTGATGACCTTCTTCCAGGAAATCGACCAGTTCGTCGGCGAGAACGACGGCGACGCCGAGCTGAAGCCGTTTGTCGACGCCCTGGCGGCGACCAAGGCCCAGCTGCAGGACGGCACCATGTGGCTGATGCAGAACGGCCTGCAGAACCCCGACAACGCCGGCGCGGCCTCGACCGACTACATGCACCTCTTCGGCCTGACGGGCCTGGCCTACATGTGGGCGCTGATGGTGAAGTCGGCCAACGCCAAGATCGCCGAGGGCTCCACCGACCCGTTCTTCACGACCAAGGTCGCCACCGCGCGTTATTTCATCGAGCGGGTCTTGCCTGACGCAGGGGCGCATCTGGCCAAACTGAAGACCGGCTCGGCGACCCTGATGGCGCTGCCCGCGGAGGCTTTCTGATCATGAGCGTGCTCGACGTCGCAAAACCCGCCTTCATGGCCGAAGAAGACATCGCGATCTTCGAGGACGCGGTGGGCAAGTTCTTCGACGAGCACGCGCCTGAAAACGTCGTGGCGACCTGGCGCAAGAACCACTGCGTCGATCGCTCGATGTGGAACAAGGCGGGGGAGGCCGGTCTGCTCGGCCTCTCCACGCCGGAAGAATACGGCGGCTCCGGCGGCGACTATCGCCACGAGGTCGTCCTGATGGAACAGCTGGGCAAGAAGGGCGTCGACGGCTTCGGCGCCAGCCTGCACAACGCCATCGTCATGCCGTACATCTTCCACTACGGCACCGAGGAGCAGAAGCAGCGGTGGCTGCCGCGCCTGTCGACCGGCGAGCTGGTCGGCGCGATCGCCATGACCGAGCCGGGCGCAGGCTCGGACCTGCAGGGCGTCAAGACGTCGGCCAAGAAGGTCGGCAACCAGTACGTCGTCAACGGCTCCAAGACCTTCATCACCAACGGCCAGACGGCCAATCTCATCATCGTCGTCGCCAAGACCGATCCGGCCGGCGGCGCGCGCGGCACCAGCCTCGTCGTGGTCGAGACCGACGGCGCGGAAGGCTTCGAGCGCGGCCGCAACCTCGACAAGCTGGGCCACGAGGCCCAGGACACCTCGGAGCTGTTCTTCAACGACGTGAAGATCCCCACCGAGAACCTGCTCGGAACCGAGGAAGGCCAGGGCTTCTTCCAGCTGATGGCCCAGCTGCCGCAGGAGCGGCTGAACATCGCCGTGCAGGGCATGGCCACCATCGAGCGGGCGCTGGAGCTGACCATCGCCTACGTCAAGGAGCGCCAGGCGTTCGGCAAGCCGATCATCGCCTTCCAGAACACCCAGTTCGTGCTGGCCGAGTGCAAGACCGAGGCGACCGTCGCCAAGGTGTTCGTCAACCACTGCATCGAGCGCCACCTGAAGGGCGACCTCGACGCCTCGACGGCCTCGATGGCCAAGTATTGGGTCACCGACCTGGAGAACAAGATCGTCGACCGCTGCCTGCAGCTGTTCGGCGGCTACGGCTTCATGAACGAGTACCCGATCGCCCGGATGTATAAGGACAGCCGCGTCCAGCGCATCTACGGCGGCACCAACGAGATCATGAAACTGCTGATCGCGAGGACGCTCTGATGATGTTCGCCGACGCTCCGCCGCCTCCGCCCCCCTCTCTTGCTAATGGCGACAGCGCCCGCTCGGCCGTGGTCTGCGTCAAGGCCGAGGGCCGCCGCCCGCTGCAGTTCTCGGGCAAGCTGGAAGGCAAGCGCCCCCAGCCCGGCGCCTTCGACCTGCCGCTCAAGCCCGGCGTCGAGCAGTGCAACAACCTGCTGCGCTCCAAGATCGCCACCTGGACCCTGACGGTGAACACCTCGGGCTTCACGCCCTGCCGCCTGCCCGCGCCGGAGTTCGGCCAGCGCGTCGTCTATTCGGCCAAGGCCTCGGCCCGCGGCCTCACCTGCGCCCCGATCCACAAGTCGCCGATCGGGACCTGGAAGAAGTAGCATGTCGACCCACGTCGCCATCGTCGACTGGAAGCTGGAGCCCGGGGCGGACTTCCCCCGGGGGCGCTACAGCCGCGCCCATACCCTGTCATTCGACGGCGGGGTCACGGCGCTCGGCTCGGCGTCGCCGTCGGTCGTGCCGCTGCCCTGGTCGGACCCGGCGGGCGTCGATCCCGAGGAGATGTTCGTGGCGGCGCTGTCGTCCTGCCACATGCTGACCTTCCTCGACCTGGCCCGCCGCGCCGGCTTCTTCATCAGCGCCTATCGCGACACGGCCGAGGGCACGATGACCCGGAACGAGCATGGCGCTCACTGGGTTAGCCATGTCGCCCTTCGCCCCGACATCGTCTTCGAGGGCGACGCGCCCGACGAAGCCAAGCTGGCGGCCCTGCACGAGGCCGCCCACCACGCCTGTTTCATCGCCAACTCGGTCCGGACGGACGTCCGGGTCGAGCCGGCGCTCGAAAACGCCCTGCAAAGCCTTTCCACTTCCAATGCTCACATTGGAAGTGGGTGAAAAGGCTTTGAAAACAAAAGTCTAGAGCGCGAACGCGCTCTGGGGCCAACACACTTAAAAGATCGCAGGAAGGAGCCATTCAATGGCCGACGCTTACATCTTCGACGCCGTGCGCACCCCGCGCGGCAAGGGCAAGAAGGACGGCTCTCTGCATGAGATCACCGCCCTGTCGCTGGCCAG
The DNA here is from genome assembly GCF_057808875.1 of Caulobacter sp. FG7. NCBI lineage: Bacteria > Pseudomonadati > Pseudomonadota > Alphaproteobacteria > Caulobacterales > Caulobacteraceae > Caulobacter > Caulobacter sp. FG7. The sequence continues at coordinate 262,827 of NZ_JBMDIW010000001.1, forward strand.
CCAGGTCCTGGAAGCCATCCGCGACCGCAACAACCTGGACACCTCCAAGGTCGACGACGTCGTCCTGGGCTGCGTGGCCCCGGTCGGCGAGCAAGGCTCCGACATCGCCCGCACCGCCGTGCTGACGGCCGACTACGCCGAGAACGTCGCCGGCGTGCAGATCAACCGCTTCTGCGCCTCGGGCCTGGAAGCCGTGAACATGGCCGCGGCCAAGGTCATCTCGGGTGAAGCCGACCTGACCATCGGCGGCGGCGTCGAGAGCATGAGCCGCGTGCCGATGGGCAGCGACGGCGGCGCCTGGCCGACCGACCCGTCGTCGGCCTTCAAGACCTACTTCATGCCGCAGGGCGTGTCGGCCGACCTGATCGCCACCCTCTACGGCTTCTCGCGCGACGACGTCGACGCCTACGCCGTCGAGAGCCAGAAGCGCGCCGCCCAGGCCTGGGCGGAAGGCCGCTTCAACAAGTCGGTCGTGCCGGTGAAGGACCAGCTGGGCCTCAACATCCTGTCGCACGACGAAACCGTCCGCGCCTCGACCACCATGCAGACCCTGGCCTCGCTGAACGCCTCGTTCACGGGCATGGGCGAGATGGCCTTCGACGCGGTCGCCACCCAGCGCTATCCGCAGGTCGAGCGCATGACCCACGTGCACCACGCGGGCAACAGCTCGGGCATCGTCGACGGCGCCGCCGGCGTGCTGATCGGCACCAAGGAAATGGGCGACGCGCTGGGCCTCAAGGCTCGCGCCCGCATCAAGGGCATGGCCTCGATCGGTTCGGAGCCGTCGATCATGCTGACGGGCCCGTCGCTGGTCACCGAGAAGCTACTCAAGAAGCTCAAGATGGAAGTCGCCGACATCGACCTCTACGAGCTGAACGAGGCCTTCGCCGCCGTCGTCCTGCGCATGATGCAGGCGCTGGACATCCCGCACGACAAGATGAACGTCAACGGCGGCGCCATCGCCATGGGCCACCCGCTGGGCGCCACCGGCGCGATGATCCTGGGCACCATGGTCGACGAGCTGGAACGCTCCGACAAGGAAACCGCCCTGATCACCCTGTGCGTCGGCGCCGGCATGGGCACCGCCACGGTCATCGAACGCGTCTGATCCAAGCACAGATCGTCATCCCGGACGGCCGTAGGCCGATCCGGGACCCAGGGGCCGGCGCACTGCGGTTCACCTGGGTCCCGGCTCTCCGCTTCGCTACGGCCGGGATGACGACCCAATTTCTGAAGGACTAGTCCACATGGAAAACTTCAAGATCGAGGTCGACGGCGACGGCATCGCCCTGGTCACCTTCGACGTCCCCGGCCGTTCGATGAACACCCTGACCGCCTCGGTGATCAAGGAGGTCGGCGAGCTGGTCGAGCGCATCAAGACCGACGCCGAGATCAAGGGCGTGGTCATCACCTCGGGCAAGACCACCGGCTTCTGCGCCGGCGCGGACCTCGGTGAACTGGGCGGTTCGGGCGGCCTCGGCGGCGGTGATCTGCAAGCCGCGTTCGACGCCGGCTTCGCCCTCAACAAGGCCTTCCGCGGCCTGGAAACCAGCGGCAAGCCGGTGGCCGCGGCCATCAACGGCCTGGCGCTGGGCGGCGGCCTGGAATTCGTCCTGGCTGCGCACTACCGCGTGGTCGCCGACCTGCCGAAGCTGCAGCTGGGCCTGCCGGAAGCCAAGGTCGGCCTGCTGCCGGGCGGCGGCGGCACCCAGCGCCTGACGCGCCTTATGGGCGTGATGGCCGCTGCGCCGTATCTGCTCGAGGGCAAGTCGATGAAGCCGGCCGAGGCCCTGGGCCTCAAGGTCGTGCACGAGGTCGTGCCGGCCGGCACGGAAGTCGAGGCCGCCAAGACCTGGATCAAGACCAAGGGCGACCCCGTCGCTCCGTGGGACAAGAAGGACTTCAAGATCCCTGGCGGCGGCCCCTACACCCCGACCGGCGCCCAGGTGTTCATCATGGGCAACGCCATGCTGCGCAAGAACACCTACGGCAACTACCCGGCCCAGCAGAACATCATGAAGGCCGTCTATGAAGGCCTGCAGGTTCCGTTCGACGCCGCGATCCGCATCGAGACCCGCTACTTCATCAAGACCCTGATGACGCCGCAGGCCAAGGGCATGATCCGCACCCTGTTCCTGAGCCTGCAGGAGCTGGGCAAGGGCGCGGGCCGTCCGGCCGGCGTGCCGCACTACGACGTCAAGAAGGTCGCCGTGCTGGGCGCCGGCATGATGGGCGCGGGCATCGCCTACGTCCAAGCCATGGCCGGCATCGAGACCGTCCTGATCGACCAGAGCCAGGAAGCCGCCGACAAGGGCAAGGGCTACGCCGAGGGCCTGGTCAAGAAGGCCGTCTCGCGCGGCAAGCTGACCCAGGAGAAGGGCGAGGCCATCCTGGCGCTCATCCACCCGACCGCCGACTACGCCAACGTCAAGGGCAGCGACCTGGTCGTCGAGGCCGTGTTCGAGAACCGGGAAGTCAAGGCCGCCGTCACCAAGCTGGCCGAGGCCCAGCTGGCCGACACGGCCGTGTTCGGCTCCAACACCTCGACCCTGCCGATCACCGGCCTGGCCGAGGCCTCGATCCGTCCGGAAAGCTTCATCGGCATCCACTTCTTCTCGCCGGTCGACAAGATGGGCCTGGTCGAGATCATCCTCGGCGAGAAGACCGACCAGGCGACCATCGCCAAGTCGATCGACTACGTCCTGAAGATCAAGAAGACCCCGATCGTCGTCAACGACAGCCGCGGCTTCTACACCTCGCGCTGCTTCGGCACCTTCGTGCAGGAAGGCATGGAACTGCTGAGCGACGGCATCGCGCCGGCGATCATCGACAATGTCGGCCGCGCCACCGGCATGCCGCGCGGTCCGCTGGAAATGCACGACGACGTCGCGCTGGACCTGTCGCACAAGATCGCCGTCCAGACGAAGAAGGACCTCGGCGACAAGTACGAGGAGCGTCCTTTCACCGCGATCATCGCCAAGATGGTCGAGGACCTGGGCCGCTACGGCCGCAAGAACGGCAAGGGCTTCTACGACTATCCGGAAAACGGCCCCAAGACCCTGTGGCCGGGCCTGTCGGACCTCGTCGAAGTGACCGTCAAGGACGCCGACAAGGCGCTGATCGAGCAGATCCGCACCCGCCTGCTGTACCGCCAGGCCGTCGAGGCCGCGCGCTGCTTCGAGGAAGGCGTGATCACCGATCCGCGCGAAGCCGATGTCGGCGCGATCCTGGGCTGGGGCTTCGCGCCTTGGACCGGCGGTCCGATCAGCCTGATCGACGGCGTGGGCGTGGCCAAGTTCGTCGAGATCCTCGACCAGCTGGCCGCGGCCTACGGCTCGCGCTTCACCCCGCCGGCCCTGCTGCGCGAGATGGCCGCCAAGGGCGAGACCTTCTACGGCCGCTTCGGCGTCAAGGAGAAGGCGGCCGCCTGAGAGGCGACGTCAGTGCGTGATCCTCGTCCGAAGTTTATCCTCGGGCCGACCTGCGGTCGGACCCGGGGGACAAGCTCAGGATGAGGATCAAGGGCGGACGGCGACAGTAGAGAACCTCACCCTGAGCTTGTCGAAGGGCGGGGTTCTCGGACCAGTCTTCGCCCGCAAGGCGAAATGAGGAGGCCCGGCGGCGACGCCGGGCCTTTTTCTTTGCGCCGCCGCATCAATGCCGCCATCGCCGCGCCCCATCGCCCGGCTACCTCGACGCCAGCCGCGCGTTATGGCGGCGAGCAGGGGTTTGGGATGGCCGGCAGGCGATCGACAGTTCGCCGCAGGAGGCCTTTCACCCTCGCCCTGATCGTGGCGAGCGGCCTGCACGTGCTGCTGGGCGTGGGCCTCTTGGCCGGGATCAAGGTGATGCCGCCGCTGGTCGAGCAGAACCTGATCGTCGACCTGGTGGACGTCGCCCCGCCGCCGGCGCCCCGGGTCGAGGCGCCCACAGCGCCCGTCCCGACGCCTTCCGCGCTCAAGACCCCGCCGGCCCGCGCCGTCGCGCCGCCGCCGCCTCCGGCCCAGGTCGCGACCGCGCCCGCGCCGAGTCCGGCTCCGGCCGCGCCGCCGGCTCCCCGCGCCGCCACGGCGCCGCCCGGCTTCAAGTCGCGCGGCGCGCCCACGCCCGGCGGCGAGGACCTGCGCACCGCCGCCCGCGAAGGCGGCGGCTGCAATCACGCCGACCTCTATCGCCTGACCAAGGCCGAACGCGCCGCCTGCGACGACAAGCTGGGCATCAAGTCCCGCGACGCGCCGATGTACGCGGTGATCGACCAGGCCAAGAAGGACTTCTTCGACGGGGCCTGCAAGAAGGACGACGAGTGGTGCCTCTACCGCACGGGGCAGGGGCCGTATCCGGGCCTGCTGGCCCTGATGAAGAAGAAAAAGGACGAGTGGTGACCCCCTCAGTCGCTCCGCGACAGCTCCCCCAGAGGGGGAGCATTCAGAGGGCGAGGCGGCGCCAATGGATCCTCCCCCTCTGGGGGAGGTGGCCCGGAGGGCCGGAGGGGGGCGTTTTCAGCTTTCGAGGAGGTGGACGGTCATCACCGGCTTCCCCCTCCGTCGGCTTCGCCGACACCTCCCCCTTCAGGGGGAGGATCTTTCAACGAAAAAGGGCGGCCCTTGCGAGCCGCCCTTTCCGTGTTCGAACCCGAACCCCAGCGCCTTAGAAGCGCTTGCTGACGCTCAGGTACAGGCGACGCTCGACTTCCAGGCCGGCGCTCTGGCGCTGGCGGCTGTCGCCGAGGTTCTGGCCGCTGAGGGCCACGGTGACGTCGCCCTCGAAGGTGCGGGCCACGCGGCCGCCGATGGCGGCGTAGGCGTCGATGTCCACCAGGCGCGGATTGGCGCCGACGGCGTAGAGGGCGTAGGCCTGATGGTCGCCCACCAGGGTGACGAAGGCGTCGGCCGTCCACGGACCGCCGGTCCAGCCCAGGGCCACGTTGCCGCGGTTCTCAGGCGTGGTCGCGCCGAAGGCCGCCGAGCGCAGCACCGGCGAGAAGCCGGCCAGCGGCTCGTCGTCGACCTCGGTGTGCGTCCAGTCGGCGTTCCAGCGGAAGCCGGCGGCCAGCTCGCCCGAGGCGGCCAGCTCGAAGCCGGTCATCTTGCTCTCGCCGATGTTGCGGTAGCTGAGCACCGGCAGGCTGACCAGGGTCGGCGCGACGTCGACCTGGGCCGAGGTCGGCTGGCCCTTCACGTCTTCGGTCTTCTGGACGAAGGCCTTGGCGCTGACCTGGGCCTTGAGGGCAGGCAGGGCGCGCTCGTAGGTCAGCTGGTAGTTGGTGACGATCGCCGGTTCCAGGGTCGGGTTGCCGGCCAGGCCCAGGGTGTAGGGCCCGACGCTGACGCGGGCCTGCAGGGCGCCCAGGTCGACGAGGGTCGGCACCTGCACGCCGCGGGCGGCGCTGGCCTTGAAGGTGTCGGCGGCGGTGGCGCGCCACACCAGGCCGAGGTTCCACGACGGCTCCTCGATCTTGCGGTCCCAGTAGCCGTTGCCCAGCGGCGGCGAGCCGGCCGGGAAGGCGCCGTCGCGCGACAGGTCCAGGCTGTCGTAGCGGCCGGCGGCGGTGAAGGCGAGCTTGTCGGTGATCGCCCAGTTCCACATCGCCGAGGCCGACAGCACGTCGTAGCTGACCTCCGCGCCGCCGATCGGGGCGGTGTTGACCTCGTTGTGGCGGTATTCGCCGCCGAGACGGATCGTGTGCTTCGCGCCGATCTTGAACAGGTCCTGGGCCGAAACGACCGTGATCTTGTTCTCGAACCGCGCCTTCTGGCCCAGGATCACATGCTTGGCGGTCAGGTCGTTCTGGTAGGCCGAGAACTGCAGCTGGCCGACCTGGGTGTCGGCGGTCAGCGTGCCCTTCAGCGAGCCCGTCAGGTACTTGCTGGGCGAGTAGGCGTAGTTGGACAGCATGTCGCTGACCTGGACGTTCGAGTACGAGCCCTCGATGCGCAGTTCGGCCTTGTCGGTCAGCTGGGTGACGGTGTCGAGGTTGGCCGACACGCGCGAGGGTTCGTTCTGCTGGCTCTTGGCGACGCCGACGGTGTTGTCGAACTCGTCCGACTTGGCCGCGCCGGCCGAGAAGCGGGCGCTGAAGCGCTCGCCCAGCTTGAACGACTTGGCCAGCGAAACCTCGCCGTAGCGGGCCGAACCGCCGCGCACGGTGATGTCGCCGGTCTGGTCGAACTTGGGGTTGGCGGTGATGATGTTGACCACGCCGCTGACGGCGTTGAAGCCGAACAGGGCGCTGTTGGGGCCCTTCACGACCTCGATCTGGCGGATCTCCGACAGCTGCACCGGCAGGGTCGCCCAGGCGGTGTAGCCGTAGTGGTCGAGATAGACCTGGCGGCCGTTGATCAGCACCAGGAGGCGCGGCGACATGGCCTGGTTGTAGCCGCGGACGCTGACGTCGGCGGCGCCGGCGCCCCAGGTGGTGACGTCCAGGCCCGCGACGCGCGACAGGATGGTCGGCAGGTCGACGGCGCCCGAGCGGGTGATGTCTGCGGCCGAGATGATGGTCATGTCCACCGGCGCTTCGGTCGAGCGCTGCGGGGCGCCGGTGGCGCTGGTGGTGACCGGTTCGTTGAACAGCTGCTCGAGCGAGCCGTAGTCGATCGATTGGGCCGAAGCGATCGAGGGCGCGGCCGAGGCGGCGGCGACGAGGAGGCCCGCGGAAACGCCGGCCAGGAGAGTCTTCTTCATGGGTATGTCTCTTGTGCTGGCGGCGATCAGACTTCGCGGATCATCATGCGGAAGGCGGACTTGAAGACCGCCCCCACCGCCGCGGCGGCGCCGCGGTTGACGATGATCTCGACCTTGGGGTCGGCCGACACGCTCATGACGCAGGCGCCGCTGGCGGCGCAGGACGCGTCCGAGCCGATGGTGATGATCTTCTTGGCCTTGGCGGCCGCGCCCACGGGGCCGGCGGTCACGCCGGTGGTGACGTAGAGGGCGGCCACGCCCGAGACGCCCGAGACGGCGCCGGCTTCGACCGGCTTGGCCGTCAGGGTCAGGGCGCCGGTGGTGAGGCCGCCGCCGATGGCGGCCATGACGGCGTTCTTCTCGGCGACCGAGGCCGGCTTGGACGGGTCGAACACGACGCCCAGCACGGCCTTGCCGGAGGGGCCGTTCTCGAGGAAGGTCAGCGCGCGGCCGGCGATCTGCACGTCCTTGGCGGCGTCGGCATGGGCGCTGAGCGGCGCGACGGCGAGGAGCGTCGCGGCCAGCGCCACGACGGGTTTGTTTTTCGACATTCTGTTGAAATCCCCTGCCCTTTGTTGGGCTTGTGGGCGGGGTGATGGCGCGGCGGATGTAAAGAAGACGTAACGTCGGGCGCGTGACGGTGTTATGCAAAATCTTGCACTGGTCGGGTAGTCGACGGATAGACAACTTCAGGTCTGCGCGTGACCTTGCGGCAGGCAAGCTCTATGGCTGTCGGCGCGTCATCTTGAGTTGTGTTCGGACAGAATGTCGCAGTCCGCGATTTATTTTCCGATCGCCGAACTTCAGAGGGACAGGCGCTCGGCGGCGACTCCGGCCGCGCGCAGGGCCGCCAGGCGGGCGAAGGCCAGGGTCAGGGCCTTGCGGCGGGCGCCGGCCAGCGGCGTGACGGGCGCGGCCCGCACCACCGCGCCGCCGAAGCCGTCGGCGACGATCAGGCCCGGTTCCTCCGGCAGGATCCCGTCGGGAAACTGCGGGGCGACGGCGAAGTGGAAGGCGTCGCAATAGGGACCGTACTCGCCCCACTTGCGGTCGACGCGGTAGTCGTCGAGGCCCGACTTCACCTCGACGATGACGATGTCGCCCTTGGGGCCCAGGGCCATCAGGTCGGCCCGGCGACCGTTGGGCAGGGTCACCTCGGCCAGCGGCGCATAGCCCAGGTCGACGAGCAGCCGCGCCGCGCCGCGGGTGACGGCGGTGGTGGTTTCGGGGCGCCCCATGGCCGAGGGGGTGAGGGTGATGTCGACGACGACGTCCATGTCGCCAGAATGTTCCATCTTTGTTCGCTATGCAAGCGGGGCGCGCGCTCAACCCCGCGCGTGCTTGGTGACCCGCAGGCGCGAGACGTCGTAGCCCATGGCCTTGGCCCGGTCGGTGAGGGCCTGGGTCAGGCCGGGCGTGGGCTTGTCGCGGGTCAGCAGCCACAGATAGCGGCCGCTGCCCTCGCCGACGATCGCCCAGCTGTAGTCGTCGGCGTGGTCGAGCACCCAGTAGTCGCCGAGGAAGAAGGGACCGAAGAACGACACCTTCAGCTTGGCCCCCGTGGCCTTGTCGACCACCTTGGCCTTGCCCAGGCTGATCTTCTCGATCCCTTCGGGGCCGCCCTTGCGGCAGGTGTTGCGCACCTCCACCAGGCCGTCGGGGCGCAGCGAATACTCGGCGGTGACGCCGTCGCAGCCCTTCTCGAAGCGGAAGTCGTAGCGCGCGGCCTCGTACCACAGGCCCAGGTACTTGCTCAGTTCGACGCGCTTGGCCGGCTGCGGCGGGCGGGGATTGCCGGGCGGGCCGGCCCCGGCGCAGGCGGCCAGGGCCAAGAGGGCGACGCCGCAGGCGCCGGCGACGGCGAGGCGGATGGCGGCCACCCTCACGCCTCGGGCTGCTGCGGGAAGACCAGCTTCTCGTAGCCCAGGGCCTTCACGCGGGCGAGGGCGGCCGACCGGGTCGCCTCGTCCATCACCGGCTTGCGCGACAGCAGCCAGACGAAGTTGCCGCCGGGCGTGGCCATGATCGCCCACGACGCATCGTCGGCGTGGTCGAGGACCCAGTATTCCTGCTTCTTCAGGCCGCCCAGGAAGTTCATCGAGAACTTGGCGTTCTCGGACCCGGCGACGATCTTGCCGCTGGTGTTGAAGGTCTTGGCCTTGCCGGTGGCGCTGTCGCGGCGGCAGACCTGGCGCACCGAGAAGCTGTCGGCGGTCTTGGCGGTGAATTCGGTGGTCGGGGCCTCGCAGTTGCGCTGGCCCGAATTGGGGGTGCGGGCGATCTCGTACCACTTGCCCGAATAGAAGGCCGCCGCCACCGGCTTGGACGGCGGCTGGGCGCCGGCCAGGGCCGAAGAGGGAAGGGCCAAGACCGGCGTCGCGGCCAGGCACGCCGCGAGGGACAGGATCAGGCTTACGCGCATTCCGACACCTTGCTGCTTGGCGGGCTTTGCGCCCTGCTCAAGTTCATCCCCCGAACGGAGGCAAACGCAAGGGGAGGCAGCGGTGTTCCTTCACGCGAAAACCCTCTCTCTTTGATAGAGGGGTGTCGATCCTGATGGAGCCCCATCATCGTCATCCCGGAAAGCCCGGAGGGCTTATCCGGGACCCAGGGGACTGGGCGCAGGAGATGTAGGCGCTGCCTGAAGCCTGGCCGACGCGATGCACCGGCCCCTGGGTCCCGGTTCTACCACCCGCTTTCGCGGGTGTCCGGCCGGGATGACGGCGTAGAAGCAAGGTGATCGAGGTTTGCCGGCCAGCGGTGAAACCTCTCACCCTCCCACCGCTGCGCGGCGGGCCCCTCCCTCTCTCGAAGAGAGAGGGGTCTTTCGATCACTCCGCGGCGATGGTCACCGGGGCGACGCGGTCCTTGAAGTTGATGGCCTGCAGGTGGCGGATGCCTTCCTCGGCGATGTCGTCGCCGACCATGCGGTCGCCCTCGGCCTTCAGTTCGTCGAGGTCGACGTACATGGCGTAGAACGCCTTGGTGCGGTCGGTGATGATGCCGGCGTTGAGCAGGGTCTTCACCAGCACCCGGAAGATGTTGGTCTGTTCCTTCATGTGCTCGCGACGCAGGTCGTCGGTCATGATCTGCCCGTACTCCTCGACCACCTTGTCGGGGTCCAGGCCGAACTCGCGGTAGAGATCCAGCTGCTGGTGCGGCGAAACGAGGTTGAACAGCAGGGTCTGGAAGCAGTGAGCCGCCCAGTCCTCGATGATCGCGTGTTCCTCGGCCGTCAGCTTGGGCACCGTGCGGTCGGCCCAGATCTTCCCGAACTTGTGGTGGAAGGCCTCGTCGGTCATCACCAGTTGCAAGAGCTTCTTGCCGAGCGGATCGTGGATTTCCTTGAAGAAGGTGGCGAAGGCGCCCATGGCCAGGCCCTCGACCAGCATCTGCATGCCGATGATCTTCTTGTAGACCTCCGGGGCGGCGATGATCTCGACCAGCAGGCTCTTCAGCGCCGGGCCGCATTCGACCGGCTTGCCCCAGCGGGCCTTGATGTATTTGGCGAAGGCGGTGACGTGGCGCGCCTCTTCGCGGGTCTGGTTGGCGGCGTATTCCTGCGCGCCCTGGTCCTTCAGCACGTGGCACAGGCTGGCCGACAGGTTCAGCGCGCCCTGCTCGCCGTGCAGGATCGACGAGAAGCTGCGCAGCACCGACTGGTTGATGAAGCGGGTGCGCTGCTTGGGATCGGAGAGGTGGTTGGAGACGTACTCGGTCGACAGGGCGATGACGAGGTCCTCGGGAACCAGCGGCTGGTTCTCCATGTCGAACGGCTCGTCGAAATCGATATAGGCCTTGTCGAGCGGGTCCCAGAAGTGGTCGTGGGTGGCCGAGATGATCTTGTCGAAGGCGCTCGAGCGGTTTCCGTACCGGTCGAGTTCGAGCATGGACTCGAAGTCGTCGGGCGCCACCGCGTCGTACATGGCGTCCTTGGTGATGTTCTTGTCCGTCACGGTCGGCTCCTCTCCTGTGGCCTCTCGGCTGCTCGACGGGGCCCGTCTGTCGCGGGTCTCTCCTCGAGTGAACACTGTCCACTCAAATTTCCGGTACGGTCAAATTAAAAATGACGATGGCGTCACCTTTGCCGCAGCCGCTTGAACCAGAATGGGAAACGCCGCCATGGGCCTGAACGTCTTCGTACTGACGGGCGCCGGGGTTTCGGCCGAGAGCGGGCTTGGGACCTTCCGCGACGAAGGCGGGGTATGGATGCAGTACGACCTCTCGGAGGTCGCCACGCCCGAGGGCTTCGCCCGAGATCCGGCCAAGGTGCGGGCCTTCTACAACGCCCGTCGGGCCAACCTGGCGGCCGCTGCGCCCAATCCCGCCCACTTCGCCCTGGCCCGGCTGGAGCGGGAACTGGCGGCGCGGGGCGGGCGGCTCTTCCTGTGCACCCAGAACGTCGACGACCTGCACGAGAAGGCCGGCTCGACCGCCGTGGTCCACATGCACGGCGAGCTGGCCGTCACTCGCTGCCACGCCTGCGAGGCTGTACGCCCCGATCCCGGCCCGCTGGACGCCGAGGCCGTCTGCGGATCCTGCGGAGCGGCCGGCATGGCCCGTCCGCACGTCGTCTGGTTCGGCGAGGTCCCGCTGTTCATGGACGAGATCTTCGAGGCCCTGGAGGACAGCGACCTGTTCGTCGCCATCGGCACCTCGGGCTCGGTCTATCCGGCCGCCGGCTTCGTGACCGAGGCGCGGCGGATGGGGATCCGCACCTGCGAGATCAACCTTGCGCCCTCCGACAACGCCCGCGCCTTCGACGAGCGGCTTTATGGCCCGGCCGGCGAGGTGGTTCCGCGTTGGGTGGAGGCGGTGCTGTCCTAGGCCAGGCGCGGGCGGAACTGGTCCATCAGGGCTTCGGCCTGCTCGACATCGTCCTCGTCGACCGCGTCGGACGACAGCACCCTGGCCAGGCAGCGCACGGCGGCCTCGATCGAGCGCCGCACGCCAAGGCCCTCCAGGTAGCACTTGGCCAGCGGCAGGCAGGCGGAATCGTCGCCAGCGGCGGCGCACCGCGCGAACCAGCGGACCATGGCGCGGTGGTCGCCGCGTTCGCGATAGAGGATGGCGATGTTGTTGGCGGAAACCGTGCAGCGGGCGCGGCGCCAGGCCTGTTGATAGAGGCGCATCGCCTCGGCCTTGTCGGGCGGGGCCCCCAGGCCATTGTCGTGCAGATAGGCCAGGTTGGTCAGGGCGGTGATGTCGCCGAACTCGGCGCAGCGCGCATAGCCTTCGCGCGCCCGGGCGTAGTCTCCGGCCTCCTCGGCGTCGAAGGCGATGTGCAGCAGGGCGTCGGTCTCGATCATCGGCCAAGCTATGGCATGGTCGCGTCGGCGCCGCCTAGTCCTCCACCGCCGGCGGCGGGATCAGGGCCAGGAAGTTGCGCACCAGGGGCGAGGCGTCGCCGGCGCGGGTGGCGATGGCCAGCGGCACCTTCGGCACGGCCCCGTCGAGCGGGCGATAGACCACCCCGCGCACCGCCAGCTGGGCGATCGAGCCGGGGGCCATGGCCACGCCCAGGCCCGCGGCGACCATGTTGATCATCGCCACGATGTGCGGCGTCTCCTGGCCGATGGTCGGCTCGAAGCCTTCCTGGGCGCAGGCCTCGCGGATCAGCCCCAGGAACGTGCGGCCGATCCCCTGCGAGAAGATCACGAACGGTTCGCCCGCCAGCGCCGCCACCGGCACGCGCGCCTGGGCGGCCAGGCGGTGGCCGGCCGGCAGGGCCAGGATCAGCGGCTCTTCGCCGAGGGGCAGCAGGTCCAGCCCCTCGGCCGCGACATTGCCGGGGCGCACGAAGGCCGCGTCCAGCTCCGAATGCAGCAGGCGCTCGGCCAGGCGCGCCGAGTGGCTCTCCTCGACGATCAGGCTGGCGTCGGGGTACTTCCAGTGGAAGACGGCGAAGGCCTCGGTCACCGCCGGGTGGAAGTTGGCCGACGAGGTGAAGCCCACCCGCAGCGCGCCCACATGGCCGCCGCCGGCCCGGCGCGCGGCTTCCTTGGCCCGTTCGGCCTGTTCCAGGATCAGCCGGGCCTCGGCCAGGAAAGCCCGCCCGGCCTCGGTCAGCTCGGCGCCGTGCGGCCGGCGCAGGAACAGCGGGTAGCCGATCTCCTTCTCCAGGTCCCGGATCTGCTGGCTCAGCGGCGGCTGGCCTATGCCCAGGCGCGCGGCGGCGCGCGTGAAGTTCAGCTCTTCCGCGAGGGCGACGAAATAGCGGACGTGGCGCAGTTCCATGGGGTGGCGCGGGCTCGGCGGAAAACTCAGGCGGGCGGAAACTTGCCCCGGACGGTCGGGCGGGCCGCTTTCCAGAGAATGACGGCCAGAGCCGCCAGCGCCGCCGGAACGAGAGCCGCCAACCATACGATCACCACGACCGTCAGTTGCAACACCGATAACGCGACCACGAAGGCCTTGTTCTCCGGCTTGCTTGCCTTGGGGCGCGGGATGGACACTGACGCAATCTCTCGCAACGCGGCTGGCAAGACTGCGCACGGCGAGCGAGCGCATTCAGGCCAGTCGTCAGCGGTGTTGCATCGACCTCCGACGAATCTGCGGGAAGTATTGCGCAGAATCCGTGATATTCAATCGCAAACTCCCGCGACGGGGGATATTGTGTATTTACGCACCGTTCGTTGGGCGAATTTTGAGGCAAAATATGGACGCGTCTCCAGGTATATCTGGAAACTATTGCTCCATATCTTTTGAATATCGCCGGTCAGCCTTCCAGAATGGCGAGCACTTTCGGGTGGCGACGGGCCAGATCCACCAGGCGCTCGACCAGGGCCTCGCGGCTGTCCAGCGCCAGGCCGTCGCGCAGCCTCGACATCCGATCGCGCACCGCCTGCAGGCCCGGCTCGTCCAGCGCATTGGCCGCCACGACCACTGCCGCCTGGTGCTTGCAGGCGCCGAACTTCTCGAACCCCGGGCAGTCGCAGCGCCCCTCGCCGGCCGGAGCGCGCAGTTCGACCACGTATAGGTCGCCGGCGCTGCCGGTGACGTGGGCGCTGACCGCGTCGTCCTCGATCGACACCAGGGCGACGTCGCCCTTCTCGGCGATGGCCACGCCGCTTTCGAACCAGCGCTCGTCCATCCGCTCGCGCCAGATCTCGGTGTCGAAAAGGCTCATGCCTCGTCCTCGATGCGGTGGATGTCGTCGTCCGACAGTCCGAAGTGATGGCCGATCTCGTGGACCAGCACGTGCTCGATCAGCGCGCCGAGGGTCACATCGCCGCGTTCGCACCATTCGTCCAGGATCGGGCGGCGATAGAGGAAGACCATCGAGGGCTGGGCCCCAAAGTCCAGCACCGAGCGGCGCGACAGGTCCACGCCCTGGTAGAGGCCGGTCAGCTCGAACGGATCCTCGATGCCCAGGCTGTCGAGCGCCTCGTCGGTCGCGAAGTCGTCGACGCGGAAGACGACGTCGCCGGTCAGGCGGCGGAACTCTTCGGGCAGGCCGTCGAAGGCGGCCTTGGCCAGGGCGGCGAAATCGTCCAGCGAGGGGGCGAGGCGGTCGGTCCAGGTCATGAACTTCACATAACGCGATCCGCGCTTCGGGGAAGGGGCCAGATCGCGCTCTCGCCACGCGCGGTCTAAGCTGCGAGATCTGATTCGACCCTTATGCCTTTGGGGCTAGCGACACGCCGGATGACATCGCTCGATCTGATCCTGGCCGCGACGGCCGGCGCGGTCTGCCTGGCGATCTGCGCCACCCTGTGGGCCCTGGCCCAGCGCCGCGCCTTCGACGCCCGCCTGGCCGGCATGCGGCTGCGTCTCGACGCCCTGGAAAACGGCTCGGTGGCCGCCCAGGCCTCGGCTGAAGCCTTCGACAACGCCCTGGTGGCGGTCGAGGATGGCGCGGCCCGCCTGGTGTCGGGCGACGACAGCCTGCACGCCTGCGCCCAGGTGCTGAACGTCGAGGCCACGCCCGACGCCCTGGTCGAGGCCCTGATCGCCGGCGATCCCGATCACGCCGCCCGCCTGAAGGCCCTGTTCGAGCGCGGCGAGGCCTGCGCCTTCGAGGCCCGCGGTCCCGGCGGCCGGGTCATCGTCGAGGGCCGCGCGGCCGGCGCCCTGGCCTGGCTGCGCCTGGCCGCCCAGACCGGCGACCTTGGCCTGCCCAGCGCCGCCCGCTTCGCCGCCTTCGTCGACGGTTTGTCCGAGCCGGCCTGGATCGCCGCCGCCGACGGCGCGCCGACCTGGGCCAACGGCGCCTATCTGCGGGCCGTGGGCGTCGACAGCGCCGGCGAGGCCGCCCGCGCCGGCAAGACCTTCGACCGGGCCGTCGACGCCCTGGCCGTGGAGGCCGCCGCCAAGACCGAGCGTCGCGAGACCGTGCGCTGGACGCCGATCGACGGCCGCCGCCGGGCCTTCCGCTTCACCGTCAAGCCGCTGGACGGCGGCGGGGCCGGGGTGTTCAGCGCCGACGTCACCGAGGTCGAGGACGTCCGCGAGACGCTGAAGAACCACGTCGCGGCCCACGACGAGACCCTCAACCACATCGCCGACGGCGTGGCGATCTTCAGCGCCAGCCGCCGCCTGTCGTTCCACAACACCGCCTTCGCCGACCTCTGGGGCCTGGAGCCGGCCTGGCTGGCCGAGCGGCCGACCCACGGCGAGGTGCTGGACCGCCTGCGCCAGCGCCGCCGCCTGCCCGAGACGGTGGACTATGCAAAGTGGAAGGCGGCCGAACTGGCCCGCTACGAGGACCTGGGGCCCCAGGCCGACGAGCTGTGGGACCTGCCCGACGGGCGCACCCTGAAGGTCGTGCGCCAGCCCCACCCGCTGGGCGGCATGCTGCTGCTCTATTCCGACATCACCGGCGAGTTGCGGCTTAAGGCCCAATACAACGCCCTGATCCAGGTGCAGCAGGCCACGCTCGACAAGCTGAACGACGCCGTGGCCGTGTTCGGCTCGGACGGCCGCCTGCGACTGCACAACGAGGCCTTCGAGACCTTCTGGAACGTCACGCCCCAGGCCCTGCAGGCCGCCGGCGACTTCGAGGGCGTGGTCGAGCTGTGCGTGCGCCGCCTGCACGACCTGTCGTTCTGGCGCGAGCTGAAGGGCCGGGTGGCCGATCCCGATCCGCAGATGCGCGCCCCGACCTCGGGCGAGGTGCGCACCTCGGACGGCCGCATCGTCGTCTACCAGAGCCGGCCGCTGCCCGACGGCGCGACCCTGATCGCCTTCGCCGACGTCACCGACACCCGCCACCTGGAAAGCGCCCTGGCCGACCGCTCCGCCGCCCTGGCCGAGGCCGAGCGGCTGAAGCGCGACTTCGTCGGCAACGTCTCCTACGAGCTGCGCACGCCGCTGACCACGATCATCGGCTATTCGGAACTGCTCGAGCGGGCCGAGGGCCTGCACGAGCGCGGCAAGGGCCACGTGGCCGCCGTGCGCGCCGCCGCCACCCAACTGGCCCGCTCGATCGACGACGTGCTCGACATGGCCCAGATCGACGCCGGCGAGATGGCGCTGGAGATCGAGGACATCCGCGTCGTCGACCTGCTGCAAGGCGCGTATCAGCGCGGCGGCAAGGACGCCGAGATCGGCGGGGTGACGCTGGAGGTGATCTGCGACGAGGAGGTCGGCCTGATCCGCGGCGACGCCAAGCGCCTGAACCAGACCGTCGACCACCTGGTCGAGAACGCCCTGCGCCAGACCCCGCCGGGCGGCAAGGTGACGATCTCGGCTCAGCGCGCCCTCGGAGAGGTCAAGCTGCACGTGCGCGACACCGGCCGGGGCGTGCCCTTCCACGTCCAGGCCCACATCTTCGACCGCTTCGTCGGTCGCGACCGTGGCGGCCCGGGCCTGGGCCTGGCCTTGGTCAAGGCGCTGGTCGAACTGCACGGCGGCTGGGTGGCCCTGGAGAGCGAGCCGGGCGCCGGCTCGACCTTCACCTGCCACCTGCCCGAGACCCAGCACCCGGGCGCGGCCCAGCCGGAGTTCGGGTTCTAGGATCGCTGTGGCCGTGCGTGATCCTCGGCCTTCGACAGGCCGAGGGTGGGGATCAGGTGAGCGGCTGCATTCGTCCCTCATCCTGAGCTTGCCGTTCGTCCCTCATCCTGAGCTTGTCGAAGGACGAGGGGCGCACACCGCCAACAAAAAGGGCCTCCCGAGATGTTCGGGAGGCCCTTTTCGCGTCCGGCGAGGCCCCCGGTCGCCCGGGAGCCTCTCTTGGCCTCAATACTTGTAGGTGAAGCCCATGAAGAACCGGCGGCCGAAGTAGCCCAGTTCGGTCAGGCGGATGTCGCCGGCCGTGGAGCGTTCCTCCTCCTTGGTCAGGTTCTTGCCTTCCACGAAGAAGGACAGGCCCTTGGGGCCCGGCTTCCAGGTGATCTTGCCGTCCAGGTAGCCGGTCGGGTCGCGGAACACCGGCTGGCCCGAGGTGTCTGCGGCCGAGACCAGGTATTTGGAGCGGTAGTTGTAGGCCAGGCGCGCGTTGATCGGGCCCTTGTCGTACCAGACCGTGAAGTTGGCGCTGCTCTTGGACAGGCCGGGGAAGGGCAGGGGCGAGCCGTCGAGCGTCGAGTAGAGCTCGACGTCCTTGGCTTCCTGGTAGGTGTAGTTGGCGTCGACGCCCAGGCCCGACAGCGCCCCTGGCAGCCAGGTGAATGCGGTCTTGCCGGTCAGCTCCAGGCCCGAGATCTTGGCCCCGTCGCCGTTGATGTAGGTGCTGTAGTTATACAGCACCCCGTCGCCGTAGTAGTCGACCTTGCCGATCAGGGTGCGCGACGAGACGTAGAACGACTTGATGTCCTTGTAGAACAGCCCCAGCGAGATCTGGGTGTCGCTGTTGGGGTAATACTCGAACGACAGGTCGTACTGGTTGGCGCGATAGGGCTTCAGTTCCGGATTGCCGGCCGTGCAGCTGGGCTCGTCGAACTCGCCGTTGGCGTCGGGCGAGTTGTCGGTGGTGCAGCTGACCGTCGGCATCAGGTAGTCCATGCGCGGCCGGGCCATCAGCTGGGCGAAGCCGGCGCGGGCGGCCAGCTTGTTGGGCGCCAGCCACAGGCCCACGTTGAAGCTGGGCAGCCACACCGTGTAGTCCTTGGTCATGGTGGCGATGCTGTTGCTCAGCACGTAGGTGGTCGAGGTGCCGCCGTTGGTCGCCGCATAGGTCTCGCTGCGGGTCTGGGCGCCGGCGCCCTGGGTCTTGGTATGGACGCGCCGCCAGCCGAAGTTGCCGTTCACGTCGTAGCCCAGGAGCGGGAAGGCGTAGTTGAACTTTAGGTACTGGGCGTCGGTCTGTTCCTGGATCCTGTAGGGGATCTGCTCGTAGGTCTCGCCGTCGTTGCCGGTGGTGGTCGTCAGGTTGTTCAGGTTGAAGTGCGACGTGTCGAGATACTGGGCCACCGAGTTGAAGTTCGGATAGAGCCAGGTCGAGGGCAGGCCGTTGCCGCCGAAATAGAAGGCGCTGGGCAGCTGGGTCATGGCCTGGGCGAAGACGGCGTTGGAGAACGCCCGCGACCAGGTCTCGCTGGTCGACCAGTAGCCGGTGGTATAGGCGGCCGAGGCGTTGGTCGGATTGGTCTGGTCGGCCGTCTGGCTGGCCAGGATCGTCGCCGTCGAATTGACCGCGTTGCTGTAGATCACCGTGTCGTCGGTGGTCGAATAAGCGTTGGCGCCGCCGTCGATGATGTAGCCGCCATAGCCGTAGCCCGAGGTCGAGAAATCGGTGGCGCGGCCGCCGAACTCGATCTTCTTCAGGAACGGCAGGTCGACCTCGTAGTCGAAGTCGATCTTGTATTGCTTCTCCTCCGACTGGGAGTTCGATGGACGGTACTGGATCTGCCACTGGCGGATCGCCGAGGCGTCCGAGGGGCTGTAACCGTCGGCGAAGGTGAAGGACGGATTGCCGGTCGACGGGTCCAGCGTCACCGTCATGCCGGGCGTGTCGAAGCTGACGCTGACATTGTTGGTCTGCGAGACGGTCGAGGTCTCGGCGCTGGAGGCCTGGAACTCGATCTGCAGGCGGTCGCCGCGGTAGTTGGCGCCGATGTTGTAGTAGTCGCTGGTCGACTCGTAGGCGAAGTCGCGGGCGCTGATGCCAAAGCCGTTGTAGCCGCCGGCGCCCGAGGTCGTGAGGCAGTTGCCCAGGGTGTATTGGATGACGTTGTGGTTGGCGTCGGTGACCACCGAGCCGGCCGTGGTGTCGGTGCTCGAGCACGACGTGCCGCTGGCGGCGGTGTTGCGCAGGCGCGTGGCGGACGTGAAGTCGGTGCCGTAGTTGATGTCGTTCAGCCGCTGGCTGCGCTCATTGCGGTTGTAGCTGACCCAGGCGTCGATCTTGTCGGTGAACTTGTATTGGGCCGTGAACTCGGCCGAGATCCGCTCGTCGGTGCGGGTCCAGACGCCGTAGCGGGCCACGCGCGGGGCGTAGTCGTACCACTGGCTCTGGCAGGCCGTGCGCAGGTTGCTGGTCGAGATCTGGGTGGCGTCCGGCGTCACCAGCGAGGCGCAGCCGGCATAGGTGTCGACGCCGCTGGCCAGGTCGACGATGTCCTGGCTGTAGGCGGTGGAATAGTAGTCGACGGTCTTGTCGGCCGAGTTGTCGAAGTCGGCGAACCGGCCCCAAGACGAGTTGCGGACGTAGTCGCCGCGGGTGTCGACCTTGTCGTAGGTGACATTGGCCATCAGGCCCAGGCGGCCGTCGAACAGCTGGGTGGCGGCGAAGATGTTGCCGCGCGGCTTCCAGTTCTTGACCGTGTCGAGGTTCTGCATCGAGCCGGTGAACGACAGGGTCGGCTTCTTGAAGTCCAGCGGCTTGCGGGTGGTGACGCTGACCGTGCCGCCGACGCCGCCCTCGGTCATGTCGGCGGTGAAGCCCTTGAACACGTCGATCGACTTGACCAGCTCCGAGGCCAGTTCCCGAAAGTCGTTGGAGCGGCCGCCGCCGCCGTAGACCTGCAGGTTGCCCGCGGTCGACAGGGTGCTCATGCCGTTGATCTCGACCCGGTTGAGGTCGGGTTCGACGCCGCGGATCGACACCGCGTTGCCCTCGCCGAAGTCGCGGGCCAGCTGCACGCCGGTCACCCGGCCCAGGGCCTCGCCGACGTTCTTGTCGGGGAACTGGCTGATGTCTTCGGCGACGATGGAGTCCGAGATCGTGCCGGCCCGCTTCTTGCGGCCCATGGCCGATTGCAGGCTGGCGCGGGTGCCGACGACGACGACCTCCTCGACCTTGTTCTCGACGGTCTGGTCGGCGGCCGGCGGGGCTGTTTGGGCGAGGGCGGCGGGCGCGCCGATCCCCAGGATGGCGACGGCGAGGCCCGTGGTCGCCAGCAGTTGGTGTTTCATGGGTTTCCTCCGATGAGAGACTGGCGGTGTCCCGCCTTCTTTCGCCCTCGGGCCGCGCGGCCCTTGGGCGTGTTGGTGGATGGCTGGAGGCAAGGCGCGTCGAGGCGGCGGCCGCGACCGGCAGGGCGCGACGGAACGGTTGTCGATGCGGGCTTGCACGGACGCCGGGGCTCGGGCGACGCGGCGGGCGTCGGAGCGCTGGCCGGTCGCCGGATCTCCGGCGTCTGGCTTCGGCGTGTCGCGGTCGGGCGGGGGGGGTCGCGCCGTCGCGAGTGTAGAGCGGTCTTCACGGTCGTCGCGGATCTCTTGATCTCTGCGACGGCGTCGAAAATCTTATCGAAGAGCCGCTGTTGTCAATCTCTGTTGTCTGAGTTTTGACAACATAACCATGTATTCGATGGTCTTTGCGATGGTGAAAACTGACCGATCATTTCGATTTCGAATTGTTTCCACTTGGAAACCATCGATACGCGCTATTCTCAACTTGTGAAACTACATCGCAGAAAGCGGGATTCGTCTTGCCAGATCGGCGGCCTGGGCCTAGGGGACTGGATCAGGCGGCAGGCGTCGACCCTAGGGCGGGCCTGTCTGGGAAGGGGAAGCGGGAGGACCAGGATCACCGGCCTCGCAGGGCGCGCCAGACGCGCGCGGCGGCGCCGGCGGACTTCACGGATAGGATTGAAACTGCGCGTGGCGGGTTTTGTTTGTGCGCCACCCAACACACCCCGCCGGGGCTGGCTGGTTCAGCCCGGACGCCAGCGCATGGCGACGGCGATCTCGGTTTCCGAGGCCTCTTCGACGAAGCCGGCCTTGCGGTAGAGCGCCTGGGCGGGGGCGTTGTCGAACCCGACGTCCAGTGTGATCGACGCGGCGCCGGCCTGCGCGGCCGCGTCCTTTATCCACGCCATCAGGCCAGAGCCCAGGCCAAGGCCGCGGGCCTCCGGCGCCAGCAGCAGGTCGATCAGCCGCCAGTCGGCGTGGGCGCGGTCGAGCAGCAGCTGGCCGGCCGGCGCATCGCACGCCAGCACCAGCCAGCGGTCGGCCTTGGGATAGGCGCTGGCGACATGGATCTGCTGCAGGCGCAGCTGGTCGGCCATCATCGCGGCCACCTGCTCGCGCGGCCAGCCCATCGCCAGGAAGGACGCGCCGCGGAACTCGGCGTGCCAGCGCGCGAGCAACGGCGCGTCGCCGTCCTCGATCGGGCGGATGCTAACCTCGTGGGCCAGAAGCGCCGCGGGCAGGGGCGGGATGTCGAACGGTGATTTCATCGCGACGACTCGCGGGTGAATGGGCTAGATCGACGCATAGGTTGCGCTACGGGTTGGGCTCGGGGCGCGATCGGCCAAGACAAGTTCAGGCAAGACAAGTTCAGGACAGACGAGGGGGACGCCATGCTGCTGCTCAAGCCGGAAGATTTCGAACCGTGGGTGGGCAAGCAGGTGCGCGTCGCCACCATTCCGCATCCGGTCGAGATCACCCTGGCGGCCATCTTCCGTCCTGGTTTCGCGCACGACATCCGCGAGCCCTTCTCGCTGATGTTCGAGGCGCCGATGAACATCAACCTGATCGACGGGGCCTACGAGTTCGACTGCGGCAAGGGCGGTCCGCATACGATCGTCATCACCCAGCTGAAGCCGTTGCCGGGCGCCCGGGTCTACCAGGCGGTCTTCAACTGACGACGCCGGCCCGGCTGGGAACGTCCTGGCCGGAAAAGTCCGATCCGAAATAGAAAACGCCGGCCCGTGGACAGCCACGGGCCGGCGTCTTTCGTTTCCGCCGATTAGTTGCGCGAGGGGAAGATGCCCGCGACGCAGATGATCGACTGCAGGCCGAGGTAAGGCTGCATGTTGTCGAACGGCTGGTTGTTGCCGGTGATGCCGACGGTGACGCTGCCGGCGATGCCGGTGACGGTGCCGGCCGACAGGTTCACGGCCGTGCCGGTGGTGCCGGCCGGGGCGAAGATGCCGGCCTGGGCCACGTTGAGCGCGTCGTAGGCGTTACAGATGTGCGCGTTGGCGGTGGGTTGCACCGACTGCTGGCCGTCGACCACGCTGCCCAGGGCCTGGACGTTCACGGTCGGCGAGCCCGACGGGGTGAACACCGCGGCGTGGTTGTGGGCCGGCATGTTGGTGATGTTCAGGGTGGTGGTCGGCGTACCGGCCAGCTCGCCCTGGACGTAGGACGGCAGGCCGGGGCCCTGGCCCGGGCCGACCATGGTGCGGCTGCGCAGGTCCGGCAGACCGAAGGTGGTCTGGCCGTTGCCGCCGAAGGTGGTTCCCAGCAGCGAGAACAGCGCGGTGTTCTGCGCGATCGCGATCAGTTGTCCGTTGGTATACATGAAGTTGCGCGGGGCGAAGTTACCCGCGAACTGCACGATCATAGCCATATAGAAGTCCATGGCGTCAGGCCCTCCCACAATGTTGAGTTGCCAGGCTACACAGCGACGCCCGTAGCGCGCAAGACGCTCGTTTCACGCGCGTGACCCAGCTCCGACCAGGCGCGCGGCAAGTCCCGGAAATCCCTTGATAACCGGTCACGCGTATCGGTGTCTCAACTTTGGGACACACTCTTGGCGCGCGATGTGACAATTCACACGGGAAACGCCTTGGGGCTGTGCATAATGTACGGTTACGTGTAATGGGCTGGTAATGCGCGCGGATGGAGAGTCCGGGGCGGACTACCGCGCGTGGATATATTGGGGCTGGGGAAATTGATGTTTCAGGGGTGGATGACCCGCATTCTGCGGGGTAACGCGACTGCAGCGCAGTCCGGCGAGGCGCAGGTTCTGCGTGGCCGTGAGCGCACTGTCATGCAGCGCGCGCGCTATCTGGTCATGGCCATGGTCGCTTTGCTGGCGGCCGCGGTCGGGCCCTCGGCGGCCTTCGCCTCGGCATATTGCGACGCGATCAACGCGGGCGCCCTGAACCAGACCACGACCTACACCGCCGGCGCGCTCACCACGACCGACGCGCGGATGACGAGCGGTCTCACCACCCTGAACGGGCTTTTGACCCAGCTGTCGAACCACGCGGCGAGAGCCAGTTGGTACAATGGCGGGGCCAAGTACAATTATACGGTGGGCGAGCAGATCACCGTCACCGCCACGATCACCGGCACTAATCTGAACGCGCGCCTTTATAGAGGGGCGAGCGACACTTCGATCGGCAGCCTGGTCAACAGCGCCAACCTCGCCGCCAGCGGCACGATCACCTGGACGCTGCCGGCGTCGGAGTATGCGCTGGAATCCCGGATCGTCGGCCTCGCGTCGGCGGACGGCACGGTCGTCATCACCGCCAGCTGCCTGCCGCCGATTCCCACGATCACCAACATCGCGCCCAATGCGGGTCCGACGGGCGGCGGCACGAGCGTGACGCTCACGGGCACGGCCCTGACGAACGCCACCCTGACCGTCGACGGCTCGACCGTTACCCCCACTTCGGCCAACGACAACCAGATCGTCTTCAATACGCCTGCTCACGCCGCCGGCGCCGTCACCGTCGCCGTCGCCACGACCGGCGGTACGGCCTCCACCAGCTACACCTATGTCGCGCCTCCGACGGTGACCGCGGTTTCCCCCATCGCCGGCCCCACCGGCGGCGGCCAGACTGTGACCATCACCGGCACGGGCTTCTCGGCCGCCAACCCCACGGGCGCTGTCAGCTTCGGTGCGACCACCGCCACCTACACGATCAACAGCAACACCCAGATCACGGCCACCTCGCCCGCCAATTCGGCTGGCACTTACGATGTCACCGTCACCACGGTGGGCGGCACCAGCGCCACCAGCGCGGCCGACCAGTACACCTACGTCGCCGCGCCGACCGTGACCGCGGTCTCGCCGACGGCCGGTCCGACGGGCGGCGGCACGACGGTGGTCATCACCGGCACGGGCTTCGCAGCCGCCCCCGGTACGGGCGGGGTCAGGTTCGGTGCGGCCAACGCCACCTACACCATCAACAGCAACACCCAGATCACGGCCACCTCGCCCGCCAACTCGGCCGGCACCTACGACATCACCGTGATCACGCCTGGCGGCACCAGCGCCACCAGCGTGTCTGATCAGTTCACCTATGTGAACGCGCCGACGGTGACCTCGATCTCGCCGACCGCGGGTCCGACCTCGGGCGGCACGACGGTGACCATCACCGGCACGGGCTTCGCGGCCGCGGCGGGAACGGGCGCCGTGCAGTTCGGCGCGGCGAGCGCCACCTACACCATCAACAGCAACACCCAGATCACGGCGACGTCGCCGGTCAATTCGGCGGGCACCTACGACGTTCGGGTGACCACGGTGGGCGGGACCAGCGCCACCAGCGCGTCCGACCAGTTCACCTATGTCGCGCCGCCGGTCGCCAGCTCGCAGACCTACGGCTCGATCGTCGCCTATAACGACGGCGCGAACCTTTCGACCAACATCGACCTGTCACTCTATATTACCGGAGGCGGCACGCCGACCAACTACGCGGTCGGTTCGGCCACCACGGCCCAGGGCGGCAGCGTCAGCGTCAACAGCAGCGGCATCGCCACCTATACGCCGCCTGTCGGCTTCCGTAACGCCAACGACAGCTTCACCTACACGGCGACCAACCTCGGCGGCACCTCGGCGCCGGCCACGGTCACCGTCACGATCGGCAATCCGACGATCACGGTGACCCTGCCGTCGCCCACGGCCACGGTCGAACGGGTCTACAACGCCGGCGCCAACCCCGTGACCTTCTCGGGCGGCCGGGCGACCTACACCGTCAACAGCATCAACGGCCTGCCCACGGGCCTGACCTACTCTGGCGGCGTCATCAGCGGCACGCCGGCGGTCAACGGCGTCTTCACCGTCACCGTCAACGTCAGCGACAGCTCGCTGGGCGCTGGTCCCTACAACGCCAACACCACGGCGACCCTGACGGTCAGCCTGCCGCCGGCCCCGGTGGTCTCGTCCTTCTCGATCAACGGCCTGACCTACAACGCCGGTTCGGCCACGGCGACGACGTTCAGCGCGGCCTCGCACGCCACCGAAAGCCCGACCGGCTACCAGGTCGGCGCCTCGTCCTATGGCGCGACGGTCAGCGTCGATAGCGCCGGCCTGATGAGCTACACCCCGCCGGTCGGCTTCCGCGGCACCGACACCTTCAACTGGGTCGCCACCAACGCCGGCGGCACGTCTAACGTCGGCCAGGTCTTCGTGACCGTGGACGACCCGGTGTTCTCGGTCACCCTGCCGGCCGCCACCGGCACGGTCGGCGCCGTCTACAACAGCGGCGGCCTGGCCGTGACCATCAGCGGCGGCAACCCGCCCTATAACAACTTCTCGGCCACGGGCCTGCCCGCCGGCCTGACGATGAGCAGCTCGGGCGTCATCACCGGCACTCCGACCACGGCGGCCAACACCACGGTCGTGGTCACGGTCACCGACAGCTCGGGCGGTAACGGCAGCTACACCAGCACGGCCTCGGCCACGCTGAACATCGCCGCGCCGACCATCACCCTGTCGCCGGCCTCGGGCGCCCTGCCGGGCGGCCAGGCGGGCGTCTCGTACAGCCAGACCATCACCAGCACGGGCGGCTATGCGCCGATCACCTTCGGTGTGACGGCCGGCTCCACGCCGCCTGGGACCTCGCTGGTCGGCAACTCGATCTCGGGTACGCCGACGGCCACGGGCACCTACAACTTCACGATCACGGGCACCGACAGCAGCGGCAACGCCTATGCCGGCTCGGCCGCCTACAGCATCACGGTGGCCGCGCCCGCGATCAACGTGACGACCACGTCGCTGGTCTCTGGTACGGTCGGCGTCGCCTACAGCGACGACGTCGTCGCCACCGGCGGCAACACGCCCTACACCTTCTCTGTCGATACCGGCACGCTGCCGCTCGGCATCACCCTGAACCCCGCCAACGGCCGGATCTCCGGCACGTCGACGCAGGCGGGTTCGTTCCCGATCACGATCCGGGTCACGGACGCGACCACAGGCGGCACCTATTCGGCCACCCAGTCATACACCCTGGTCATCAACCCGCCGACGATCACCCTGTCGTCGACCACGCTGCCCAACGCCACGATCGCTCAAGCCTACAGCGCAAGCGGCGCGCCGATCACGGGCACGGGCGGCACCGCGCCGCTGAGCTACTCGGCGACCGGCCTGCCGGCCGGCCTGACGATCAACGCCACCAGCGGCGTCGTCTCGGGTACGCCGACGGCGGGCGGCAACTTCAACTTCAACGTCACCGCCACCGACAGTTCGACGGGCGCCGGCGCGCCGTTCACCGGCACGCAGAGCTACACGCTGATCGTCGATGCGCCGGCGATCGTCGTCTCGCCGACCAACCCGACCCTCACGCCGGTCGCGGCCGGCGTGGCGGTGAACACCCAGTTCACCGCGGCCGACGGCGTGGGCCCCTACACCTACTCGGTCGGCACGGGCCTGCCTCCGGGCGTCACCCTGTCGGGCGACAGCCTGACGGGCACGGCCACCGCCGTGGGCACCTACACCTTCACCATCACGGCTCAGGACTCGAGCACGGGCGCTGGTCCGTACACCGGCCAGCGCACCTACACCCTGGTCATCGGCGCGCCGGTGATCACGGTCGCGGGCTCGCTGCCCAACGGCCAGTCGGGCGTCGCCTACGGCAGCCACACGCTGACCGCCAGCGGCGGCACCGCGCCCTACACCTTCGCCGACTCGGGCAACCTGCCCGCCGGCCTGACCCTGTCGCCCACCGGCACGCTCTCGGGCACGCCGACGGAAGCGGGGACCTTCAACGTCACCATCTCGGCCACCGACTCGACGGCAGGCGGCTCCTTCCTGGGCAGCGCGGCCTTCACGATCACGATCGCGCCGCCGAGCCTGACCGTGACCACGACCAGCCTGCCCGCCATGACGGCCGGTGCGCCCTACACGGCCACCCTCTCCGCCAGCGGCGGCGTGGCTCCCTACGCCTACGAACTGACGACGGCTCCGGGGTCTCTGCCGACCGGCCTGACCCTGGCCGCCAACGGCCAGATCAGCGGTACGCCGACGGCTTCGGGCGCTTTCAACTTCTCGATCCGCGCCAAGGACTCCACCACGGGGACCGCCGCGCCGTTCTTCAGCGCGCCGCAGGCCTTCGGCGTCACCGTCGGGGCTCCGGTCCTGGTGGTGAACCCGACCAGCCTGCCGGCTGCCACGCAGCACAGCGCCTATAGCCAGACGATCACCGCCAGCGGCGGTACGGCGCCGTACACCTATACGGTGGTCGGTTCCGCACCGGCCGGCCTGTCGCTGAACCCGACCACCGGCGAGCTTGCGGGCACGCCGACGGCCGTGGGCTCGTTCAGCTTCTCCGTCCGGGCCCAGGACTCCACCACCGGCGCCACGCACTTCTTCGACCAGCCCTATACGCTGGCGGTGAACGTGCCGGCTCCGCCGACCCCGGGCGCGGTCTCCCTGACCGTGGCCGCCAACAGCAGCAACAACGTGGTCACCCCGTCGCTGAGCGGCGTCCCGGCGACCTCGGTGGCCGTGGCCGCCGTCCCGGCTCACGGGACCGCGACGGTCAACGGCATGGCCTTCGACTACACGCCGACGGCCGGCTTCTCGGGTACGGACACCTTCACCTACACCGCCTCGAACGCGGGCGGGGCCTCGGCTCCGGCCACGGTCACGATCACCGTCACCGCCCCGACCCTGGTGGTCGCCGGCACGCCGGTGGACGGCATCGTCGCGGTCGCCTATCCCGGCGTGACCTTCACGGCCTCGACCGGTACGGCGCCCTACACCTTCGCGGGGAGCGCCCTGCCTCCGGGCCTGGTGATCAACGCCACGACCGGCGTCCTCTCGGGGACTCCGACCGCGGCGGGGACGTTCAACGCGGTGATCAGCGCCACCGACGCCTACGGCGCCACGGGCTCGGCCACCTTCCCGATCAACATCCTGGCCCCGCTGGTGACCATCACCAGTCCCGCCGCCGGCTCGCTGCCGACTGCGACGGCCTATGTCGCCTACAGCCAGACCTTCACGGCCACGGGCGGCGCCACGCCTCCCAGCTTCGCGGTCACCGCCGGCGCTCTGCCGCCCGGCCTGACCCTGAGCGCCTCGGGCGTGCTGTCGGGCCAGGCGACCACGGTGGGGACCTATAACTTCTCCGTCACGCCCAGCGACGGCTCGGCCTCGCCCGGTCCCTATCCGGGCCCGGCCGTCGCCTACAGCCTGGTGGTGGTCGCCCCGACCCTCACCCTGGGCCCGAACTCGCTGCCGGCCGCCGACTACGGCGTCGCCTACAGCCAGACCTTCCAGGCCGTCGGCGGCGTGCCGCCCTACACCTACACGGTCACCGCCGGCGCCCTGCCGACCGGTGTCACGCTGAACGCCTCGACCGGCGCGCTCTCGGGCGCGCCGATGGAGGAGGGGACCTTCCCGCTGACGGTGCGGGCCACCGACTCCGCCGGCGGTTCGGGTCCGTTCTCGGCCAGCGTCAACGTCACCCTGACGGTCAACCGCGCCCCGGCGCCGGTGGTCGAGCCGACCAGCACGACCACGCCGGCCGGTTCGCCGACGACCGTCGACGTGTCGAACCTGATCGACGGCTTCTATGACTCGGTGGTGATCGTGGATCCGCCGCAACACGGCACGGCCGTCGTCAACGGCGGGGCTGCGCGCATGCGCTCGCAGTCCGGCTCGGGCACGGTGACCATCACCTACACCCCGAACCCGGGCTACTACGGTCCCGACAGCTTCACCTACGCGGCTTCCGGGCCGGGTGGGACCTCGTCGCCGGCCGCGATCAGCGTGGCCGTCGCCGCCCCGGCTCCGGTCGTGGTCGACGATGCGGCGACCCTGAACGCCAACGCCCAGGTGGTCATCCCGGTGACCGCCAACGACACCGGCCCGATCTCGACCATCGCCATCGCCACGGCTCCGACCAACGGCACGGCGACGATCTCGGGCCTCGAAGTGACCTATGTCCCCGCCGCGAACTTCTTCGGCACGGACACCTTCACCTACACGGCCACCGGTCCCGGCGGCACGGGCGGTCCGGCGACGGTCACCGTCACGGTCAACCCGCTGGCGGTCCCGACCCAGGCGGCCCAGACGCTCACCGTGCTGGCCGGCCAGTCGGTGACCCTGGCCGCCACCCAAGGCGCCACCGGCAGCCCCTTCACGGGCGTGACGGTGGTCACCGCTCCGGGCAAGGGCACGGCCGTCGTCAACGGCGAGACCATCGTCTACACCCCGGCCGTCGGCTTCCAGGGCCCGTCGGACAGCTTCACCTACCGGATCAACAATCCGTTCGGTGCGTCCAACCCGGTTCCTGTGACCGTCACCGTCAACCCCGCGCCCCTGACGGCGCCGCCGATCACCGTCGAGATCCTCGCCGGCCAGAAGGCGGTCGTTAATCTGGTGGCCGGAGCCAGCGGCGGGCCGTTCACCGGCGCGGCGGTGGTCTCGACCGCCCCGGCCAACGCCGGCGCCTCGGTGGTCACCAGCCCCTCGTCGGGCGCCTACACCCTGACCTTCACCCCCGACAACGCCTTCGCGGGCACGGCGGTGGTGAGCTACACCCTGAGCAACGCCTTCGCGACTTCGGCCCCCGGCCGGATCAACGTGATCGTCACGGCTCGTCCGGACCCGTCGAAGGATCCGGAAGTGAAGGGTCTGATCGCGGCCCAGGATGCAGCGGCTGTCCGCTTCGCCGACGCCCAGATCAGCAACTTCAACCGTCGCCTCGAGCAGCTGCACAACGGCGGCGGCGCGGGTCGCGGGTTCGGGGTCAGCGTCAGCGGCGGCGTCACCGAGCGCGAGGACGGCCTGGAAGCGCGCGAGCGGTTCCGCAAGTACGCCAGCCTCGGCATGAACGACGCGGCCGATCCGTCCAGCCCGCTGCTGCCTGCCGACACGGCCGGCTACACCGAGAAGGACGACGGCGAAGACGGCCAGGCCGGTCCCAAGCGCTGGGGCGTCTGGGCGGCTGGCTCGGCGGACTTCGGCATGCGTGACGCGGTCGGGTCGCAAAGCGGCTTCCGCTTCACCACCGACGGTCTGACCGGCGGCATCGACTACCGGGTGAACGAAGACTTCGCCTTCGGCCTGGGTCTCGGCTACGGCCGCGACTCCAGCCGGGTCGGCAAGTCGGGCACCAAGAGCAAGGCCGAAAGCTACAGCGCCGGCCTCTACGCCAGCCTGAAGACGGGCGAGAAGACCTTCATCGACGGGGTCCTCGGCTACGGCACGCTCGACTTCGACACCCGCCGCTACGTCACCTCGACGGGCGAGCTGGTGAACGGCGAGCGTGACGGCGACCAGGTGTTCGCGGCTCTGACCTTCGGGATGGAGCAACGGACGCAGACCAGCCTGCTGTCGCCCTACGGCCGCGTCGCCTTCAGCCGCTCGAACCTGGACAAGTTCTCGGAAGTCGGCGGCGGGCCCTTCGGCCTGACCTACCACGCGCAGACCGTGAAGAGCCTCACCGGCACCCTCGGCCTGCGTGGCGAGTTCCTCCGCAAGACGGCGGCCGGCCTGCTGGCTCCGCGCTTCCGGGTCGAGTATTCGCACGACTTCGAGAAGGCCAACGACGCCCTGCTCAACTACACCGACTGGGTGGGCGGGCCGACCTATCGCCTGACGGTGGATCCGATCGACCGCGACCAGCTGCGGCTGGAGCTCGGGGCCGACCTGACCATCAAGAACGGCATCCGGTTCGGCCTGGACTTCGACAACATGGTCACGAAGGACAGCGACAGTCAGGGCGTCAGGCTCTCGATCCAGTCGCCCTTCTGACCGAAGGCGAAGACCTGAACTAGGGAGGGCGGCGCCGGCGACGGCGCCGCCCTTTTCTTTTGTTTCCTCCCCCGCGTGCGGGGGAGGGGGACCACGAAGTGGTGGAGGGAGACTGGGCTCAGTGCGGGCCGTCGCCCCCTCCGTCACGCCGCGTATCCGCAGCGCGCCACCTCCCCCAGCGCCCAAAAGAAAACGCCCGACGGGTTGGTCCCGCCGGGCGTTCGCTGTTTCGGGCTCGAAGGGCGCGGCGTCCGCGCCCGCGCAAACTACCGGTCGAAGTTGCGGGCCAGCAGGAATCCGAACACCGCGCCGGCCACGAAGGTGCCCAGGGCCAGGGCCAGCGGATGCTCCTCGGCGGCCTTGTGGGCGGCCTCGGCCTTGGGCTTGGACCAGGCGACGGCGGCGTCGGTCTTCTCGTGCACGTACTCGCGGGCGACCTGGGTCTTTTCGACGGCGGTCTCGGCGACGGTGGTCGCGGCCTTCTTGACGGCCTCGGTGGCCTTGGCGGCGGTCTTCCTGGCGCTGGCCTTGACGGTGCTGGCGCCGCCGGCGAGGTCGGTCTTGATGGTGGCGTCGGTCATCGGCGTCTCCCGGTGTGAAAGGACTTGGTGTCGGGGCCCCGCGCAAGGCGCGCCCCGAGGCGTCTGGAGACTAACACCTGGCGAGCCGGTTTGGTTCGGGCAAGAGGCGATCACACGCGTTTTGCGCGTATCGGCGCAAAAGAACCCGCGTGGCGGCTCAGTTGTCGCGCACGACCTTCAGCACCGCCTCGCCATAGCGGTCGAGCTTGCCCTGGCCCACGCCGCCGGACTTGCCCAGCGCCGCCAGGGTCAGCGGGCGGGCGGCGGCGATCTCGGCCAGGGTGGCGTCGTGGAAGATCACGTAGGGCGGCACGTGCTGGGCCGAGGCCTGGTCCTTGCGCCAGGCGCGCAGGGCCTCGAACAGCATCTGGTCGCCCGGCGGCACGGTCAGGGCCTGGCGTCGGCGCAGGCTCTTGCCGCCGCCGCTCGCGCCCTTGCCGCCATCCCCGCCCGGGGCCTGGCGCAGCGACACCTGCCGCTCGCCACGATAGACGGCGCGCACGCCCTCGCCGTCGCCCAGGCCGATCAGCGGCCGGCCCTCGTTGGGGTCCTCGCGCAGCAGGCCCTCGAAGACCAGCGTATCGAGCAGGTCGCGCCAGCCCTGCGGGCTGAACTCCTTGCCGATGCCGAAGGTCGACATCTGGGCTTCCTGCTGTGAGACGTCCTTGGTCTTGCCCAGCAGGTGGTCGATCAGCCGGCCGCGGCCGAACCGGCCGCCAAGACGATGGGCGGCCGACAGGGCCTTCTGGGCGGCCTGGGTGGCGTCGACCCCCGTCGGGGGCGAGACGCAGATGTCGCAGGTCCCGCAGCGCTCGACCCCCTCCTCGCCGAAATAGCGGCGGACGGCGGCGGCGCGGCAGGTCATGCCTTCCAGCATGGCGTAGAACTGCCGCAGCTTGCGGCTCTGCACCTGCTTGACCTCGTCGGGGGCCTCGCGGGCGTCGATGCGGCGGCCGGCCCAGGCCAGGTCGGCGCTGCTATAGAGGGTGATGCCCTCGGCCGGCTGGCCGTCACGTCCGGCGCGGCCGATCTCCTGCCAATAGGCCTCAATGGCGGCCGGCGGATCGGCGTGGATCACGAAGCGGACGTCGGGCTTGTCGACCCCCATGCCGAAGGCGATGGTCGCCACCATCACCGCCTCGTCGGCCTCGAGGAACTGCTCCAGGCGGCGGGCGCGCACGGTCTTGTCGAGGCCGGCGTGATAGGCCAGGGCCGGCACGCCGTTGTCGATCAGCATCTGGGCCAGTTTCTCGGTCGAGTCCCGGCTGCCGGCATAGACGACGCCCGCGCGGCCTGGCCGCTCGGTGACCAGTTCGATGACCCGGTCGTGGCCCTTGCCGCGCTTGCGTTCGGCGTTGAGCGCCAGTTCGGGACGGGCGAAGCTGTCGACGAACTCGGCCGCGCCCTGCAGGCGCAGCTCCATGCGGATGTCGTCGCGGGTGCGGGCGTCGGCCGTGGCCGTCACCGCCAGGCGCGGGACGTTGGGGAACACCTCGGCGATGCGGCCCAGCATCCGGTACTCGGGCCGGAAGTCGTGGCCCCACTGGCTGACGCAGTGGGCTTCGTCGACGGCGACCAGCGACAGATCCAGGCGCGACAGCCGCTCCAGCATCCAGCCCTGCATCAGGCCTTCGGGCGACAGGTAGAGCAAATCGAGCTGCCCAGCCTCGATGCGCCGCCAGATCTCGGCGCGTTCCTCGGGCAGGGTGTTGCTATCCAGGCGTTCGGCGGCGACGCCGGCCTGCTGCAGGCCCGCCACCTGGTCGGCCATCAGCGCGATCAGCGGCGAGACCACCAGCCCCAGGCCCGGGCGGACTAGGGCGGGGATCTGGTAGCAGAGGCTCTTGCCGCCGCCGGTCGGCAGCACCGCCAGGGCGCTGCGGCCTTCCAGCAGCTCGCCGACCACCTGCGCCTGCAGGCCGCGGAAATCCTGGTGGCCGAAGGTGCGGCGCAGGACATCGCGCGCGGCGTCGAGCGAGGGCGGGGAGGCGAGGGCGGTGGACACGGCGCTCTTTTGGCAGGGGCGAGACTCCGCGCCAAGGCCGGAAACAGCGGATTTTTCAGATCCTCCGCCTCAGTCGGCTTTGCCGACGGTTCCCCCAGAGGGGGAGCATCCTGGCGCTTTAGATCCTCCCCCTCTGGGGGAGGTGGCCCGGAGGGCCGGAGGGGGGACGTTTTCAGCTTCCGTAACCCCGACCGATTTTGCACCCACGCCCCCCGCCGATCGCTGACGCGATCGCCTCCCCCACGGGGGGAGGTTCCTGGTTGTGGGACCCGCCCGCTCGGGTTCTCCCCCGCTTGGTTAAACCGCGTTCACCTCTCGTCAATTCTATCGCGTGTTTGGTCGCTGTGAGCTATGACACCGCCACGCGGGCGGGGCTAACGAGACCTAGGGTTACAGATGGCTAACGGCGCCTTCGGCGGAAACAAGCCGGCGAAGACTCAACGCACGCCCCTCCAGGCGCTGCTTTACTGGACGACGGTCCTGGGCGTGTGGGGGCTGATCTTCGTGGTCACCTTCTTCGCGGTGTTCGCGCGCGACCTGCCCGACACCTCCAAGCTCTACGACGTCACCCGCCAGCCCTCGATCAACTACCTGGATCGCTCGGGCGCGCTCCTGGCCGTGCGCGGCAGCCAGTACGCGCCGCCGGTCGACATCGACGCCCTGCCCGAATACGTGCCGGCCGCCTTCGTCGCCATCGAGGACCGCCAGTTCTACCACCACTTCGGGTTCAACCCGTGGGGCATCGCCCGCTCGCTGATCTGGAACATCACCCATGACGGCGGCCCCCAGCGCGGCGGCTCGACCATCACCCAGCAGCTGGCCCGCAACCTGTTCCTCAGCCCGGCCCAGAACTACAAGCGCAAGGCCCAGGAGCTGATCCTGGCCGTCTGGCTAGAGCTGAAGTTCAGCAAGAAGCAGATCCTGGCGCTCTACATGAACCGGGTCTATTTCGGCGCCGGCGCCTATGGCATCGAGGCCGCCTCGCAGCGCTACTTCAACAAGCCCGCGAAAGACCTGACCATCGGCGAGGCCGCCCTGCTGGCCGGCATGATGAAGGGCCCGGCCCGCTACTCGCCGGTCAGCGCCAGCGAGCGCGCCGCCCGTCGCGCCACCGTCGTGCTCGACGAGATGGTGCGCCTGAAGGCCATCACCCCCGAGCAGCGCGACGAGGCCTTCAAGACCCCGGTTCAGGTGTCGGCCACCCTGGCCAACCAGCGCGCCCAGTATTTCACCGACTATGTCGACGCCCAGGTGCGCTCGCTGGTCGGCGAACCGACCGAGGACCTGGTGGTCGAGACCACGCTGGACCTGCCGATCCAGGTGGCGGCCGAGCGCGCCGTGCAACTGGGCGTCGAGGGCCATCTGAAGCAGGGCGTCCAGCAGGCCGCCCTGGTGGCCATCGACGGCGAAGGCCGCATCCGCGCCTATGTCGGCGGCGAGGACTACGGCCAGAGCCAGTTCGACCGCGCCACCAGCGCCCGCCGCCAGGCCGGCTCGGCCTTCAAGCCGTTCGTCTATCTCACCGCCATGGACCAGGGCCGCAATCCCAGCGTCATGGTGGTCGACGAGCCGGTGAAGATCGGCAACTGGGAGCCGCGCAACTACACCAACACCTTCCTGGGTCCCATGACCCTGCAGACGGCGCTCGCCCAGTCGATCAACACGGTCGCCGCGCGCCTGGCCAACGAGGTCGGCACCAGCAACGTCGCCGCCACCGCCCGGCGCCTCGGCATCACCAGCAAGATCCAGCTGGATCCGTCGATGGCCCTGGGCGCCGTCGAGGTCAGCCCGCTGGAAATGGCCCAGGCCTACGCCCCGTTCGCCAACGGCGGCTTCCTGGCCAAGGGCTACGGCATCGAGCGCATCCGCACCGCCTCTGGCAAGGTGCTCTACGACCACAGCGTCGACAAGCAGCCGCGCCCGTCGGTGATCGGCTCGCCGTCGCTGCAATACATGAACCAGATGATGCGCCAGGTGGTGAACGGCGGCACTGGCGGCCGCGCCAAGGTCGCCGGCTACGACATCGCCGGCAAGACCGGCACCACCAGCGACTACAAGGACGCCTGGTTCGTCGGCTACACCGGCGGCTTCGTCGCCGCGGTGTGGACCGGCAAGGACGACAACACCGCCATGAAGCGCGTCAGCGGCGGCGGCCCGCCGGCCGAGATCTGGAAGGTGTTCATGAGCTCGGCCCTGCCGCGCCTGAAGGCCACCCCGATTCCCGGCGGCGTCGCCGAGGTTCCCGCGCCGGTCGAGGACCCGATCGGCGACATCCTGGGCGGCGGCGAGACCCCCGCCGCGGATCCGGGCGCCGCCCCGCCGCCGGCTGGAACTCCGCCGGCCCAGACGGCGCCGGAACTGCCTTACTGAGAAGACCCATCGCCCCGGACGTCAGCCGACGTCCGGGGCGATCCTTTTGACCCTCTCTCTTAGAGAGAGGGAGGGGCCCATGCGAAGCATGGGAGGGTGAGTGGTTACACCTTCAGCCGGCGTGCCGGCACTTCACCCCCAACGGCGCCAGGATCGTCCAGAGGCTTCGCCTACCCACTCACCCTCCCACGCCTGCGGCGCGGGCCCCTCCCTCTCTCCACGAGAGAGGGCTTCTTTGGGCGGCTTCTGGACCTTTGCCAGTGTCTGGGAACAGTCTTGCCGCGAGCGGGGGCAGGGAAAAGGCATCCTATCCAGCCCAATCCGGCCAACAGCGTAAACCGTTGTTAAGGCTCACTGTTAAGGTCTGCGACACCTCTCCGAAAGCCGGTGTTTACCCCCTGCCTGTATCACTCTGAACCAACAAGAGTCGCTCTCCACGTGGGCGCGGCCGGTTCTGGTGGATGGCCTTCAATGACCAAGACGGTGCTCGTCGTCGACGACGATCCGACCCAACGTCGACTGATCCAGGCGGTGCTGGAGCGCGAAGGTTTCGCGGTCTGCCACGCCGAGAACGGCGACGCGGCCATGGCGCACCTGGCCGCCGGCGCGCCGGCCGACGTGATCCTGCTGGATCTCGTCATGCCCGGCCTGCCCGGCCAGGAGGCGCTGAAGGAGATGCGCGCGCGCGGCTACGCCCAGCCGGTGATCGTGCTGACCGCCAGCGGCGGCGTCGACACCGTGGTGAAAGCCATGCAGGCCGGCGCCACCGACTTCTTCATCAAGCCCGCCAGCCCCGAACGGATCACCGTGTCGATCCGCAACGCCCTGTCGATGGGCGACCTCAAGGGCGAGGTCGATCGCCTCAACAAGCGCGTCGCGGGCCGCACCACCTTCTCCGACCTGATCGGAACCTCGCCGGCCATGACCATGGTCAAGCGCATCGGCGAGCGCGCCGCCAAGAGCGCGATTCCCGTGCTGATCACCGGCGAGAGCGGCGTCGGCAAGGAGCTGATCGCCCGCGCCGTGCACGGCTCGTCGGATCGCGCCGGCAAGCCGTTCGTGGCCGTCAACTGCGGCGCCATCCCCGAGAACCTCGTCGAGTCGATCCTGTTCGGCCACGAGAAGGGCAGCTTCACCGGCGCGTCCGACAAGCACTCGGGCAAGTTCAAGGAAGCCGACGGCGGCACCCTGTTCCTCGACGAGGTGGGCGAGCTGCCGCTGGACGTCCAGGTCAAGTTGCTGCGCGCCCTGCAGGAGGGCGAGATCGACCCGATCGGCTCCAAGCGCTCGGTCAAGGTCGACGTGCGCATCGTCTCGGCCACCAATCGCGACCTGTCGGCCG
Source organism: Caulobacter sp. FG7 (assembly GCF_057808875.1). Classification (NCBI taxonomy): domain Bacteria; kingdom Pseudomonadati; phylum Pseudomonadota; class Alphaproteobacteria; order Caulobacterales; family Caulobacteraceae; genus Caulobacter; species Caulobacter sp. FG7. The sequence continues at coordinate 299,855 of NZ_JBMDIW010000001.1, forward strand.
CGGTCGCCCAAGGCCTGTTCCGCGAGGATCTCTATTACCGCCTGAACGTCTTCCCGGTGGAGGCGCCCAGCTTGCGCGAACGCCGCGAGGACATCCCGGCCCTGGTCGAGGCCTTCGTGCGCCGCTTCAACGTCGAGGAAGGCAAGCGCGTGGTCGGGGCCTCGCCCGAGACCCTGCAGATCCTCTGCGCCTTCGACTGGCCCGGCAACGTGCGCCAGCTGGAGAACGCGGTCTACCGCGCCATCGTGCTGGCCGACGCGCCCTACCTGCAGCCCTACGACTTCCCGGCCATCTCGGGCGTCGTGGCCCCGCCGCTGGAGCCGTCGCCGATCGAGCCGCTGCCGGTGATGATCCAAGCCGCCGCCGCCCACGCCGAGACCGGCGCGCTGGGCGAGGCGCCGGTGCGCATCCTCGACGGCCACGGCCACCTGCGGACCCTGGAGGAGATCGAGCGCGACCTCATCCAGCACGCCATCGAGGTCTATGCCGGCCACATGAGCGAGGTCGCACGGCGCCTCGGCATCGGCCGCTCGACCCTCTATCGCAAGGTCCGCGAGCAGGGCATCGACGTCGACGTCAAGGAAGCCTCGTAAGGGCGCGGCCTCAGGCCGCCTCTTCCTCGTCCACGGCGGTCCAGCCGGCGCCGTCGCGGCGGACGCGATGGTCGGTCTCCAGGGCCTGCAGTTCCAGCAGCACGGCTGCCAGCGGCAGGGCGCGGTTCCAGCGGCGCTCCAGCTGGCGGACGATCTCGGGGACGGTCATCACCGCGCCCTCGCGGCCCAGCACCATCAGGATCATGTCGCGGGCGGCGCGCGGCTTGCGGCCGCGGCGGGCCGGGGCCGCGAAGCTGGCGGGTTCGCCAGGCGCGGCCAGGCCGGCGCGCTCCAGCGCCCCCAGGGCCACGCCGATCGCCTTCAGCTCGCCTTCGAAAGGCTCCTGCGCGCGGCGCTGGGCCTCGATCATGCGCACTTCCAGGTCGGCTTTCCGGCGCAGAAGGAATTCGTAGGTGTTGGCCATCGCCTCGTTCCCGTGAACGGGTCGCCAGGCCGGCCTCCACGCACCGACCCCTCCGACGCCGCCTTTCGGCCGCTCCGCTCACTTAGTTCAATGATTGTAATGATTTACGCTGGCGGCAGTTTGTCGCAGCATTCTTAATGCGAGATTAACCGCAGTCCGAGAACGTCGGTATTTGGTAAGAAATAAAGACTGTTTTCGTGTCTTTCGGCACAGATGCTCGGTCAGATTGCGCCCGGTTCGGCGGCGGGAGTTCCTTGTCCTGCCTGGCCTTGGCCCCAGCGGGCGACCAGGGCGATCGGCACGCCCACCAGCACAAGATGCGCTCCCAGGTTGTTAACAAAGCGCGGCCAGGCGAAGGCGGCCGCCGGACCCACCTGGCTGAGCGGCAGCACGACATAGTTCATGACGACGTAGGTCGCCGCGCCGTAGGCCAGGCCCATCAGCAGCGGCCGGCGGACCAGCACCGGCAGGCGCCGCGCGGCCAGCACGTAGAGCGCCGCCATCACCGACATGATGAAGTAGTGCAGGAAGAGACCCAGGGCCGCCGTGGCGCTCCCGCCCTGGAAGGCCGCCTTGCCCAGGAGGCCGCTGGCGATCGACTGCAGGATCCGCTGGGGCGGCACGGCCTTGGTCACGCCCCAGAAGGTGAAGGCGTCCAGGATGTCCAGCGTGCCGGCCAGCAGGGTGGCGGCGGCGATGACGAGCAGCACGGGGCGCGTCGCGCCGTGTCGGATGGCCATGAGCGGTTCCTCCCCGTCCTTGGCGGCGAGGCTAGACCGGCGAACGGCGTTCGACAATCACGCGCCTTCCAGGTCGTGCTTCAGGCGGTTGAGCAGGTCGGCGGCGGCCAGGGCGTAGGGGCCGATCCAGCGGTCGTGGATGTCCTGGAAGGGGCCGGCGTCCAGGTGGTTCCAGCGCACCCGGCCCTCGCGCCGCACGACGATCAGCCCGGCCCGCTCCAGCACGCCCAGGTGCTGCATGACGGTGCAACGGTCCAGCGTTCCGGCGAAGTGCTCGCACAGGTCTCCCGTCGTTCGCGGGGCGGCCTTCATCAGGTCCAGCATCTGCCGCCGCCGGGAGTCGGCCAGGGCCTTGAACAGCAGGTCGTCTTGGGCGGCGCTTGACATGTTATAGAATTATAACCTTACATGCCGGCGTTCGCCAAGGGAGGACCGCCATGTCCAGCGACGCCAGATCCGACCAGACCCCGCTGGCCTTCGAGGTGCAGCTGAAGATCCGCAAACCCGCCGCCGAAGTGTTCGACGCCGTCGTCGACCCTGAGAAGCTCAGCGGCTATTTCCTGCGCGAGGGCAGCGGCCCGCTGGTCGCCGGAACCACCGTGCTGTGGCAGTTCCCCGAGTTCGAGGAGCGCTATCCGGTGGTGGTGCGCGAGGTCGCGGCCCCCGAGCGCATCGTGCTGGAGTGGGGCTCGGCCATCGCCGGCGACCCCGACACCCGGGTGGTGATGACCTTCGTGGCGCTCGATGCGGCAAACACCATGGTCAAGATCAGCGAGTCCGGCTGGCCCCACACGCCCGAGGGCCTGAAGGCCTCGCACGGCAACGCCGGCGGCTGGATGCACATGATGGCCGCGATGAAGGCCTACCTCGAGTACGGGATAAACCTGCGCGAGGGCGGGGCGTTTTAAGAGTCCCTCTCTCGAAGAGAGAGGGGTCAAAACGCCTAGCCCTCGTCCTCGGCCTCTTCCACCACCTCCGGCCGGCCCTTGCGGGTGAAGCCCTTGCCGCGCTTCATCGGCTTGCGCTCGCCCTTGGCCTTGGCGGTGATTTCCTTGAGCTTGATGGTCTGGTTGACCGACAGGGCCTGGCCGGCGCCGCCCTTTTCCGGGTCTCCGAAGGCTCTTCCATAGGTCTCGATGCGCTGGGCCACCGAGCCCAGGAACTCGCCCTCCCAGTCGGAAAGCTCGATCCCGCCCTTGTCGGCCATTCGCCTGGCCTTCTTGAGGGCGCTGAGGGCGGCCTTCCTGGCCTGGGCCCTTGGATCCGGGGCTTTGCGATCGGGCGGCTTGGCGCGCATGACGTCAGCCTAGCAAAAAGGCCCTCTCCGGGGAGAGGGCCTTTTCAAAATCAGATCTCGCCGATGGCCGAGAGGTAGAGGTCGAGGATGGCGTCCTCTTCCTGGCGCTTGGCGCGGTCGGTCTTGCGCAGGCGGACCACCTTCTTGAGCACCTTGACGTCGAAGCCGTTGCCCTTGGCCTCGAGGTAGACTTCCTTGATCTGCTCCATGATCTCGGCCTTTTCGACTTCGAGGCGCTCGACGCGCTCGATGATCGACTTCAGCTGGCCCTGGGCGGTGGAGTTCAGAACGTCGGCGTGCGGGATGGCGTCGTCGGCCATGGAGATCTCTCGCGAAAAGGGGCTGAAAACCGGAGCCGCGGAAACTAGTTCGGACGCGCCCCGAGGGAAAGCCGATTCAGAGGGAAAGATCGGCGACGGCGCGATGCATGCTTGACGTGCGCCAGCCGCGACAGCAACCAGTGCGGATGTAATCCGGGCGGGTTTTCCGCCCGTGACCACGGGGGATACATGCTCAAGACCATCTTCCGCGTCGCGGCGTGCGCCGCCGCGCTTTGCGCGGGCTCGTTCCAGGCCGCCCAGGCTTCCGACCTGTCGAACTACGAGTCGATCGGCGAAATCCTGGTCCTCAACGGCGGCGTCGTGCTGTTCTTCACCGGCAACACCTCGCGGTCGACGCCTCCCGCCTGCCATACCATGACCGGCCGTTGGGCTTTCGATGGCAGCACGCCCGCGGGCCAGGCCAAGCTTTCGGCCCTGATGACGGCCTATGCGATGAAGAAGAAGGTCAAGATTCTGGGCCTGTCGACCTGCAGTGTCTGGGGCGACACGGAAACGATGAACTACATCGTGCTCGAGCCCAACTGAGCCTGGATGGGGTCAGGCGATCGCGGGCGCCAGCAGCCCATGCGCCTCGACCGCCGGACGCAGCGCCGCCGGGTCGGTGAAGTGGTGGACGTGGAAGCCCATCGCCCGCGCGGCCTCGATGTTGGCGGCGCTGTCGTCGACGAACAGCAGGTCCATGGGTGACAGGCCGGTGCGTTCGAGGACGATCTCGTAGATGCGCGGATCGGGCTTGATGACTTTTTCCTCGGCCGAGACGACGGCGTCGCGGAAATGGCGGAAGGCCGGGCTCATGGCCTGCACGCCCGGCCAGCTTTCGCTCGACATGTTGGTCAGGGCGAACTGCGGCACGCCGGCTGCGGCCAGGTCCTCGATCAGGGATTCGGTCTCGGCGATCACGCCCGAGAACATCTCGTCCCAGCGATCCCACCAGGCGGCCAGATGCTGGGCGTGCTCGGGAAACTGTGCGGCGCGCAGGGCGATGTTCTCGCCGAAGGAGAGGCCGCGATCGGTTTCGCTATGCCAGTCCAGGGTCCCGACATGCGAAAGGAACCGGTCGAGATCGGCCGGTTCCTTGAAGATCTTCGCGTAGAGCGTGCGCGGGTTCCAGCGCACGATGACGTTGCCGACGTCCCAGAGCAGGGCCCTGGGCGACGCAGGCGGCGTCATCAGCCCTGCTTGGCCTTGAAGCGCGGGTCGGTCTTGTTGATGATGTAGATGACGCCCTTGCGACGCACCATCTTGCAGTCGCGGTGGCGACCCTTCAGCGACTTCAGCGAGCTGCGAACCTTCATGACCGTCTCTGTTGTCAGCGGAGAGGTTCGGGCGCGCCATCAAGCTCGCCGGAACATCCGGATGTTTCGGAGGGCGTGCGTATAGGCAAGACGGGGCGATGAGTCAATCGGCCAAGGCCCCGCTGCGCGCAGCCGTCGCGCGGTGTTGCGCTCAAGCCTCCGTCTGGGGCGCGGGCGGGACCGCCGGCTTGAACGACAGCCCCTTGGGCGGGGGCGGTCCGAAGCGGTTGTCGGTCGCCTGGCCGGGCAGGCCGCCCAGGACCGACAGCAGCACCGGCAGCACCAGCACCGCCACGCCCAGGGCGTTCTGGTAGGCCTGGGGCGCAATGACGAAGCCGCCGCCGAAGAACAGCGCCAGGAGGGCGACGAACACCCCGCCGGCCCACCAGCCGGTGCGGCCAAGGTCGTGCAGGCGCGGGATGGCGGCGATCAGCATCACCACCAGGGCGGCCGGCAGGGGACGCATGAACACAAGGGCCGAGACCAGCGTGGCGGCGATCGCCACCCCGACGATGACCCAGTAGCTGGCGCGGTTGATCCGGCCCTTCAGCAGTTGCACGTCGAACCCCTCGCGCCGACCTCGGTATGTCGAAGCCTTCTAGAGCAAAGCTTGTGGAGAGGCGATGCGAACCGGGAACTCACTTTGTCCTGGCGTCCTTGTGATTGAAGCTTTCGCACGAACCCCGGTAGCCTGCCCCGATGGATAGACGCGTATTCCTCGTTCTGCTGCTGGCCGGTTGCGCCGACACGACCGTCAACGCCCCGCTGGCGCCGTCGACCCCGGTCGCCCCGCCGCCGGTCGCTTCCACGCCCGCCGCCCCGACCCCGCCCTCCGCGGTCACGGCGGTGGAAACGGGCGGCCAGGTCGCCGCCTTCAACGCCTGGCTGGAGCAGTTCAAGCCCAAGGCCGTGGCGGCCGGCGTGCCCCAGGCGGTGGTCGATCGCGAGCTGAACGGCCTGACGCCCAATCCGCGCGTCATCTCGCTGGACGGCCGCCAGCCGGAGTTCTCCAAGCCGGTGGGCGACTACATCAAGGGCGTGATCAGCGACGACCGCGTGGCCGTCGGCCGCGGCAAGCGCGACGCCCTGCCGTTCCTGCCGGCGGTCGAGCAGCGCTACGGCGTGCCGCGCGACATCCTGCTGGCCGTCTGGGCGATGGAATCGGCCTTCGGCAAGATCCAGGGCGACTTCGACGTGGTCCGCTCGATGGCCAGCCTGGCCGCCGACGGCCGCCGCCGCGGCTGGGCCGAGGGCGAGCTGATCGCCGCCCTGAAGATCATCGCCTCCGGCGAGGACACCCGCGACCAGCTGAAGGGCTCGTGGGCGGGCGCCATGGGGCAGACCCAGTTCCTGCCGTCCAACTACCTGTCGACCGCCGTCGACTTCGACGGCGACGGCCGCCGCGACATCTGGCGCAGCGACGCCGACAGCCTGGCCTCGGCCGCCAACCTGCTGGCCAAGGGCGGCTGGAAGCCGGGCGTGGGCTGGGCCAGGGAAGTGATCCTGCCGGCCGGCTTCGACTACAGCCTGGCCGAGGGCCCGCGCGAGCTGCCCGCCTGGTGGGAAGCCAAAGGCGTAAAGAGAGCCGACGGCCTGCCCTGGACGGCCGCCGACGCCGCATCGCCGGCCGGGCTGATCCTGCCCGCGGGCGCGGCGGGTCCTGCCTTCCTGGCCCTGCCCAACCACTTCGCGATCCGCAAATACAACAACTCCACCTCCTACGCCTTGGGCATCGGCCTGCTGGCCGACCGCTTCAGCGGCGGCGGGCCGCTGGTCGCGTCCTGGCCGGTGGAGCAGCCGCTGTCGCTGGGCGACCGCATGGCCGCCCAGATCGCCCTGGCGCGCCTGGGCTTCGACCCTGGTCCGGCCGACGGCGTCATCGGCGCCGGCACCCGCAAGGCCCTGCGCGCCTGGCAACAGAGCCGCCAGCTGCCGGCCGACGGCTATCTGTCGTCCGACATGGTGGGCAAGCTGAAGGCCCAGGCAGCGATTTCGTAGGGCGCGCGAAATCCTCCCCCTGAAGGGGGAGGTGGCCCGGAGGGCCGGAGGGGGAAGTCCCTGCTGAAAATGAGAAAGCCGACGGCGTGGGCAGTCACTACCCCCTCCGTCGGCTTTGCCGACACCTCCCCCTTCGGGGGGAGGATCTAGTTTACGCCGCCTGGCTGACCTGCGGCGGGAACACGTCGTCCATGCGCAGGTAGGTAATCAGGCGGGTGTCGACCGACAGGATGGCCTGCACGAAGCGCAGTTCGTCGGCGCCCATGTCCGGGGCCGGCTGCAGGTGGTCGCGAGTGATGGTGAAGGTCTCGGAGACGGCGTCGACCAGGATCCCGGCCAGGCGGTCGTGGCACTCGACGACGACGATGACGTGGCGGGTCTCGGGGATGGTGACGCCCAGGCCCAGGCGGTTGCGCAGGTCGATGACCGGCATGATCGCGCCGCGCAGGTTGATGACGCCCTTGAGGAAGCCCGGCGCATGCGGGATCGGGGTCGCCGGGGTCCAGCCGCGGATTTCGCGGACCGTCTTCACGTCGATGCAGAACTCCTGCTCGCCGATGCAGAACGAGATCAGCTCGAGGGCCGGTTCGGCGTGTTCGGTCATCAGGAAATCCCCGGGGTCTGGAAGGCTGGCGCGGACGTCTCCGCTCGCCTGCCACAAGAGCCCGGCCGCCGTTTAACAACGGTTAATGCTGAAGTTTCTCGTGGGGCGCGAGGGCGAGACCGATTGTCGCGGGCTAAAATCCAGGCGCGGTGCGTGATCCTCGTCCTTCGACAGGCTCAGGATGAGGACCAGGGCAGGGCGGTTCAGTGGAAAACCTCACCCTGAGCTTGGGTTTTCGGTCCCGAAGGCTCAGCCCGCCGCGCGCGCCCGCTTCTTGACCAGCATCGCCGCGCCGGCCTCGGCCAGCGAGGTCTCCGGCTCGGCGCCGGTCTCGATTTCACGCACGCCGAACGAGACGTGCAGCGGCGCGCTCCATTCGCCGAACTGCACGGGGACGCCCCGGATGGCGCCGGCCAGGCTTTCGCCCTTCATCTCGGCGGTGGCCCTGTCGGCCTGGGTCAGCAGCACGGCGAACTCGTCGCCGCCCATGCGGCCGACGATGTCGCTCTCGCGCACGTTGGCCAGCAGGCGCTCGGCCACGGCCTTCAGCGCGCTGTCCCCGGCGGCGTGGCCGAAGCGGTCGTTGACGGCCTTGAAGTTGTCGAGGTCGAAGAACACCAGGCTGGCCGGCGAGCCGTAGCGCTGGGCGAAGGCCGAGACGCGGCGAACCTCGCGCAGGAAGGCGCGGCGGTTCAGCACCGGGGCCAGCACGTCCATGTCGGCCAGGGTCTCGGCCTCGTTCAGGCGATACTTCAGGCGCGAGACCTCGGTGCGCAGGTCCTCGACCTCCGACATCAGGGTCTGGAGGGCGGCCTGCACCTTGGGCGTCAGGTCGGCGGGCTCCAGGCCCAGGAACCCGGCCTTGTCGACGGGCACGGTTCCGCGCGGCGCGGCCGAAACGCCGGCGGCGTCGGCGAGCGCCCGGCGGCGGATCGCGGAGAAGGTTTCGGTGCGGGCGCCTGAGATCTTCATCGGAGGTGCGGCGAATCACTTCTGGTCAAGCTGGAAAGGAAATCTGCGTTTTCTCATTAACCATGACAATGCCGGTGGTAGTCGGGCGCCAATAAGCCGCAGGTGGAGAGGCGGGGCGTCGCAGGCGGAACAACGGTCGAGAACGTCCGAGAACGGGCTTTGGCCCGGGGAGACGACCCGCTATAAGGCGCGCGATTCAAGGGGCCGCCCCAGGTTCCTTGGTGTACCCTTCGTCGTTCGAGGAAGACGCCGATGACCACGCCGCCTGTCGCCATCGTCATGGGCAGCCGCTCCGACTGGCCGACGATGAAGAAGGCGGCCGACGCCCTCGACGAACTGGGCGTGGCCTACGAGGCCAAGGTCGTTTCGGCCCACCGCACGCCCCAGCGCCTCGTCGAGTTCGCCACTTCGGCCAAGGCTGCCGGCTACCAGGTAATCATCGCCGGGGCCGGCGGCGCCGCGCATTTGCCGGGCATGGTCGCGTCGATGACCCCGCTGCCGGTGCTGGGCGTGCCGGTGCAGTCCAAGGCCCTCAGCGGCCTCGATTCCCTGCTGTCGATCGTGCAGATGCCCGGCGGCATCCCCGTGGCCACCCTGGCCATCGGCGAGGCCGGGGCCAAGAACGCCGGCCTGCTGGCCGCCCAGATCCTGTCGCTGGCCGATCCCGCGCTCGCCGCCCGTCTGGACGCCCAGCGCGCGGCCCAGACCGACAGCGTCGCCGAAAGCGTCGAGGACTAAGACCATGACCGCCTCTCCGGCTCTTCCTCTGCCCCCCGGCTCCACTCTCGGGATCCTCGGCGGCGGGCAACTGGGCCGGATGCTGGCCCAGGCCGCGTCGCGCCTCGGCTTCGACGTGGTGATCCTCGATCCCGAGGAGAACAGCCCGGCCGGCCGCGTCGCCGCCCGCCAGATCGTCGGCGCCTATGACGACCGCTGGGCGCTCAAGCGCCTGGCCGAGGCCTGCCACGTCGTCACCTACGAGTTCGAGAACGTGCCGGCCGACACCGTGGCCGAACTGACGGCCCTGGGCTGCGAGGTCGCCCCGGGCGCGGCCGCCCTGGCCGCCGCCCAGGATCGCGTCGTCGAAAAGACCTTCCTGGCCGAGATCGGCGTGCCCACCGTGGCCTTCGCCCCGGTCGACGACGAGGAGAGCCTGCTCGCCGCCGTGGCCAAGATCGGCGCCCCCAGCCTCCTGAAGACCCGCCGCGAAGGCTATGACGGCAAGGGCCAGGCCTGGATCCAGCGTCCGGGCGACGCCATCGCCGCCTTCGAGAAGATCGGCCGCCAGCCGGCCATCCTCGAGGCCCCGGCCGACTTCGGCCGCGAGCTGTCGGTGATCGCCGCGCGCGGCCGCAACGGCGAGATCGTCTGCTATCCGCTGTCGGACAACCACCACGAGGGCGGCGTCCTGCGCCGCACGATCGCGCCGGCCAAGGCCACGCCCTCCGAGCGCGACCAGGCCGAGGCCATCGCCGCCAAGATCCTCACCGCGCTCGACTATGTGGGCGTGATCGGCGTGGAACTGTTCGAGCTGGCCAGCGGCAAGCTGCTGGTCAACGAATTTGCTCCGCGCGTCCACAACACCGGCCACTGGACCCAGGACGGCTGCGAGGTCGACCAGTTCGAGCAGCACATCCGCGCCGTCGCGGGCTGGCCGCTGGGCCCGACCGCCGCCCTGGCCCGCGTCGAGATGACCAACCTGCTCGGCCCCGAGGTCGACGCCTGGAAGAAGCTGGCCGCCGAGCCGGAGACCCGCATCCACCTCTACGGCAAGGGCGAGGCGCGTCCGGGCCGCAAGATGGGCCACGTCAACCGCCTGCGGCCGCTGGAGGGCTGAGGAACACCCCCTCAGTCGCTTCGCGACTTAAATCCTCCCCCTATGGGGGAGGTGGCGCGAAGCGCCGGAGGGGGGGGGCGTTTTCAGCTTTCGAGGCGTTGGAAAGTCGTCAGCGACTTCCCCCTCAGTCGCTTCGCGACAGCTCCCCCTTCAGGGAGAGCATCTGGGTCACCCCCGCGCGTACCGCATCTTCGCCAGGGCGCTCAGGAACTCCGCCGCCAGGTTGGGAGCCTTCACCCCCGCCTTCCACTTCTCGAAGGCCATCACGCCCTCGATGCGGGCGTCCAGGTGCTTGAGGGCCGACTCGCGGCCAGACGCCAGGTCGACCGCCAGGGTCGAGACCAGGATTCCCGACAGGATGGCGCGCTTGGAATAGTGGTTTTCGTCGGTGGCGACGTCGCCGGCCCAGCGCCACAGCTGGTCGGCGCTTTCCCACAAGAGAGACAGCGCCAGCGGAAGGTTGGTCGGGAAGGCCAGGAATGCGGCCCAGCGTCGCACGGCCTCGCTGTCGTGGGCGGCCGCGTCGATGCGGGCGATGACGCCCTCGCGGATCTTCTGGCGGATCTTCAGGGTCGCCGGATCGAGCTTTGCCAGCGATTCCATCGCCTTGGCGTCGTGGCGGCGGGCCAGGATGGCGGCCAGGTCGCGCGGGCCCTGGGGCAGCAGGAGATCGGTTTCGCCCGGCGACAGCTGGGCCGCGGCGGCGGCCGCGCGGACCAGGCTGGCGTTCCAGCCCAGGCGCGGCGACAGGCGCAGGGCCTCGTCCAAAACCCGTTGTTCGGCCTTGTCGGCCCAATCCTGCGTTGCTTCGGCGGCGGTCTGGCTCATGAATCCGAGTCTACACCGGTGTTTAGCGCTCGTCGCGCATGGACACGCGGCGTTGGCTCTGCTATCTGCCGCCCCTCGTCGCCCGGAAGCACCCCTTCCAGGGCGTAAGGTTTTTATTCGCCCGCCCGGCCCCTCAAGAGGGACTTGGGAAATTGGTCGGGCCGTCGAATGGAGAGTCACCCCTGGTCCAGATTTTCGTCCGCGACAACAACGTCGATCAAGCCCTGAAGGCCCTCAAGAAGAAGATGCAGCGCGAAGGCTCGTTCCGCGAGATGAAGCGCCACGTCCACTACGAAAAGCCCTCGGAAAAGCGCGCCCGTCAAAAGGCCGAAGCCGTCCGTCGCGCCCGCAAGCTGGCCCGCAAGCGCGCCCAGCGCGAAGGCCTGCTGCCGATGCCGAAGAAGGCTTCGCGTTAAGAGCGCCGTCGAGGCGCGGCTCGTCGCGCCTCCGCGTTCCACGCACCCGAAAACAGACGAAACCCGCGCCGGGCGACCGGCGCGGGTTTTGTTTTGGCCGCATAGCTCCTCCCTCATGAAACGGGGGAGGTGGCGCGGCGCCATCGGCGACGTGACGGAGGGGGCGACCGCGCGCTCCGAGCCCGGTCTCGCCCCCTCCACCCCTTCGGGGTCCCCCTCCCCCGCAAGCGGGGGAGGAGCCGTTTGTTTCGCTTCCACGCCGAAAGCCCCCTCGACGGATCGCCGGACCTCGCCTAGGTTCGCGCGGAACAAGAAGGGAACGCGCATGAGCGGCGACATTCGCATCGGCATCGGCGGCTGGACCTTCGAGCCCTGGCGCGGCCATTTCTATCCGTCCGACCTGAAGCAGAAGGAGGAGCTGGCCTATGCCAGCCGCCAGCTGACGGCGATCGAGATCAACGGCACCTACTATTCCAGCTTCAAGCCCGACAGCTGGCGCAAGTGGCGTGACGAGACGCCCGACGGCTTCGTGTTCGCGGTGAAGGCCTCGCGCTTCACCACCAACCGCAAGGTGCTGGCCGAAGGCGGTGAGTCGGTGGGCAAGTTCCTCGACCAGGGCCTGACGGAGCTGGGCGACAAGCTCGGCCCCATCCTCTGGCAGTTCATGCCGACCAAGAAGTTCGACGAGGCCGATTTCGGCGCGTTCCTCGCCCTGCTGCCCAAGGAGAAGGACGGCATCCGCCTGCGCCACGCCGTCGAGGTGCGCAACGACACCTTCATGACCCCGGCCTTCCCGGCGCTCCTGAGGGAGCACGGCGTGGCCGGCGTCTACGCCAAGCACTTCGACTATCCGGAGTTCGCCGACGAGGCCGCCGACTTCGTCTATGCCCGCCTGCAGACGGGATCGGACGCGGTCGCCACCGCCTATCCCGAGCCGGAGCTCGACGCCTGGGCCGACCGCCTGAAGACCTGGGCCGCCGGCGGCGCCCCGGCCGACCTGCCGCGCATCGACAAGGCTTCGGCCCCCGTCGCCGACAAGCGCGACGTGTTCGCCTTCATCATCCACGAGGGTAAGGTGAACGCCCCGCACGGGGCGATGGCGCTGATCGATAGGGTGAAGTGAGCCGCTACGCGGCCCCCTCAGTCGCTGCGCGACAGCTCCCCCAGAGGGGGAGCATTTTCAAAGAGCGTCGGCGCCAATAGATCCTCCCCCTCTGGGGGAGGTGGCCCGGAGGGCCGGAGGGGGGACGTTTTCAGCTTTCGAAGCGCTGAAAGTTCGCGCCCTCCCCCCACCGATCGCTGCGCGATCGCCTCCCCCACAGGGGGAGGTTCCTGAAGCTCACCCCGCCGCCGCGGCCGCCATATCCCGCCACGGGCGAGCCTCGCGCCGGAAGCGCGGGTGGGTCTTAGAGAGCCGCTTGTCGAGTTCGGCCAGGGCTTCGCGGGCCTCGGCCTTGCGGCCGGTCTCGCCCAGGAACACCGCATAGCGGGCCATGCCCTCGAAGCCGGGCATGTGGGCGGCGGCCCAGCGCAGCGAGACGTCGGCCTCGTCGTTGCGGCCCAGCGCCGCCTGGGCGCGGCCCAGGGCCAGGGCGGTCTGCGGGGTGCGGCTCTTCTCGCCCTGCTGCCCCAGCGCCTCCAGCAGCGGCAGGGCCTCGGCCGCGCGGCCAAGCTCGATCAGGCTGTTGGCGCGGGCCAGCATCAGGGCCGGGTCGTCGGCATAGTGGCCCTGCAGGGCCTGGGCGTAGATCCGCTCGGCCTCCTCGTGCTTGCCAAGGCCGCTGGCGGCGGCCGCAAGGCGCGAGAGGTTGGTGACGGTCGGCGCGTCCTCGGCGTCGCGGCTGGCTTCGCGATATTCCCGCTGCGGGTCCAGCGCCTGGCGGGCGGCGGCCTTCATCTGCTGGGCCTTGGACCCGCCCATGAACTCCGGCGCGATGATGGCCAGCAGGTAGACGATCCCGCCCAGAGGCTGGAACATCAGGATAATCAGCAGCCAATACATCGCCTGGCCCGTGCGCACGACGTGAACGCAGAGGGCGATCGAGAAGATCAGCGACAGGCCGATAGCGGGGAACATCGAAAGGGTCTCCGGATACGTCCCGGCTATGTGTGGCCCGTATGCCGGGCCGTCAATCGGCGAGGTCGTCCCAGGTCGAGGTTTCACCGGCCTCTCGTGGCCGTTCCCGCAACACAGCCCCTTGCGTGTTCGTCATGTGTCCGACTAGTGTCGTTATATTGCGAGAGTGCAATCCACTATGTGGGATTATCTCGCGAAACACATAAGCAGACCGGGCAAACCGGCGCTTGGGTTGGAAACATAAGGGCGGGTCCATGGAGACGCCGCCGTCAGGAGGGACCTATGTCGTCGTCGTCCTCGTATGGTTCGCGTCTGCGGACGGGCTGTTCCTTGGCCGTCCTTATGTCGGCGGCCCTGGCGGCCGGCGCGGCCGGCGCCCAGACAACCTCTCCGCCCGCTGGCGAGACCACCGAGAATGCGGTGGAAGAGGTGATCGTCACCGGCTTCCGCGAAAGTCTGAAGAGCGCCCTGAACGTCAAGCGCCAGTCCTCGGGCGTGGTCGACGCCATCAAGGCCGAGGACATCGCCGACTTCCCCGACGCCAACCTCGCCGAGTCGATCCAGCGCGTGCCGGGCGTGTCGATCACCCGCGTGGCCGGCGAGGGCCGCACCATCACCGTGCGCGGCCTGCCGCCGAACTTCACCCGCGTGCGCATCAACGGCATGGAAGCCCAGTCGACCAGCGGCGCCACCACCAGCGACCGCGGCGCGAACCTGGGCCGGGGCTTCGATTTCAACACCTTCGCCTCGGAGCTGTTCAGCGGCATCGCCGTGCGCAAGACCGCCCAGGCCGAGGTGATCGAGGGTTCGCTGGGCGCCACGGTCGACCTCGACATCGCCAAGCCGCTCGACCAGAAGGGCCGCACCTTCGTGGTCGGCGGCTCGCTGGGCTACAACGACCTGTCGAAGAAGAACGACAAGAAGCTCTCGGCCGTGCTCGGCGACCGCTGGGACACCGCCTGGGGCCAGTTCGGCGCCCAGGCCTCGCTGGCCTGGAGCAAGCGCGAGTTCCTCGAGGACCAGTGGGGCTCGGGCGGCTGGAACCCGGCCACGGTCGACGGCGGCTTCTGCACGCCCGTCGGCCGCCCGGTCCCGAACCCCGCCTTCAACGCCGCCAACGGCACCGATGCGGCCAACTGCGCCACCGGCGTGCCGCGCCCGGCCGCCAACGACACCCTCTTCGACCTGGGCAACCGCTCGACGGTGTTCTTCCCGCGCCTGCCGCGCTACGGCCGCTTCCACCACGACCAGGAGCGCACCGGCGCCACCCTGGCCCTGCAATGGAAGCCCAGCGAGCGCACCTCGTTCGGCTTCGACGCCCTCTATTCGAACTATGACGTGGTGCGCGAGGAGAACTGGCTGGAGGGCTTCTCGTTCGCCCGGGCCATCAGCCAGAACGGCAAGCCGCAGACGGCCATCCGCGAACTGATCCTGCGCGAGGCCGGAACCAGCCACACCGCCGGCGTCAACTTCGGCCAGAAGGTCTACGACGTCGACTACGCCCGCTTCGACGGCGTGGACGTGCGCTCCGACACCCAGCACGACGAGTTCAAGAACGTCTTCCAGCAGTATACCTTCAACGGCAAGCACGAGCTGACCGACAGCATCACCATCTCGGGCCTCGTCGGCTATTCGAAGTCGGACTACGACCAGCCGATCACCACGACGATCATGTTCCAGCGTCCCAACACGAGCATGACCATCGACTTCCGCGACGATCGCGACCAGCCCAAGATCACCCACGGCTTCAATGTTGCCGACGCCAGCCAGTATACCTTCGCCGCGCCCAACGCCGAGGTGCGGCTGTCGCAGATCTTCACCACCAACATCTACAAAACCGCCGAGCTGAACCTGGCCTGGGCCGTCGACGACGACCTGACCATCAAGGTCGGCGCCCACCACCACGAGTTCACCTTCGACACCTCGGCCCGCCAGCGCGCGAACAACTTCCTGGTGCCGACCCTGACCACGGCCCAGCTGCAGGCGGTGACCAAGGTCGTCGACGACTTCGGCGGCAACGGCATCAAGAAGGACGTCTTCCCGTCGTCCTGGGCGACCATCGACTACGACAAGTTCGTCGACAGCCAGAACCTCTACAGCGACAGCGGCATGTACGCCCTGATCCCCAACTACGGCGGCATCCGCCGGGTGGAGGAGAAGGTCACCTCGGCCTATCTGCAGGCCGACCTGCGCACCGAGATCGGCGGCCTGCCCGTGCGCGGCGACGTCGGCTTCCGCATCGCCCAGACCGACCTTGCGTCGCGCGGCTACCAGATCGGGGCCACGCCCCAGCAGGTGACCGCCGAGCACAGCTATCACGACGTGCTGCCGTCGCTGAACTTCGCCGTCGACCTGCGCGACGACCTGGTGGTGCGCTTCTCGGCCGCCAAGGTGGTGTCGCGGCCTGACCTCGGCTTCCTGACCCCGGGCGGCAGCCTGAACCTGACCGGCACGCCGTCGATCGCCTCGGGCAATCCCGAGCTCGACCCGATCCGCGCCACGACGGTGGACCTGGGCGCCGAATGGTACTTCGCCCCGGGCTCGGTGCTGGGCGTGGGCGTGTTCTACAAGGACATCGCCACCTATGTGCAGAACCAGTCCCAGCAGATGACCTTCCGCGAGACCGGCCTGCCGCTGTCGCTGATCGGAACCTCGGGCGTGGATCCCGACAACACCCCGATCACGGTCACCCGCCCGGTCAACACCCCCGGCGGCCCGCTGAAGGGTTTCGAGATCAACTACCAGCAGACCTTCACCTTCCTGCCGGGCTTCCTGCGCCACACCGGCGCGCTGGTGAACTACACCTATGTCGACTCCCAGATCGACTACTTCCTGGCCGCCGGCGGGGTAACCACCAACGACCTCGTGGGCCTGTCGAAGAACGCCTACAACGCCACGCTCTACTACGAGGACGCCAAGTTCAGCGCCCGCGTCTCGGCCTCGTACCGCGACAAGTCGATCGTCGCCCTGCCGGCCAACAACCCGCTGCAGGACGTCGAGGGCTACGACGCCAACCTGACCTTCGACATGGCCGCCTCGTACCAGATCAACGACCGCCTGAAGCTGTCGCTGGAAGGGCTGAACATCTTCGACCGCTTCAACCGGCAGTTCATCGACTCCGACCGCGACAGCACCTTCGTCTACACCCACACCGGCCGGCAGTTTAACCTGGGCCTGCAGTACCGGTTCTGATGTGAACCCCTCTCTCTTAAGAGAGAGGGAGGGGCCCGCCGCGCAGCGGGGGAGGGTGAGAGGTTACAGCCTCTCACCGCTTCCATCGGCGCCCTGGAAGGCGCCTGGTGCGTACCCGGAACTCAGGGCCGTCGCACTGCGTCAGCCTTTTTCATCAAGGGCGAACCGGAGGTCGCTCCGGCCAGTGTAGGCGCCAGCCCACTGGACGGTCAGCGCCGCGAAGACGTGGTGCTTGGCGCCCTCGAAGCGGTCGCCGGAAACTTCCGAGAAGGGTGGGAAGCGGACATTGCCACGCTCCGCTGCGGCTAGCGCGCCGCTTCGACCGGCACGACGGCGTGCCCGTGGTAAGTCGACACTTCCGCCGACGTGATCTCGGCAATGTAGCCATCCGGCCGCACGAGCAGGTGGTTGAGGTCGGGCCGCATGATCTGGGTCGCGTTTCCGTGGCGCATGGCCTCGAAAAGGCGGCGACCGTCAGCGAGCCGTTGATCCGGGACGCGGTCGCCGGGACTGAGGTCGCCAACCGCCGCGCCCTGCCCCAGCGGACCGCCGTGGTAGCTGAGGCCCAACTGATTGGTCAGGTCGCCTCGCGACTTTGACACGCTGACGTGCAGCTGCTGGGTCACGTCCAAGACGGTGGCGGCAACGGGGAGGCGCTCGGCTCCGTAGGTCTCAAGGATCGACGCATCGCCCGTCCGGATCGCCGACACCAGCTTCCAGCCCAGGTTGAAGGCGTCCTGAAGTCCGGTGTTCAGGCCCTGTGCGCCAGACGGCGGATGGATGTGGGCTGCATCGCCCGCAATGAACACGCGGCCAACATCGTAGCGATCGACCATCCGCGCCTGGTGGCGATAGCGCGATTGCCAAGCGACGCGCCGGACCGTCTTGCCGGTAAGGCGCGCGACCCCCTTTTCGAGGCCGCCGGCGGCGATCTGCTCCGGCGCCTGCAACTGAAAGAGATCGCCGTTGGGCAGGGGCGCCAGCGAATGCAGCCCGCCTCGCCGCAGTGGGTAGGCGTGCCAGAAATTCCGGTCGAGCCCTTCGATCTCCATATCCGCAACGATGCTGGTCTTCTCGTCGACGGCGGAGCCGTAGAGCTTCAGGCCCAGCAGGCCGCGCGTCTTGCTGCGTCCCCCGTCGCATGCGGCGACGTAGTCGGCGGTCACGCGCTCGCCGGTGGTCAGCGTAACGCTCACCTGCTTGTCGTCCTGAACGAGCGCTTCAAGGCCGGCGCCGAGCTCGATCCGGCCACCCAGCGCCTCGACCTTGGCCCTGAGAATCTCCTCGGTGCGCCATTGCTCCAGCATGATCAGGTTTGGGAAGGGGCGATCCTCGGTCGGAACATCATGCGTGCCTAGCGACCAAGCTTTTTTCCCGATGGGGCCGATGTGAAGCTTGATGAAGGGATAGAGCGTTCCACTGGCCGTCACCTCGTCGGCCAGCCCCATCATGTCGAGTAGTTCGAGGGAGCGCGGCTGAATTCCCTTGCCGCGTGAACCGGTGAAGTAGTCGGTCGCTACGTCGATGATGCGAACCTCGACGCCTCGGCGCAGCAGTTCGATCGCCAGTGTCATTCCCGTGGCGCCTGCGCCAACCACCAAAACCTGGGTCATGACTCGCCTCTATATGTATGGGTTTTGCATATAAATGGGCGTAACCGAATGGGTGGCGGAGCGCAACAACAATATGCATAATGCACATAATGGACTGGACCGACCGCTTGCACGGCGCACTGATCGCCATCTCCGACCGTGTCAATCGGCTGGACCTCGACGCGAGTTTGCTTGCGGCCTCGGGGGTGCGGCTGGATCGGGCGCTTTTCCCGTTACTGTCGAGGGTAGCGCTGAACCCGGACTTCAACGTCGCCGAATTGGCCAACCTGGTTGGGCGTGACCACTCGACGGTCAGCCGCCAGGTCGTGAAGCTGGAGCAGCTTGGGCTGCTGACCCGGACCAGCGATCCGGACGACCAGCGCGCCCGTCAACTGGCCCTGACGAAAGCCGGCGAGGAGATGCTTTCACGGGTGGCCGCGGCGCGCAGGCAAAGAATGGAAGATCATTTCACCGGCTGGGATGAGGCCGACCGCGACCGGCTGATCGCCTTGATGTCCAGGATGCTTGAGCGCGGCCCACCTGGAAGCGACGAAGAGTAGGCGTGCCGGTTGCCGGTCCTTGGCCAAGCGCCAGAAAGTGACCAGCGGGTCCGAAGCGGACACCGGCAACGTCCGCTGAGGGTCGTTAAGGGACGTCGCCTCAGCCGAACACGGCATCGCGCCAGAACATGCTCGGCTTGCGAAACCAGGCGCGATCCACCCCCTCGCCGAATGCTGCGAGTTGGCGCATATCCACGCCATACCGATGGAACAATGCGATGAACTCTCTGAGTTCGTCGTCGTCCGGCGCACGCGACAGCGTGATTGTCAGGTCAGAGCCGAGCCCATCGTAGCGGGCGACGCAGTCAATCCGATCCAGCCACTCGAAGAACGCGCTCTCATCCAGAGGGCTGTAGTAGATGACGCTGGTTGCAACGAGAGTCTGTGACTGGGCGGCCATTCCACGACCATGCCTAGGCAAGGCGGCAGATTGCAACGTCCGACTTGGGTCGCGAGCAGCATGTGCCAGTTAGTCTATGAGCACACGCCGGCATTTGCTGATGCTATGTGTCCGCCGCGGCGGGGGGAAGGACACCCCCGTTAGGGGGCGCCAGAGGGTAATGCTGACCGCGCCCAGGGTCTTGGGCGCCGTCTGCGTAATAGTCAGGCGCAGGCCTAGCTCCGCCGCACCTTGATGTCCGACTAGGGAAGCAGCGGCCGCTCCGAAAGGGGATATCCAGCGCGCCCAACCGTTTGGCGCGGACTGACCAATTCGCGTGGCGCCAGATTGGGCCGACGGTGAACCTCTCACCCTCCCATGCTCCGCATGGGCCCCTCCCTCTCTCTAAGAGCGAGGGGGCATCGACCCTATTCCCCGCGCGGCTTCTTCGGGTCGGCCTTGGGGGAGGGGGCCAGGCGCAGGACCTCGGCCTGATAGCGCTCGTCGTCGCCGGCGGCGGCGAAGGGCAGGGCGTCGGTCATCGCGTCCAGCAGCGGGTCCAGCCACTGGTGCTCGACCTTGTGGAAGTCGCCCAGCACGTAGTGCATGACCATGGCCTTGTCGCCCGGATGGCCCACGCCGATGCGGCCGCGGCGGAAGGCGTCGCCGATCTGGCTGGTCACCGAGCGGATGCCGTTGTTGCCCGCCGCCCCGCCGCCGGCCTTCATCCGGAAGCGGCCGGGGGCCATGTCGATCTCGTCGTGGAAGACGATGACGTCGGCCGGCGACAGCTTGAAGAACTTCATCGCCTCGCCCACGGCGCGGCCGGCCTCGTTGTAATAGGTCTTGGGCTTGAGCAGCAGCAGCTTGACCACGCCGTCGGGCGTCTGGACCTGCCCTTCGCAGGCCAGGCCCTGGAAGCGCGCGCGCCAGGGCGCCGTGCCCCATTTGCGTGCGATGGCGTCCACGGCCATGAAGCCGACGTTGTGGCGGTTCTTCTCGTACTTGGGCTCGGGGTTGCCGAGGCCGGCGAGGATCAGCATCGCTAGGTCCCAAAAGATGTGGAGCGAAAACCTCGTCCGGAGTTCATCCTCGGGTCGATCTTTGATCGAGCCCGGGGGACAAGCTCAGGACGAGGTTTCGAATTCGGCCTTCCAGTAGCCCTCACCCTGAGCCTGTCGAAGGGCGAGGGTGGGCCAAACGAAAACGGGCGGACCCGAAGGCCCGCCCGCTTCCTAGATCAGTTCGGTCGTCAAACCGAGCCTGGATCAGCCTTCGGTGGTGGTGTCGCCGGCGTCCGACTGGGCCGAGGCCGAGGCCTTCAGGGTCGCGATCACGAAGTCGCGGTCCACGGCCGGCTTCACGCCTTCCGGCAGCTTCACTTCCGAGATGCGGATGGTGTCGCCGATGTCGTGCGAGGCCAGGTCGATGACCAGCTCTTCGGGGATCTGGTCGGCCGGGCAGGCCAGCTCGACGGTGTGACGGATCACTTCCAGCGAGCCGCCCTTCTTCAGGCCGATCGAGGTTTCGTGGTTCTTGAAGTGCACCGGCACTTCGATCTTGATCAGCTGGTGCTCGCCGACGCGGAACAGGTCGAAGTGGATCGGCTCGTCGGTGACCGGGTGGAACTGGACCGACTTGGCGATGACCGATTGCTTGTCTTCGCCGTGCTGCAGCGTGACCAGGTGGCCGAGCAGCTTGCCGGTGTAGAGCGCCTTGCGGAATTCGTTGGTCTTCACCGCGACGTTCACGGGGCCCTTGTCGCCGCCGTACAGCACGCCGGGCACGAGGCCGGCGCGGCGGGTTTCACGAGCGCCGCCGGTGCCGGCGCGCTCACGGATTTCGACGTTCAGGATGATATCGGCCATGTCAGTTCTCTCTTGAGGGCCCATGCCCTCGGAATGCGAAATCGCCGCACAAGGCCGGATTGCCCCGCTCGGTCGACGTTTTCAGGAGGGCGCCCAATACACGAAGAGGGCCGCTGGTGCAATCCGGCGGCCCTCTCGCTGTCAGCCGGGGATGGCTGGATCAGGCTTTCTTCTTCTTCACGGCCGCCGGCTTGGCGGTCGTCTTCTTCTTGGCGGTCGGCTTTTCCGGCGGCGGGGGCGGAAGGGGCTCGACCGGCATCGGCGAGCCCGAGGCCTTGATGACGCAGGCGCCGGTGTCGATCATGGCGTGCTGGCCCAGGCAGAAGATGTCTTCGTAGTGCGGCTTGGACACGGCCAGGCACTGGTAGAGGTTCAGCTTGGCCATGTTCAGGCACGAGGCGCTGCTGGGCTCGGCCATGATGGCGTCGATGGTGGCCAGGTTGTCGTCGCCGGCCGCGCCGAGGGCGGCCAGGGCGGCCACGGCTAGGCTGCGGATGACGGTCGGGCGATAGGGCGGCGGGGCCGAGCGCGGGCCGGCCGGCGCGGCGGTGGCGTCGATGGCCGCGTCGATGCTGGCCGCGGCCGGCGCCGGCGCCGGCGGGGCGTTGACCGTCACCAGGGTCGCCTGCTGAAGCTGGGCCACGTCGGCGGTGTCGGCCAGGGCCGGGACGGTCGAGGCGCTCTTGGCGTAGGCCAGGCGAGCGTCGCGGTCGGTGACGGCGGCCTTCGACCAGGCCACGCGCTGCACGTCGTAGGCCGACTGCTTCACCTTCTTGCCGGCCTGGTAGACCTTGAGGCCGTCGGCGCCGAGGGTGTCGATGATGCGGGCCGCGGCGGTGTCGCTGCCCTTGAAGCCGACGGCGTAGGCCGGATCGGCGATCAGCTGGTTGATGACCTGCTGGCGCTGGGCCGGATCGGCGGCGAAGGCGCGCACCGAGGCCACGAACGTGGGATCCTGAAGGGCCAGCACCGCGCCGTACGACATGACGCCGCTGAGGAAGTGCTTCTGCTCGTAGCCGACGCCGACCTTCAGCGAGGCCTGGATCTGCTCGCCGTTCTGGAAGTTGGCGTCGATGGCGCCGGCGCGCTGCATGTAGCCGCGGAAGGCGCTGGCGCGCTCGACCACCTTGCTCGACAGGGTGATGGGCGGCGGGGCCGGCGGGGCCTTGACGACAGGCGGGGGCGTCGGCGCGGGCGGGGTGGAGCAGCTGGCCAGGATCGAGGCCGCGGCGAGCGCGACGGCCGTGATGGCGGCGTGCGGACGCAGGTTGAAAAGCATGCTGACGACATCCCCGTGTGACTGGAGCCGGCTTAACATCGCCGACGGGCGACATTGTGACAGTCAGTCCGTTAACCAGACTTTGACAAGCGGGACTATGTCGCGATTTCCGCGAGAGCGCGGATTCCGTTGGATATTTCGCCGACGGAAAATGTGGCGCTGATGTGGCGGCGCGGTTCCGGGGGTTAACGGAGAGGGGGGGGTGGATATCCCTCAACCGTAAAATCCCCGCGAAAGCGGGGACCCAGGCTTTCTCTGAAACGCGGGGCGCTCGACGATAAAACACCTGGGTCCCCGCTTTCGCGGGGATTGGTCGGAACAATAGGGACTTTAGTCGAACAGCTTCGAGACCGACTCTTCGTTGGCGATGCGGCGGATGGCCTCGCCGATCAGCGGGGCGCACGAGACGTAGCGGATCTTCGGGCAGGCCTTGGTGATGTCGGAGGCCTCGATGGAGTCGGTGACCACCAGCTCGGTCAGCACCGAGTTGGCCACGCGCTCGGCGGCCGCGCCCGACAGCACGCCGTGCGTCACATAGGCGCTGACCGAGACGGCGCCGTGGTTGATCAGGGCCTGGGCGGCGTTGCACAGGGTGCCGGCGGAGTCGGCGATGTCGTCGAACAGGATGCAGCGGCGGCCTTGCACGTCGCCGATGATGTTCATCACTTCCGACTGGCCCGGGCCCGAGCGGCGCTTGTCGACGATGGCCAGGTCGGCGTCGTCCAGGCGCTTGGCCAGGGCGCGGGCGCGGACCACGCCGCCGACGTCCGGCGAGACGACCATCAGGTCGTCGCCCAGCGGGTAGTTCTTGATGATGTCGTCGGCCAGCAGGCGCGAGGGCAGCAGGTTGTCGGTCGGGATGTCGAAGAAGCCCTGGATCTGGCCGGCATGCAGATCCATCGTCAACACGCGGTCGGCGCCCGAGCGGGTAATCAGGTTGGCCACCAGCTTGGCCGAGATCGGGGTGCGGCCGCCGGTCTTGCGGTCCTGGCGGGCGTAGCCGAAGTAGGGCAGCACCGCGGTGATCCGCTTGCCCGAGGCGCGCTTGAGCGCGTCGATGCAGATCAGCAGTTCCATCAGGTTGTCGTTGGCCGGGTAGCTCGTCGACTGGATCACGAAGACGTCCTCGCCGCGGACGTTCTCGTCGATGGTGACGAACACCTCAAGGTCGGCGAACCGGCGCACCTGGGCGCGGGTCAGCGGCATGTCGAGGTACTCCGCGATGGCCTGGGCCAGCGGACGGTTGGAGTTGCCGGACAGCAGCTTCATTTTGGATTCTCGGGTGGGGGACGCCGTTGCCGGGCCTTCTAGCAGCGATCCGCCTGGGGGCAACCCGCTTATGGCCCCAGGTTGCGCTTCGTGAACGTTTCGTGTCGTTGAGGCCGCAGCTTAAGGATCCTCCCCCTCCTGGGGGAGGTGGCCCGGAGGGCCGGAGGGGGGACGTTTTCAGCTTTCGAGACGGTGGCCGGTTCGCGCGGACTTCCCCCTCCGTCGGCTGCGCCGACACCTCCCCCTTCAGGGGGAGGATCCCCTTCACCCCTCCAGCATGATCGCCGACAGCAGCCGGCCGTAGTCCTTCTGGCCGCTCAGCACCGCGCGGCGGTTGGAGAAGAAGTGGTCGCCCTCGGCGCAGGTGTCGCGGCCGACCCATTCGCGCTGCTCGACGCCGGCGGTGGCGATGCGGTCGAGCACGAAGGCGGGAAGGTCGAAATGGCGCTTTTCTTCGGTCTTGCCGGGCTTGAAGAACCGCTTGGAGCCGGGGCAGTCGGCCTCGAACTTGGCGAAGAACTCCAGGCCCACCTCATAGGAGTCCGGGCCGATGCAGGGGCCGACGGCGGCGACCATGCGGTCGGGGCGTCCGCCCAGTTCGACCATGGAGTCGACGGCGGCCTGCACCACCCCGTCCAGCGCCCCGCGCCAGCCGGCGTGGGCGGCGGCCACCACGCGGGCCTCGGGATCGACGATCAGCACCGGGGCGCAGTCGGCGTGCAGCGCGCCGCAGACCACGCCCGGCGTCTTGCTGACCACGGCGTCGCCCTGCGGGCGGGCGTCGCCCCACGAGCCGTCGGCGACGATGGCGATGGTCGAGTGGATCTGGAAGCAGGTGTTGAGGTCTTCGCGCGCCGCGCCGAACCAGCGCGCGGCCCGGGCGCGGTTCTCGATCACGTCGGCCGGCTCGTCCTGGCTGCCGCGGCCGACATTGAGGCTGTCGTACAGCCCCTGCGAGACGCCGCCGTTGCGGGTGAAGAAGGCGTGGCGCAGGCCCGGCACGGAGGCCAGCAGCGAAGACTGGACGGTGGGGAGCGATGCTTTGGTCATGCCTCGTCCTCGAAGAGCGGGGGATTGAGCCCCGGCGCGCTCAGGCACGCGACCTTGAAGAGATCGCCCATCTGCGCCGCTCCGGTCAGGCGATCAAGCTGTCTTGCGACGACCTCGGCGCGATCGGGCCGCGCGGCGGCCAGAGCCTGGGCGCGGGCCTCGATCCCGAGGGCGCGCAGGAAGTCGCCCTGGGTGATCACCGGCGGCGCGCTGGCTCCGGCCTGCCGGGCCGCCTCCAGCACGGAGGGGAAGTCGGCCCAGACGGTCAGGTCGGCCTGGCCGGGATTGTCCAGCGGGCCTTCCTTCCGGTGGGCGCGCAGGGCCTGCAGGGTGTCGCCGGGCTCGCTCGTGGCGCGGCCGTAGTCGATCAGCAGGGCGGCGCCGCCGTCGCGGGCCAGGCGATGGCCGAGCTCCGAGCCGAGCGCCGCCTGGGCAGGCGAGGATTCCAGGATGGTTCCCAACGGCAGGCTCCCTTCCCCCTCGATGGGGGAAGGGCTGGGGATGGGGGTGAAGGCGGTTCCGCTGGCGAGGGCGGTGCGGTGCTTGGCGCCGCGACCACCCCCACCCCCGACCCCTCCCCCATCAAGGGGGAGGGGAGAGAGTTGTTTAAGCCCGAACGCCAGTTCGCCGTCTTCGCTCAGCCCCACGACCCGTTCGGCCCAGCCGTCGGCGGTCTTCACGAACTGGCGGGCGGGCAGGCAGTCCAAAAGTTCGTTGGCGACCAGCAGCAGCGGCGCGCCGGCGCGAACCTCTTCCAGCCGATCGGCCCACTGCACCGAGGCGCCGGAGAGCTTTTCCTTCTGCGCCGCGCGCAGCACCGGCGAGACCTCGACCAGCCACAGGTCGGCGGCCTCCAGGAAGGCGGGCAGCAGGCGGCCAGCGCGCAGGATGTCGCTCATCAGCGTGCCGTCGCCCGGCCCCATCTCGACCAGGCGGAACGGGGCCGGGCGGCCCAGGCGATCCCAGGTCTCCATCAGCCACAGGCCGATCAGTTCGCCGAACATCTGGCTGACGCCGGGGGCGGTGACGAAGTCGCCCTCGGCGCCCAGCGCCGGCCGGTTGGCGTAATAGCCGTCGCGCGGATCGTGCAGGCAGCGGGTGAAGTATTCCGGGACGCTGATCGGGCCGTCCTGGGCGATCTGGGCCTTAAGGCGGCCAAGCAGCGCGGGCTTGCTCAGGCTCAAGGCTGGACCGTCTCCGCGGGGGCGACGACCGGCTGCTTCAGCGCTTTCCACACCAGCCAGCCGCCGACCAGCAGCATCGGGGTCGACAGCATCATCCCCATGGTCAGGCCCAGCGGGAAGTTGGGCATGAAGGCGTCGGGCTGGCGCACGTTCTCGAGGCTGGCGCGGAACAGGCCGTAGCAGAGCATGAACAGGCCCACGAGCCCGCCCCGGCGCTGCAGGAAGGCAAAGCGGTGGGTGGCCAGGCGCAGGATCAGGAACAGCAGCACCCCTTCCAGCGCGGCCTCGTAGAGCTGGCTGGGATGGCGGGGCAGTTCGCCGGCGACGCAGGCGCCGCCTTCCAGGTCGCGGATGCGGTCGTTGCAGAACACCACGCCCCAGGGAACGTCGGTGGTGCGGCCCCACAGCTCGCCGTTGACGAAGTTGGCCAGGCGGCCGAACAGCAGGCCCAGCGGCGCGACCGGGGCCACGAGGTCGCCCAGCTTCAGCAGGTCGACGCCGTTCTTTCGGGCGAACAGGATGACGGCCAGGCAGACGCCCAGGAAGCCGCCGTGGAAGCTCATGCCGCCGTGCCAGACCTGCAGGATCTCCAGCGGCCGGGTCCAGATCGTCGACGGGCTGTAGAACAGGACGTAGCCGAGGCGCCCGCCCAGGATGATGCCCAGCGTGATCCACAGGACGAGGTCGTCGATCTGCTCGGGCGTGGCGGTCGGCGCGCGGCCGCCCCACAGGCGCGGGGTCTTCACCAGCCGCACCGCGTAGCGCCAGCCCAGCAGGATGCCGGCCACGTAGGCCAGGGCGTACCAGCGGATGGCGAAGGGACCCAGCTGGACGAGGACGGGGTCGAATTCCGGAAAGATCACGCCGTTCGGCTCCGTTCGGGACAGATGGTCGCAGGGATAGCTGGTTACCCGTTCGCTTTCATCCCCTGCGCACCATATAAAGAACTGTGGGCGATTTGCGCCCGGCCGGAACGAAGATGCACAGCCAGAACCCCTTCCTCGACGAATTCGCCAAGTTCACCCAGGCCGCCATGGGCATCGCCCAGACCGCCGGCGACGAAGCCAAGACGGCGTTCCGCGCCCAGGCCGACCGCTGGGCCGCCGAGCTGGACCTGGTGCGTCGCGACGATCTCGAGGTCCTGAAGGCCCAGGTGGCCGCCCTGCAGGCCGAAGTCGCGGCCCTGAAGGCCGAGAAGGCCGCCCCTGAAAAGGCCGCCGCCAAGCCCGCCGCGAAGAAGGCGACTCCGAAGGGCGACAAACCCGCGCAAAAGGGCGAATAAATCGTTTACCGCTCGCTCCAAGCGTGAACGCTGTTGTGGCCAAACGCGCGAAGCAGCTTAGACTCTTCTTTCGTGGGCGACACCCGGCGGGTCCCACGCCCGTCATCGCCCCCGGGGGCCAAAGGTTCTGATGGACACCCAACCCGACGACGACGTCCTGCTGGCGCTGGATCCCCTTGAGGTGGTCGAGCACGTGCTGGCCGCCGAAAACCTGACCTTCGACCGGACGGAGGACGGCGATCTCGCCTTCGCCCTGACCGGCGACTGGAAGGATTACGAGCTCTGGTTCGCCTGGCGTCCTGAGGCCGACTGCCTGCAGCTGTGCCTCTCGCTCGACCTGCGGGCGTCCAAGACCAAGCGCCCGGCCGCCTACGAGCTGCTGTCGATGATCAACCAGCGCGTCTGGCTGGGTCACTTCGAGGTCTGGACCGACGACGGCGAGGTGGTGTTCCGCCACGCCCTGGCCCTGCCGTCGGGCGAGCGCCCGACCATGGCCCAGGCCGCCTCGATGATCGACGCGGCGGTGGAAGCCGCCGACCGCTTCTACCCGGCCTTCGACTTCCTGCTGCACGGCGCCAAGACCCCCGACGAGGCCATGGCCGCCTGCATGTTCGAGACGGTCGGCCAGGCTTAAGAGCCTAAGTTCCTCCCCCGTGAAACGGGGGAGGGGGACCACGAAGTGGTGGAGGGGGCGAGTTCAAGCTCGGCGCTCTGTCTCTCGCCCCCTCCGTCACGCTGCGTATCCGCAGCGCGCCACCTCCCCCGCTTCGCGAGGGAGGAGCAGGCGCCTCAAGCTCTCCCGACAATCATCAAACGGGCGCCGCCTCACCAAACAGGTGACGCCGCCCCCATGCCGCGCTAAGCGCCCTGCGACACCAGACACGCGGGAGCTTTGCCCATGACCCCCATCCTTCTGCTCGGCGCGGGCCGCATGGGCGGGGCCCTGATCGAGGGCTGGCGCAAGACCGGGGCTTTCGCCCTCTCCGACCTGATCGTTCGCGACCCGGCCGCGACCGACGAGGCCTTCCCCGGCGCGGTGGTCAATCCGCCGCTGGAGGCGCTTTCCGCCGCCAAGGTGGTGCTGCTGGCGGTCAAGCCGCAGATCTGGCGCGAGGCGGTCGCGGACGTGGTTCCGCACCTGGCCCCCGACGCCATCATCGTCTCGATCGCCGCCGGGGTGCGCGCGGCCGACATCGCGCAAGCCTTCGGCGGCCGGCGCGTGGCGCGGGTGATGCCGACGACCGCCGTGGCCATCGGCCAGGGCGCGGCCAGCCTCTATGCCGACACCGCCGAGGCGCTGGAGGCGGCCAAGGCCCTGCTGGCCCCGGTCGCCGCCACGGTCGAACTGGCCGACGAGCAGCTGATGCACGCCGCCACCGCCGTCTCCGGCTCGGCCCCGGCCTATCTCTACGCCTTCATCGAAGCGCTGGAAGCCGCCGGCGTCGGCCAGGGCCTGTCGCCCGAGGACTCCGCCCGCCTGGCCCGCGCCACCATCGCCGGCGCCTCGGCCCTGCTGGCGGCCGGCGGCGAGGAGCCCGCCGAACTGCGCAAGCAGGTCACCTCGCCGGGCGGCACCACGGCCGCGGCCCTGTCGGTGCTGATGGGCGAGGGCGGTTTCGGCGACCTCCTGCCCCGCGCCCTGGCGGCGGCGGTGAAGCGCTCGGAAGAGCTGGGGGGGTAAGAAAGATCCTCCCCCTGATGGGGGAGGTGGCCCGAAGGGCCGGAGGGGGAAGTGTCTGATAAGGCGGTACAAGCCCCAGACGCAGCAATCCCTTCCCCCTCAGTCGGCTTCGCCGACAGCTCCCCCTTCAGGGGGAGCATCTACGGCGCCGTCACGTCCACCAGCGCCTGGGGCGCCTTCCCCTGCGCCTTCGCCACGAACTCGACCGCCCGCACGATGTGGTCGGCGAACTCGCCGCCCAGCAGGCGGGTGTGGGTGGCGCCGGCCACGTGGTCGACATAGCCGTGCTGCGAGGCCTTGGCGGGGGCGGCCTGCATGTCCTTCCACTGGGCGCGATCGCCGACACGGGCGCCGGCGGTGACCACGGCCACCGGCCATTCGGGCTTGAACGGCGGCTGGGCGGCGGCCTGGTCGGAGGCCTGGGCCCACAGGGTGACCTCCTGGGCCGAGGTGCGGTTGTGGCGGCCGTTGGCGAAGCCCCAGCGCTTTTCGGCCTTGGCGTCCGGCGGCAGGCCGATCTTGTCGCCCAGGCGGGTATAGACCAGCGGCTTGTAGAGGCCGGTCGAGGCCCCCAGCGCCGCCGCGCGCGAGATGAACACGAACGACTTGATGAAGCCCTGGGCGCGGCGGATCTTGGCTGCTTCCGGCGTCGCGGCGTCGACCAGCACCAGGCCCGCGACCTTGTCGGGGTTGCGGCCGGCGTATTCGCGCAGGCGCAGGCCCGCCATCGAGTGGCCGACCAGGATGTAGGGGCCTTTCTCGCCCGAGGCGGCGACCAGCTTCTCGAAGTCGGCCACGATGGCCAGGCCGTCGCGCGGGGCCGGTCCCTTGGGCGAATAGCCCATGCCGGCGCGGTCATAGGCGCAGGCGCGCCAGCCGGCGGCGGCCAGGGCGTCCTGGGTCGCGCCCCAGTCGGCGGCGAAGCCGAAGGCGCCGGCTTCCAGCCAGACGGTGGGGCGATCGGCGTGGGTGGCCTCGCCCTCGCACACCAGCCGCAGCTTACGACCCTCGCCGATGTCGACGAAGGTCCCACGCGGGGGCTTGTGCCCGACCGCGGCCATCACGCCGCCCGTCGCGACGAAGGAGACGAAGAGCAGGGTGAAGGCGGCAAGGGCGCGTCCGGCGTGCTTGAGCATGGGCCTCAATGTAGGGGCGCAGGGCCGTTCGTCGAGAGCGCCCGCGACGTCCGGGCGCGGTTTCTTTTCGGCGGATCAGTCCCTAGACTCGCAAGCCATGCGTCGCGCCCTGTCCGCCCTGCTGTTGGTCGCCGCCCTGGCCTCGTCGGCCGGGGCCCAGACCCATGCGCGCCGCGCCCTGTCGACGCCCGCCCCGGAAGCCACGCCGGCCCCCAGCGCCCAGGCGGTGATCCCGCCGCCGATCCCGCTGCAGTCGCCCAGGCCCGGCGCCGATCCGGCCGCCTGCAAGGCCGTGTGCGCCAAGACCTACTACTTCTGCCGCGCCAACACCGACGACGACAGCTGCCCGTCCGAATGGGCCCGCTGCGACGCCCGCTGCAAGGCGACGTTCGTCAGAACCCCCTGAGATCCTCCCCTTGTGGGGGAGGCGTCGGCGAAGCCGACGGAGGGGGGAAGCGGCCAATGCCTCGAAAGCTGAAAACGGCCCCCCTCCGGCCCTTCGGGCCACCTTCCCCGGAGGGGGAGGATCTTGTCGCATCTCCTCTTGCTCCGCGCCCGGAACGAGGCTCAAATCCTGACGGGGCGTCATTGACGCCGCCCAACAAAAGAGCCGCGCCTCGATGTCGAACATCGCCTATTTCCCCGCCATGCCGCCGCGCGAGGACAATCGCCCGGGCAAGCGCGAGCGCACCAAGACCGCCAACCGCCAGGCCATACTGGACGCGGCCCGGCAGGTGTTCGGCGAGCTGGGCTATGACGGGGCCACGGTGCGCGACATCATCCGCCTGACCGGTTTGGCTTCGGGCACCTTCTACAACTACTACAAGTCCAAGGAGGAGGTGTTCGACGCCCTCGCCGACGACGGGGCGCGGCGCTTCCGGCCGCTGCTGCGGGTGGAGTTCGAGAAGGCGACCGACTTCGCCTCGTTCCTGCGCGGGGCCATGCGGGCCTATTTCGACTTCCTGGCCGCCGAGCACGAGACCTGGCGGGTCAACCGCCCGGCCGGCGAAACCCATCCGCAGGTGCGCGCCACGCCTGAGGTCACCGCCGTCTTCGCCGAGGTGCGCGAGGCCTTCGAGCGGGTGCTGGAGCGCGACCACGCGCCCCCCGTGGACCTCGACTACCTGACCGCCGCCTGCATCGCCGTGGCCCGCGAGGTCGGCGACAAGATGCTCGAGCGCCGGCCGATGGATACGCAAGGCGCCACTGCCTTCGCCGTCGGCCTGATCCTCGGCGGCCTGCCGGCGCTGCCCAGGCCCTGACCGAAACCTCGTCCTTCGACAGGCTCAGGAAGAGGTTTCTGTCGCCCCGACCTGTCTGTAGCCCTCATCCTGAGCTTGTCGAAGGACGAGGGCGGTTCCGCTGAAGCAGAGAGAAAGAGCCCCCGAATGGCCGACATCCAGAAGCTGGTCCTCAAGACGATCCTGTCGCTGCCGACCCCGATCCTGCGGGCGCTGAGCGGCGGGGGCGTCGTCTATCGCGGCGGACGCACCCTGGATCCGCGCTTCCAGTTCTTCGCCAACGCGGCCAAGGGCCTGCCGTCGATGACCACCCTGTCGCCGCAGGAGGCGCGGGCGGGCAGCGCCAAGGGCCTGCTGGCGGTCTCGGGCCCGCCCGAGGTCGGGGTGCGCAACGAGAGCCTGACGATAGACGGCCCCGGCGGCCAGATCCCGATCCGCGCCTATCGCCCGGCCGAGCAGGACAGCGCCGCGCCGCTGATCGTCTTCGCCCATTTCGGCGGCGGGGTGATCGGGGATCTGGAGACCTGCCACGCCTTCTGCGGGATCCTGGCGCGCATCGCCAAGACCGCCGTGCTGTCGGTCGACTACCGCCTGGCGCCGGACCATCGCTTCCCCGCGGGGCTCGACGACGTGCTGGCCGCCTGGCGCTGGGGCCGCGACAACGCCGCCCGCTTCGGCGCGGCGCCGGGAGAGGCCGCGATCGGCGGCGACAGCATGGGCGGCAACTTCGCCGCCGTGCTGGCCCAGGAGGCCAAGCGCACGGGCGAGGCCCAGCCGGCCTTCCAGCTCCTGATCTATCCCGCCGTCGACGTGGCCAGCGAGACGCCGTCGATGGGCGTCTATGCCGACAGCTATCCGCTGAGCCGTCCGATCATGGAGTGGTTCATGGGCCACTACATGGGCCCCGAGGCCGATCCGGCCGACCCGCGCCTGTCGCCGGACAAGACCGCAGACCTGACGGGCCTGGCGCCCGCCATCGTCGTCACCGCCGGCTTCGACCCGCTGGTCGACCAGGGCGAGGCCTACGCCAAGCGGCTGATCGCGGCCGGCGTGCCCACCACCTACCGCTGCTACGACAGCCTGGCGCATGGGTTCACCGCCTTCACCGGCGCGGTGCCGGCGGCGGATGCCGCCTGCCGCGAGATCGCGGCGCTGGTGCGGGCGGAGATCGAGGGGCGGCGCGGCGCGTGAAGGCGCTCGTCGTCGAGGCGCTGGCGCCCGACTTCGCCGGCTGCGCGGTCCGCGAGGTCCCGACTCCGGCGCCAGGACCCGGCGCGGTGCTGGTCCGCGTCAGGGCCGCCAGCGTCAACTTCCCCGACCTGCTGATGACCCGCGGCGAGTACCAGCTGAAGCCGGACCTGCCGTTCACGCCGGGCCTCGACTTCGCCGGCGAGGTGGCGGCCCTGGGTGAGGGCGTTGCGGGCCTGGAGGTCGGCGCGGCGGTGGTCGGCGGCGCGCGCACCGGAGCCTTCGCGGAATACATCGTCGTTCCGGCCAGAGCGCTGAAGCCCAAGCCCGGGCGGCTGTCGTTCGCCGAGGCGGCCTCCTACGGCGCGGCCTATCTGACGGCTCGCGTGGCGCTGGTGCGGCGGGCCAACCTGCAGGCCGGCGAGTGGCTGCTGGTGCATGGCGCGGCGGGCGGGGTGGGGCTGGCGGCGGTGGATCTGGCCAAGGCCATGGGCGCGAGGGTGATCGCCGCCTCGGCCTCGGACGACAAGCTGGCGCAGGTCTCGCGGCTCTATGCCCCTGACGCTGTCGTCAACGTCACCGGCGGTTTCCGCGACCAGGTGAAGGCGATCACCGGCGGGCGCGGGGTGGACGTGGTCTACGACCCCGTGGGCGGCGACGTCTTCGACGAGAGCCTGCGGTGCCTGGCCTTCGACGGCCGGCTCTTGGTGATCGGCTTCACCTCGGGGCGGATCCCCACGGTCTCGGCCAATATCCCGCTGATCAAGGGGATCTCGGTGATGGGCGTGCGGGCCGGCGAGTACGGCCGCCAGTTTCCCGAGCGCGGGGTCGAGGACCAGGCGGCGGTGTGGGCGATGGCGCAGGCCGGAACGATCCGCCCGCACGTCCACGCCGAGGTCCCGCTGGACCGCTGGCGCGAGGCGTTCGAGCTGCTGGCGTCGCGGCGGGTGGTGGGCAAGGCGGTGGTTGTTCCGTGAAACCTCTCTCATCCTTAAAGACCCTCTCCCAGAGGGAGAGGGAGGGGCCCAGGCGAAGCCTGGGAGGGTGAGGGGTTTAGACGGCGGCCGTTTCGCGCTGTCGTTCTCGCCATGTCGTCAGGATGGTCCGGAAAGGGTGTAACCCCTCATCCTCCCACGCCTACGGCGCGGGCTCCACCTTCTCCCTATGGGAGAAGGTGAGTTCAGGCCGGCCTTCGCGCCCTCAGCGCCTGGGCGATCGTGCCGTCGTCGAGCCAGTCGAGGTCGCCGCCGACGGGAACGCCGCGGGCCAGCATCGTCACCGGCACGTTGGTCTGGGCCAGGCGGTCGGCCAGGTAGTGGGCGGTGGTCTGGCCGTCGACCGTGGCGGGCA
Organism: Caulobacter sp. FG7; assembly: GCF_057808875.1. Taxonomy (NCBI): domain Bacteria; kingdom Pseudomonadati; phylum Pseudomonadota; class Alphaproteobacteria; order Caulobacterales; family Caulobacteraceae; genus Caulobacter; species Caulobacter sp. FG7. The sequence goes on from NZ_JBMDIW010000001.1 coordinate 333,528, forward strand.
GGGCCAGGATCACCTCGGCGACCTCGCCGCTGGAGGCCCGCTCCAGCAGCTCGCCCACCCGCAGGGTCTCGGGACCCACGCCGTCCAGCGCCGACAGCAGGCCGCCCAGCACGTGGTAGCGTCCCTTGAACGAGCCGCCGCGCTCCATCGCCCACACCGAGCCGACCTCCTCGACCACGCACAGCAGGCGCACGTCGCGTGAGCCGTCCGCGCACACCGCGCAGGGGTCGGTGGTGTCGAGCGAGCCGCAGGTGGAGCAGGTCTTCACCTTGGCCTGGGCGTCGGCCATCGCCGCCGACAGCGGGGCCAGCAGCGTGTCGCGCTTCTTCAGCAGGGCCAGGGCCGCCCGCCGGCCCGAGCGCGGTCCAAGGCCCGGCAGCTTCGACAGCAGGGCGATCAGGCGCTCGATCTCGGGTCCGGCGGAGGCGGCCATTGTCTCTCTTGTTCAGGCTGTGCGTGGTCCTCGCCCTTCGACAAGCTCAGGGTGAGGACCAAAATCACGCCGCGTCAGTAGAAAGCCTCATCCTGAGCTTGTCGAAGGACGAGGTTTTCGCGTCCGAAATCAGAACTTCATCCCGGGCATGCCGCCCATCAGGCCGGCCATCGGGCCGGCGGCTTCCTGCATCATCTGGGCCTGCTTGGCTTCCAGCTTCTTCTTGGCGTCGGCGTGGGCGGCGACGATCAGGTCGGCGATGACCTCGCCTTCGCCCGGCTCGATCAGGCTGTCGTCCAGCACGACCTTCTTCAGGTCGCCGCCGCCCGACAGGGTGACGGTGACCATGCCGCCGCCGGCGGTGCCTTCGATGACCACCTCGGCGAGGCGGGCCTGGGCGTCGGCCAGTTTCTGCTGCATGGCCTGGGCCTGCTTCATCAGGCCGCTGAGGTCTTTCATGGTCTGCTCCTCGAAAGGTTCTTTCCCTCCCCCTCGATGGGGGAGGGGCAGGGGTGGGGGTGGAAGCGCCGGCGGGTTCGGGCGCGGCCAAGCCGCATCCTGAAAAGCCGTGTCACCCCCATCCCCGGCCCTTCCCCCCTCGAGGGGGAAGGAGGGAAATCAATCCTCGGCCTCGTCCGGCTCGATCGGCGCGGGTTCGGGGGCCAGGACCTTGCGGATCTCGACGATCTCCGTGCCCGGGAAGGCGCTGAGCACCGAGGCGACGAACGGATCGGACTTGATGGCCGCCAGGGCTTCTCGCTCCTCGCGCTTCTGGCGCTCCATCAGGCTTTCGGCCCCGCCGCCGCCCTCGGCGGCGATCAGCCAGGGCTGGCCGGTCCATTCCTTCAGCGCGCGGACCAGGCGTCCGGCCAGGTTGCCGGGGGCGCCGGGGGCGGCCTCGAAGGTGATGGCGCCGGGGCGGAAGCTGATCGGGCGGACATACTGCTCGACGTCGAGCCTAAGCCCGATGTCGCGCTTCTCGGCGATCAGCTTCAGCACGTCGTCGAACGAGGCCAGCACGGGGGCGGCCGGCGCGGCGCCGACGGCGGCCATGGCGCGCGGCGCGGCCGAAACGGCTCCGCCAGGGGCTGCTCCACCGCCCACGGCGACGCCGCCGCCCGGACCACCAGGATTGCCGCCGTCGCGCAGGACCTTCAGCGCGTCTTCCGGACCCGGCAGGTCGGCGGCGTAGCACAGGCGGATGATCGCCATCTCGGCGGCGGCCATGGCGTCGGGCGCGCGGCGCACCTCGTCATGGGCCTTGAGCAGCATCTGCCACAGGCGGGCCATGGTCCCGGCGCTGGTCTGGGCGCCGACCGAGGTCAGGCGCGCGGCCTGCTCCTTGGGCATCGACAGGGCGTCGGGACCCAGGGCCTTGGCCACCGAGGCGGCGTGGCTGTGGTCGAGCAGGTCGAGCATCACCACCACCGGGTCGGCGCCGAAGCCCCACAGTTGGCGGAAGGTGGTCAGGGCCTCGCCCGGCTTGCCGCTCATCACCTGTTCGAACAGGGCGATGGTCTGGCTGCGGTCGGCCAGGCCCAGCATGTCGCGCACCACGGCGGCGGTGACGATCTGGCCCTTCTCGGTCTGGACGATGGCCTGGTCGAGCAGCGACAGGCCGTCGCGGGCCGAGCCCTCGGCCGCGCGGGCGATCAGGGCCAGGGCGTCGGGATCGATCTTGGCGCCTTCGCGCTGCGAGATGCGGTCGAAGTGCTTGGCCAGCACGTCCGGCTCGATCCGGCGCAGGTCGAAGCGCTGGGTGCGCGACAGGATCGTCACCGGCACCTTGCGGATCTCGGTGGTGGCGAAGATGAACTTGGCGTGCGGCGGCGGCTCTTCCAGCGTCTTCAGCAGCGCGTTGAACGCCGCCGTCGACAGCATGTGCACTTCGTCGATGATGTAGACCTTGTAGCGCGCCTCGACCGGGGCGTAGCGCACCCCGTCCAGCAGCTCGCGCATCTCGTCGACCTTGGTGCGGGAGGCGGCGTCGAGCTCCAGCACGTCCATGTGCCGCCCCTCGATGATCGCCCGGCAGTGGCGGCCTTCGGTGGTCAGGTCGACCGATGGGCCGTGGACGGTGTCGCTCTCGTAGTTCAGGGCGCGGGCCAGCAGGCGGGCGGTGGTGGTCTTGCCGACCCCGCGAACGCCGGTGAGCATGAAGGCGTGGGCGATGCGGCCGGTGGTGAACGCGTTGGCGAGCGTTCTTACCATGGCCTCCTGGCCGATCAGGTCCTCGAAGGTGCGCGGGCGGTACTTGCGCGCCAGCACGGTATAGGCCGCGCCGGGCTCGTCCGGTTCGGGTTCGGGCAGCGGCTTGGACGCGGCGGGAGCCGGGGCGGGCTCCTCGCCGAAGATGTCGGCCGTGTTCTCGTCGCGCTCGACGGTTTCCTCGCGGTCGAACGCGGGCTCGTCCCAGGGCGGAGCGGAATCGGGCGTGAGGTCGTGGTCGGCCATGGGCGCAGTCTAGAGCGTCGGGCGGCGCGGCAAAAGGCTCGCGGGCGGCCGCATCGCGTCTGCTGACAGAATTTAAGGGGTGAGGTGGAGACCGGCGGGCGACCCGAGGGTGATCTCGTTGTGGCTGCTGCCTTCCGGCCCTGACCAAGTTGGCGAGGCCATCGTCCGTCGCCGATCTCCGAGGGGGTATATCGCGACTCATCGCGCGATATGCAAGCGCCAAGCGCTCCGTCTGGTGACGACTCTTCGTCGCCGGCCGTCGCTGGGCGGGCGCCGGACGCCAAAACCCCTTACACTTTGCCCGGCCAGCCTCTACAGAATCGACCCATGCCGCTTTCCGAGATCGTCAACATCTTCGCGGGCAACCCGCTGGACCGCGCCGGCGAGCGCCGAGGCGACGCCAGCTGGATCGCCGAGAAGCTGGAGGACGCCCAGTCCCTGGCCGTCGCCGTGTGGAACGGCAAGGTGCTGGTCGAGGATTCGCCGTCTGCTGACGACGAGCCGACCGGCGTCCAGATCGCCTATCTGCGCGCCGACATGGCCAAGGAGCTGGCCGGCACCGACGAGCGCCTGCTGTTCATGGGCCTTTGGAAGGACATCGCCGTCTTCGCCGTCGACCTGGAGGGCGCGGCCGACCCGTCCGAGGGCGCGCTGCAGGGGCTTGGCCGGTTCGAGGACCTGCGCGGCGCGGCCGCGACCCTGCCCGCGCCGGACGCCGGCATACTGGCCACCGCCAAGTCGATGTTCGAATGGCGGCGCAAGCACCCGTTCTGCGCCAATTGCGGCAACAAGAGCGACATCGCCGACGGCGGCTGGAAGCGGATCTGCCCGTCCTGCCACGCCGAGCACTTCCCGCGCACCGACCCGGTGGCGATCATGCTGGCCGTGCACGGCGGCAAGTGCCTGCTGGGCCGCCAGGCGGCCTGGCCCGCCGGCATGTTCTCGGCCCTGGCCGGCTTCGTCGAACCCGGCGAGACCATCGAGGAGGCCTGCGCCCGCGAGCTGAAGGAAGAGGCCGGCCTGGTGGCCACCAAGGTCCGCTACCACTCCAGCCAGCCCTGGCCGTTCCCCGCCTCGCTGATGATGGGCATGATCGCCGAGGTCGACAGCGACCAGGCCGCCCCCGACCAGACCGAGCTGGAAGCCGTCCGCTGGTTCGACAAGGACGAGGCCAAAGCCCTGATCCGCGGCGAGATCGAGGATGCCTTCGCGCCCCCGACGCTGGCGATCGCGCATCAGCTGATCAAGACCTGGTGCGAGAGCGAGGGGTGAGGGGGCTTCCTGATCCCTCTCTCGAAGAGAGAGGGATCAGGTTTGCGTCACCTCACCCCGCCAGCTTCACCCACTCCCGCACGACCATCGCCACCAGCACCAGCGTCGACAGGCCGAACGCCAGGAACCGCGCCATCACGATGTTGACGCTGGCCTGCACCAGGCTGTGCACGATCCGCAGGGCGACATAGGTCCAGGCCAGGGCCACGGCCGCCCCGTCGCCATGGCCGGCGACGAAGATGGCCAGGGCCGCCGCGTAGAAGATCGTCGGCTGCTCCATCAGGTGATTGTAGTTGTGGGCTGCCTGCCGCGCGGCGTCGGGCAGCACGTCCAGCGCGCCCGGAAAGCGGGCGTCCTGCGGCTTGATCCCGGCCTTGATCATCGCCGGCAGCCGCTGGGCGTACATCCACGCCCACATCACCAGCGTCCAGCTCACCAGCGCCAGCACCGGCGCGATCATCGTGTTCATGGCTCTTGCCTCCCCAGGTCGTGTTTCGGGGAGGCTATCGGGGAAGGCGCGCTGAGCGAAGCCTGCCGCTTGGTCAGCGCTTCTTCAGCGTCTCTTCCATGCCGCGGCGGGCCAGTTCGTCGGCGCGCTCGTTGTGCTCGTGGCCGGCGTGGCCCTTGACCCAGCGCCAGTCGACCTCGTGGCGTAGGCGCGCCGCGTCGAGGCGCTGCCACAGGTCGACGTTCTTCACGGGGCTCTTGTCGGCGGTCTTCCAGCCCTTGGCCTTCCAGCCATGGATCCACTGGGTGACGCCCTTCATCACGTACTGGCTGTCGGTGTGCAGCTCGGCCTTGGTCGGGCGGTTCAGCGCCTCGAGCGCCATGATCGCGCCCATCAGCTCCATGCGGTTGTTGGTCGTCGCCAGCTCGCCGCCGCAGATCTCCTTGCGCTTGTCGCCGTACATCAGCACCGCGCCCCAGCCGCCGGGGCCGGGATTACCGCGGCAGGCGCCGTCGGTGTAGATGATCAGCTTCGGGGTCATGACTGGCGCCCGAACAGCGACAGGCCCTCGCGGTGGACGGCCAGCTTGCGCTCGTACTCCAGCGGGTCTTTGGGGCGCACCAGGGCGCCGGCCGGGGTGGCGTTCCAGTCGGCCAGCCGGGTCAGGAAGAAGCGCATGGCCGCGCCGCGCGCCAGCATCGGCAGGGCGTCGCGCTCGGCCGGGCTCAAGGGGCGGCGGCGCTCGTAGCCGGCGATCAGGCCTTGGGCGGCGGTGACGTTGAAGCTGCCGTCGGCCTCGAAGCACCAGGCGTTCAGGGTCACGGCCACGTCGTAGGCGTAGGCGTCGTCGCAGGCGAAGTAGAAGTCGATGGTCGCCGCGAACTTGCCGTCGGTCCTGAAGAAGACGTTGTCGGGGAAGTAGTCGGCGTGGATCGTGCCGCTGGGCAGATTGCGCGGCCAGGCCAGGGCCATCTCGGCCAGGTCCTTGTCGATGGTCGCGGCCAGGCCCGGCTTCAGGTCCTCGGCGGCCTGGCGGTGCTTGGAGAACAGCGGGGCCCAGTGCGGCTGGCCAAGATCGTTGGCGCGGCGGCCGGCATAGCCTTCGCCGGCCAGGTGCAGCCAGGCCAGGCCCTCGCCGGCTTCGCGGCAGTGGGCGGGGCTGGGCTTGCGCACCGACAGGCCCGGCATGAACCCGACGATGGCGGCCGGCTTGCCGCGCAGGGTCTTGAGGGTCTTGCCCGCCTTGTCGGGAACCGGCCGCGCCGACGGATAGCCGCGGTCGGCCAGCCAGCCCAGCAGGTCGAGGAAGTAGGGCAGGTCCTCGGGCCGCGCGCGGCGCTCGTAGACCGTCAGGATGTAGCGGCCCGTCTCCGTCTCCAGCAGGAAGTTGGAGTTCTCCACGCCCTCGGCGATGCCCTTGAACGCCAGCGGGGCGCCCAGGTCGTACTCGGCCAGGAAGCCTTCGAGCTCTTGATCGGTGATGTCGGTGTAGACGGCCATGGGCGCGGGATGCGGCGCCGCGCGCTGGCGGTCAAGCGGCTCCTGTCGGCGGCAGGAGGGCCGTGCTATGGTTTTCGTCGCAAGGAGCGCTCCATGATCGAACTCAAGATCGAGCAACAAGGCGAGGCGGTTAAGGTCGAACTGACCGAGGAACTGCTTGCTCTGCTCGGCGCCAAGGCCGGCGACACGCTGGTCATTGATGGCGAAGCGGGTGGACCGTTCACGCTGGCGGCGCGATCGACGGACGAGCGCTTCGAGCGTGGCCGCGCTTTCCTCGATCGTTATCGGTCGACCTTCGAGGCGCTGGCGAAGTAGTTCTGATGAACGAGCCGGTTTGGATTGACGAGGCGCTGTTGATCCGTTGGCACGACTTGGTGCTTGCCGAGACGGGCGGCGCAAGCGGAGTGCGGGACGCTGGGCTGCTCAATTCGGCTCTGGCGCGTCCGACAAATCGCTACGTCTATGAAGGTCTTTCAGATCTGATCGAGCTTGCCGCCACCTATGCCGTGGCGGTCGCTTCGAACCACCCATTCATCGACGGCAACAAGCGCGCGGCGTTCATGGCGCTCGGCATGTTCCTGGAGGACAATGGACTTTGGCTCGCGGCCGAGCCCGACGATGCGACGAAGGTGATGTTCGCTGTCGCCGCCGGTGAGATCGGCATCTCCGAACTCACCGAATGGCTCCGTCCCCGCGTCATCGACGCGCCCTAACTGCCCTATGCCGTCGTCAGCAGCCGGGGCAGCTTGAACGTCACCGTCTCGCGGGCCTCGACCAGTTCCTCGATCTCCAGGTCGAAGTGGCCGCTGATGGCGTCGATGACGCCCTGCACCAGGTCTTCGGGGGCCGAGGCGCCGGCGGTCAGGCCGATGCTCGAAACGCCCTCGAACCAGCTCCAGTCCAGGCCCGTGGCGTCGTCGATCAGGTAGGCGGACTTGGCGCCGGCCTTCAGGCCCACTTCCTTCAGGCGCACCGAATTGGAAGAGTTGCGCGAGCCGACCACCAGGATCAGGTCGGAGGCTTCGGCCAGCATCTTCACCGCGTCCTGGCGGTTGGTGGTGGCGTAGCAGATGTCTTCCTTGTGCGGCGCGGCGATGCCGGGGAAGCGCTCCTTGAGCATGGCGACGATGTCGGCGGTGTCGTCGACCGACAGGGTGGTCTGGGTCAGGAAGGCGACGTTCGAGGCGTCCTTGGGCTGCCAGGTGCGCGCGTCGTCGATGTCCTCGATCAGGGCCACCGTGCCCTCGGGCAGCTGGCCCATGGTGCCGACGACCTCGGGGTGACCGGCATGGCCGATCAGCACGATCTCGCGGCCGTTGTCGAAGTGCTTCTGGGCCTCGACGTGGACCTTGGAGACCAGCGGGCAGGTGGCGTCCAGATAGATCATCTGCCGCGACTTGGCCTCGGCCGGCACCGATTTCGGCACCCCGTGGGCCGAGAACACCACCGGGCGGTCGTCGGGGGCTTCGTTCAGCTCCTCGATGAAGATCGCGCCCAGGGCTTTGAGGCGATCGACCACGTGGCGGTTGTGGACGATCTCGTGGCGCACATAGACCGGCGCGCCGAACTTCTCGATGGCCCGCTCGACGATCTGGATGGCCCGGTCGACCCCGGCGCAGAAGCCGCGCGGGCTGGCCAGGAACAGGCGGAGCTTGGGACGGATCGGCGCGGGCGTGGTCATGGCGCGGAACCTAAGCGTTCGCGCGTCCGTGCGCCAGACGTGCCGGACATGGCGTTTTGACGACCAAGCTGCAACGTGCGCCCGTTGCGAGGTCACGCATATGCCTTTATCAGGCTGCATGACGCCGGTTGGGGCCTTTCCCTTTCTGGCAATCCTTCTCGAACCGGACGTTTCATGCGCCGCACGCTTTCCGTCGCCTTCAGCGCCCTGATGGCCCTGTCGATCGCCGTCACCGCCACCAGCGCCTACGCCCAGGGCGGCGGTCGCGGCGGCCAGGGCGGCGGCCAGGAGGACGACGGCTCCAAGAAGAAGAAGCGCGACGAGGAGTGGAACCAGCCCAAGGCCCCGCTGGCCCAGCTGCGCAACGCCGGCCCGTGCCCCTTCGTGAAGGTGCTGTACGACGCCAGCCGCTATGTCGAATTCAAGGGCGGCAAGGAAAGCGCCGCCTCCACCGGCTACACCGGCGAGATCCAGGGCGTGTCCTCGGGCTGCGCCTACAAGAGCAACGACCCGATCAAGATGCAGGTCGAGGTGCTGTTCGCCCTGGGCCGTGGTCCCGAAGCGACCGAGACCCGCAAGACCTACCGCTATTGGGTGGCCGTGACCGAGCGCAACAAGTCGGTGCTGGCCAAGGAATATTTCGACCTGCCGATCACCTTCCCGGCCAGCGGCGACCGCGTCTACGCCACCGAGAAGCTGCAGACCATCACCATCCCGCGCGCCGAAGCCACGACGAGCGGCAGCAATTTCGAAGTCCTGATCGGCTTCGACGTCACCCCGGAAATGGCCGCCTTCAACCGCGACGGCAAGCGCTTCCGCGTCAACGCCGGCCAGGCCGCCCAAGCCCAGCAAGCAGGGACTCCTCCTAAGCAATGAACGATTTGAAGCGGTCCTTGAGCGAGGCGGCCGCGGCCGCTTTCCAGGCCGCCGGACTGTCTCCCGACTTCGGGCGCGTCACGGCGTCCGACCGGCCCGACCTGGCCGACTTCCAGTGCAACGGCGCCCTCGCCGCGGCCAAGAGCGCCAAGCGTAACCCCCGCGAAATCGCCGTCCAGGTGGTCGAGCAGCTGAAGGCCGACCCGCGCCTGGCCTCGGTCGAGATCGCCGGCGTCGGCTTCATCAACATGCGTGTCAGCCCCGCGGCCCTGGCCGCCCGGGCCGACGAGATCGCCGCCGACGAGCGCGCCGGCGCCAGCCTGCTCGCCGAGCCGCGCCGCGTGCTGGTCGACTATGCCGGTCCCAACGTGGCCAAGCCGATGCACGTGGGCCACCTGCGCGCCTCGATCATCGGCGAGTCGATCAAGCGCCTGTACCGCTTCCGCGGCGACCAGGTGGTGGGCGACGCCCACTTCGGCGACTGGGGCTTCCAGATGGGGCTGCTCATCACCGCGGTGATGGACGAGGACGCCTTCATCGCGGCCCTGATGGACAAGCTGCCGGACGCCCCGCGCGACTTTTCCGACGCCGACGCCGCCAAGGTGCGCGCCGAGTTCGCCGGCCGGGTGACCCTGGCCGACCTCGACCGCCTGTACCCGGCCGCCGCCGCGCGCGCCAAGGAAGACGCCGACTATCGCGACCGCGCCCGCAAGGCGACGGCCGACCTGCAGAACGGCCGGTTCGGTTATCGGCTGCTGTGGAAGCACTTCGTCGACGTCAGCCGCGTGGCCCTGGAACGCGAGTTCCACGCCCTGGGCGTCGACTTCGACCTGTGGAAGGGCGAGAGCGACGCCGACCCGCTGATCGCGCCGATGGTGCGCCAGCTGGAGGACAAGGGCCTGCTGGTCGAGGACCAGGGCGCCCGCATCGTCCGCGTGGCCCGTCCGGGCGAGACCAAGAAGAAGAAGCTGCCCGACGGCTCGGTGATCGAGGTCGAAAGCCCCGATCCGCTGCTGGTGGTCTCGTCGGAAGGCTCGGCCATGTACGGCACGACCGACCTGGCCACGATCCTGGATCGCCGCCAGTCGTTCGACCCGCACCTGATCCTCTACTGCGTCGACCAGCGCCAGGCCGACCACTTCGAGCAGGTGTTCCGCGCCGCCTACCTGGCCGGCTACGCCGAGCCGGGCGGCCTGGAGCACATCGGCTTCGGCACCATGAACGGCGCCGACGGCAAGCCGTTCAAGACCCGCGCCGGCGGGGTGCTGAAGCTGCACGACCTGATCGAGATGGCCCGCGAGAAGGCCCGCGAGCGCCTGCGCGAAGCGGGCCTCGGTTCGGAACTGTCGCCGGAAGCCTTCGAGGAGACCGCGCACAAGGTCGGCGTCGCCGCCCTGAAGTTCGCCGACCTGCAGAACTTCCGCGGCACCTCCTACGTCTTCGACCTCGACCGCTTCACCAGCTTCGAGGGCAAGACCGGTCCGTACCTGCTGTACCAGACCGTCCGCATCAAGAGCATCCTGCGCAAGGCCGCCGAGCAGGCCGTGCAGGCCGGGCCGGTGATCGTCGCCGAACCGGCCGAACGGGATCTGACCCTGCTGCTGGACGGCTTCGAGGGCGCGCTTGGCGAGGCCTACGACAAGAAGGCCCCCAACTTCGTGGCCGAGCACGCCTACAAGCTGGCCCAGGGCTTCTCGAAGTTCTACGCCGCCTGCCCGATCCTCAGCGCCGAAGACCCGGCCGTGCGCGCCTCGCGCCTGACCCTGGCCCAGACGGCGCTCAAGCAGCTGGAGCTGGCGCTCGACCTGCTGGGCGTGGAAACGCCCGAGCGGATGTAGGACGAAGGGAGGGGCGGGCCTGATCGGCCCGCCCTTCTTCTCCCTTCCCCCTTTGATGGGGGAAGGGCCGGGGATGGGGGTGACAGCGGTTCAAGACCAGGCGCAAGCCTGACCGCCGCAGCCACCCCCACCCCTGCCCCTCCCCCATCGAGGGGGAGGGATTAGCTCAGGCTGAACCCCGCCACATTCTCCGTCTTCACCGGCCCGGCGACCTCGCCGACCGTCACCTTCCGCAGCGCCACGTCGCGCACCGGCAGGTCCTTCTCGCCCTTGATGCTGCACACCGAGCCGGCCTGCGCCACGCGCACGTCGCTGACCCGCAGGCCCTCGATCTGCGTCAGCCGCCGCTCGTAGGTCGGGACCAGGGTGCGCCACTGGTAGAGGACGTCGGTGTCGATCGCGAGCACGCTGCCGGCGATCTTCGTGGCGCTGACATTGCGCATGTGGACGTTGCGCACGAAGCCGCCGCGCCGCTCGTTGGTCTTGACGAACAGCAGGTTGGCGATCGGCACGGCCCAGCCGTCCTCTCCCTTGCCGTCGCCGACGAAGTGGCAGTTGTCGACGAAGACGTTCTCGATCCCCGCCGACAGTTCGCTGCCTACGGCCATCAGCTGGTGGCCGTTCCTGATCTGGCAGTCGCGCATGACGACGTTGCGGGTGGGAACCCCTAAGCGCCAGGCGTCCTGGTCGCGCCCCGACTTCACCGACACCGCGTCGTCGCCCTGGTCGAACACGCAGTCCTCGATCAGCACGTTCTGGCTCATCTCCGGGTCGACGCCGTCGTTGTTGTGGCCGTGGGCGCGGATCTTCACCCGGCGAATGACCACGTCGGTGCAGAGGAACGGGTGGATCACCCAGAACGGGCTGTCCTCGATGCTGACGTCCTCGATCAGTACGTGGCGGCAGCGGTTGAACTGGACGAACTGCGGACGCAGGTTGGCCTCGCCCGCCGTCATCCGGCGCGCGTCCACCGGCTCGCCCCTGGCGGCCTGGTGATAGAGCGCCACCAGGGCGTCCATGTGCGGCTTGGGCCGCTTGTACCACTCGCGCCAGACGTCCAGCTTGGCCTTCAGCCTGCCGGGGCCGGTGATCGCCACGTTCTCGCAGTCGAAGGCGTAGACCAGCGGCGAGTAGTTCCAGCACTCCAGCCCCTCCCAGGTGGTCTGGACGGGCGGCAGGTAGTCGGCGGGTTTTTCGGAGAACAGCAGGGTGGCGCCCTTGGCCAGGTGCAGGGCGACGTTGCTCTTGAAGTGGATCTTCCCCGTCGGCCACGTCCCCTCGGGGACCACCACCACGCCCGCGCCGGCGGCGTTGGCGGCGGTGATCGCAGCGGTGATGGCGGCGCTGGTCCTTTCCTGGTCGCCCTGGTCGGCCCCGAAGGCGGTGATCAAGAAGCGCCGGGCGCGCGAGAAGTCCGGAACGCCGATCGAGGGCATGTCGAACGGCGCGGTGGGCGCGACCAGCTTGCGGGGAAAGGGCCTGGCGATGGCCAGGCTGGGGATCAGCGGGGCGAGCAGGCCGGCGCCCAGCGCCGTCCGCCGGGTGGTCTGAACGATAGCCATGCCGCGTCTCCCGATGCCGGGCGTTCGCCGCCCTTGTCGGGATGCATTGCTCGCATGATGGGATGCGAAGTCAATATTTGAGAATATTCCTTCTCCCTGGAGGGAGAAGGTGGCGCGAAGCGCCGGATGAGGGGTTAGGGACGGTCGACGGCGTGCCGGCACGCCGGCCGGCGTCGTCACCCCTCACCCTCCCAGGCTACGCCTGGGCCCCTCCCTCTCCCCTCCGGGAGAGGGTTTCCTAAACCAGCCGCTCCAGACCGGCCCGCGCGGCCTTCAGGAACACGCTGGGCAGGGCGGTCAGGCCCTCGTGCGGGGTCCAGACGAAGTCGCCGGCGACGTCGGCCTCGGCGACCATCACCCGCAGGGTCAGGGAGAAGTGGGTGAAGACGTGCTCCACCGCGCCCAGGTCGCGCCAGGGGGCCAGGATCGGGGCGGCGCGGGCGGCCTCGTCGTCGCTCCACGGGCGCTCGCGCCAGTCCGAGGTCGGCAGGCCCAGCATGCCGCCCAAGAGGCCCTTGTCCGGGCGCCGCACCAGGGCCGTCTCGCCCCGGCGGCTGACGATGTAGGCCACGCCGTGGCGGCGCGGGCGGTCGGCCTTCCTGGTGCGGCGGGGAAAGGTCTCCGGCGCGCCCTTGGCCCGGGCCGCGCAGAAGGTCTCCACCGGACAGAAGCCGCACAGCGGGGCCTTGGGCTTGCAGATGGTGGCGCCCAGGTCCATCAGCGCCTGGGCCCAGTCGCCGGGGCGATCGTCGGTGACCAGGCCGGCGGCCAGGCGCTTGAGTTCCGGCTTGGCGTCGGGCAGCGGCGTCTCCACCGCGAACAGCCGCGCCATCACCCGCTCGACATTGCCGTCGACCACGTTGGCCGCCCGGTCGAAGGCGATGGCCGCCACCGCCGCGGCGGTGTAGGCGCCCACGCCCGGCAGGGCCAGCAGGCCCTCCTCGGTATTGGGGAACTCGCCGCCGTGCTGGCCGGCCACCGCCCGGGCGCAGGCCAGGAGGTTGCGGGCGCGGGCGTAGTAGCCCAGGCCCGCCCAGGCGGCCATCAGCTCGCCGTCCTGCTCGGCCGCCAGGGCCTCGACGGTGGGCCAGCGCTGGGTGAAGGCCAGGAAGTAGGGCGTGGCGTGCGGCACGGTGGTCTGCTGCAACATCACCTCCGACAGCCACACCCGGTAGGGGTCGCTGCGCAGGCCCATGGCGCCGGCGGCGGGGCCGGTGCGCCACGGCAGCACCCGCGCCTCGCGGTCGTACCAGGAAAGCAGTGCGGAGCGGATCGCGGCGACGTCGGTCATTGTCCGCCTCCTATCGCAAATCCGCGCGCGCGAGGGGAGGGGGACATGCTAGCATTGTGAGGCAATGTATCGCCGCACGCTGCCCACGGCCGACGAGGCCCTGAAGATCCTGTCGCGCCGCCGCACCCGGCCGCCGATGCGCGTGCCGCCGCCGGCCGGCAAGAGCCTGGCCAAGTTCATCCGCGAACTCGACAAGAAGCACGGCCAGGGCCCCGGCGCGCTGCAGGCCCGCTGGAAGGAGATCGTCGGCGAGAGCCTGGCCCGCCGCACCGAGCCCGTCCGCATCATCAAGAGCCGCACCGGCGAGGGCGGCACGCTGGAGCTGCGCGTCGACGGCCCCGTCGCCTCGCTGATCCAGCACCAGGTCCCGCAGATCACCCAGCGCCTGGACCTCTTGCTGGGCAAGGGCGCGGTGACCCGCCTGCGCATCGTCCAGGGGCCCGTTCGCGTCGCCGCGGCCGCCTCGGCGCCGCCGCGCCCGCGCCGCCGGCCGCCGCTCGACGCGGCCCAGGAACGCGACTTGGCCACCAGCCTCGCCGACCAGCCCGAAGGCCCGCTGAAAGAGGCGCTGCTGAAGCTGGGCCGGGGCGTGCTGCGCAACGAGCGTTGACAACCTTCGCGGGTTGCCGCTGATGCGCGAAAGCCTCATCGGCGCCATTTTCACGCGGCTAAAGAATCGCGCTTAACTTCACTGTTCACGTTCGAGGAAGACCCGACCATGCGCTCGCCCCTTCGCCGGATTCTGCTCGCCGCGACCCTGGTCGCCAGCGTCGCCGGCCTGTCCGCCTGCAACAAGTCGGGCTCGACCGTCACGGCCGACGACATGAGCCTGGGCAATCCCAACGCCAAGGTCACGGTCATCGAGTACGCCTCGGCCAGCTGCGTCCACTGCGCCAAGTGGAACGAGGAGGTCTTCCCGGACTTCAAGAAGAAATACATCGACACCGGCAAGGTGAACTACGTCTACCGCGAGTTCCTGACCGCCCCGCCGCAGGTGGCCGCCGCCTCGTTCCTGCTTGCCCGCTGCGCCGGCAAGGACAAGTATTTCTCGGTGCTGGACTCGGTCTACCGCTCGCAGGAAGAGATGTTCACCACCGGCGATTATCGCGGCGTGCTGCTGCGCATCGCCCAGTCGTCGGGCCTGAACGAACAGCAGTTCGACGCCTGCGTCAGCGACGAGAAGGCCCTGAAGGCCCTCAATGACCGCATCGAGCGCTACTCCAAGGAAACCGACATCAAGGGCACCCCGACCTTCGTCATCAACGGCAAGAAGCTGAACGACGAAGGCGGCGAGGCCCCGCTGGCCCAGCTGGACACCGCCATCGCCGCGGCGAGCAAGTAAGCATGACCCTGGACCGGCGCGCGCTGATCGTCTCGGGCATGGCGGCCGCCGCCATGCCGACGCTGGCGCGCGCCGCGCCCTTGCCCGCCCAGCCGGGCGACCACGTCCTGGGCTCGCCCAAGGCCAAGGTGCAGATCGTCGAGTACGCCTCGATGAGCTGCGGCCACTGCGCCCACACGGCCATGGAGGTCATGCCGGCGATCAAGAAGCGCTACATCGACACGGGCAAGGCCCGGCTGGTGTTCCGCGAGTTCCTGACCCCGCCCTACGACCTGGCCGGCGCCGGCTTCCTGCTGGCCAACCGCGTGCCGCCGGCCCGCTATTTCGAGGCGGTCGACGCGATCTTCGCCGCCCAGAAGTCGATGTACCAGACCGGCGACTACTGGGGCGGCCTCTTGGGCGTGGCCAAGCGCTTCGGCCTGACCGAGGCCCAGCTGGAAGCGGCCCTCAACGACAAGGCCGCCCTGGCCGCGCTGAACGCCCGCGTCGAGGCCTCGGCCAAGCGCGACAGGATCGAGGGCACCCCGACCTTCTTCGTCAACGGTTTCCAGCTGGTCGGCGAGGTCACCGTGGACGACCTGGCCCAAGCCATCGACAAGGCCCTGAAGGGCTAGCGGGCGGGCGCGGCCGTGCAGTTCCAGCGTCTGCGCCTCTCCGGCTTCAAGTCCTTCGTCGAGCCGACGGAGTTCCGGATCGAGCCTGGCCTGACGGGCATCGTCGGGCCCAACGGCTGCGGCAAGTCCAACCTGCTGGAAGCCCTGCGCTGGGTGATGGGCGCCAACTCCGCCAAGGCCATGCGGGCCGGCGGCATGGACGACGTGATCTTCGCAGGCAGCGGCAACCGCCCGCCGCGCAACCACGCCGACGTCACCCTGACCATCGACAACGCCGACCGCACCGCGCCGGCCAGCTTCAACGACGATCCGGTGCTGGAGGTGGTGCGCCGCATCGACCGCGGGGCCGGCTCGACCTACCGCATCAACGGCCGTGAAGTCCGCGCCCGCGACGTCCAGCTCCTGTTCGCCGACGCCTCGACCGGCGCCAACTCGCCGGCCCTGGTGCGCCAGGGCCAGATCAGCGAGCTGATCGGCGCCAAGCCGCAGAACCGCCGCCGCATCCTGGAAGAGGCCGCCGGGGTCTCGGGCCTGCACACGCGCCGCCACGAGGCCGAGCTTCGCCTGCGGGCCGCCGAGAGCAACCTGACCCGCCTGGAAGACGTGGCCCGCGAGCTCGAGACGGCCCTGAACCGGCTCAAGCGCGAGGCCCGCCAGGCCGAGAAATACAAGCGCCTGTCGGCCGAGATCCGCGCCGTGCAGGGCGCGGTGCTGTTCGCCCGCTGGGCCGAGGCCCGCGACACGCTGGAACGCACCCAGTCCGAGGCGACCCAGTCGGCCCGCGAGGTCGAGGAGACCGCCCGCGCCGCCGCCGCCGGCCAGGGCGCGATCGTCACGGCCGAGGCCGCCATGCCGCCGCTGCGCGAAGAGGCGGCCATCGCCCAGGCGGTGCTGGGCCAGCTGGCCATCCAGAAGGACCGCGCCGAACGCGACGCCGCCGCCGCCGCCGCCGAGTTCCAGCGGCTGTCGGCCGATCTGTCCCGCATCGACGAGGACCGCGCCCGCGAGCAGCAGGCCGCCGAGGACGCCGGCCGCTCCCTCGCCCGCATCGAGCCGGAACTGGCCGAGGTGCGCGGCCTGATCGCCGCCGCCCCCGAGCGCGGCCCAGAGCTGGAGACCGCCGCCAAGGCCGCCGAGGCCGCGCGGGCCGAAGCCGACAGCGCCGTCGAGCGCCTGGCCGCCCAGTCCGCCGCCGAGGAGGCCCGCGCCCGCGCCGCCGCCCAGCGCCTGGCCGAGGCCGAAAGTCGCCTGGCCCGCACGGTCCGCGCGCTGGACCAGGCCAAGGCCGAGCGCGCCGCCGTCGGTCCGGCCGTCGACCCCGCCGCCGCCGAGGCTCGCCTGCGCTTCTCCAACGCCGAGGCGCAGCTCGCCGCCGCCCGCGCCGCCCTTGAGGCCGCCGAGGCCGAGCGCACCAGCGCCGCCCAGGCCGAGGGCGCGGCCCGCGACCTGGCCCGCAAGGCCGAGGACCAGCTGGGCCGCCTGCGCACCGAAGCCCGGGGCCTGGCCCAGCTGACCGCCCCGCGCGCCAAGAGCGGCTTCTCGCCCGCCCTCGACGCGGTGACGCCCGACAAGGGCTATGGCGCGGCCCTGGCCGCCGCCCTGGGCGACGACCTGGAAGCCGCGCTGGACGCCCGCGCCCCCTCGCACTGGGCCGGAGCCGAGGCGCCCGCGACCTCGTGGCCCGAGGGCGTCCAGCCGCTGGCCCCGCTGGTCAAGGCGCCGCCCGAGCTGGCCGCGCGCCTGGCCATGGTCGGCCTGGTCGAGCGCGCCGACGGCGAGCGTCTGGCCAAGGGCCTGCCGGTCGGCGCGCGTCTGGTCTCCAAGGAAGGCGACCTGTGGCGCTGGGACGGCTTCGTGGCCAAGGCCGACGCCCCCAAGCCCGCCGCCGTCCGCCTGGAGCAGCGCACCCGCCTGGCCGAGGTCGAGGCCGAGATCGACGCGGTCGCGCCGCAGGCCGAGGCCGCCACCGCGACCCTGAAGACCGCCGCCGACCGCCTGCGCGCCGCCGAGGACGCCCTGCGCGACAAGCGCCGGGGTCCGCCCGACGCCGAACGCCTGCTCACCCAGGCTCGCGAGACCGTGGCCCGCTACGAGCGCGAGGCGGCCCAGCGCGAGGCCCGCGCCCAGTCGCTGGACGACACCATCGCCCGCTTCGAGGCCGAGCGCGCCGAGGCCGACGAAGCGCTTGCAGGCGTCCGCGCCGAGCACGAGGCCGCCGGCGCGGTCGGCGATCTGGCCCCGCAACTACAGGCCGCCCGCCAGGCCGCCGCCGCCGCGCGCGAGGCCGCTTCGGCCGCCCGCTCGGCGCTGGACCTGGAGAACCGCGAGCGCGCCGGCCGCCAGCGCCGGCTCGAAAGCCTGGAGCGCGATCTGGGCGACTGGACCCGCCGCCGCGACGCCGCCGCCAAGCGCGCCGAGGCGCTGGAGGCCGACCGCGCCAAGGCCGCCGCCGCCCTTGAGGCCGCCCGCGCCGCCCCGGCCGAGCTGGAAGAGAAGCTGCTGGTTCTGGTCGACCAGTTCGACGCCGCCGAGCAGCGCCGGGCCAAGGCCAGCGACGCCCTGGAGGCGGCCGAGACCGCCCGGATCACCGCCGACCGCACCGCCCGCGCCGCCGACCAGGCCGCCGGCGAGGCCCGCGAGCGCCGCGCCGCCCTGGTCGCCCGCCTGGACGCCGCCCGCGAGCGCTTCGCCGAGATCGCCAGCAACATCCGCGAGAGCGCCCGCATGGAGCCCGAGGCCCTGGGCCGCCACCTGGCCGGCGAGGCCGTGGCCGTGCCGAAGGACGCCGCCGGCGTCGAGGCCCACCTCTTCGCTCTCGAGCGCGAACGCGACGCCATCGGTCCGGTGAACCTGCGCGCCGAGGAAGAGGCCCAGGAATATGCCGGCCGCCTGGAGACCATGCGCATCGAGCGCGCGGATCTCTCGGGCGCCGTGGCCAAGCTGCGCGACGGCATCGAGGAGCTGAACGCCGAGGGCCGCGAGCGCCTGCTGGCGGCGTTCGACGTCATCAACGCCCACTTCCAGACCCTCTTCCAGGCGCTGTTCGGCGGCGGCCAGGCCGAGCTGCGGCTGATCGAGAGCGACGACCCTCTCGAAGCGGGCCTGGAGATCTTCGCCTGCCCGCCCGGCAAGCGCCTGGCCAGCATGAGCCTGATGAGCGGCGGCGAGCAGGCCCTGACCGCCAGCGCCCTGATCTTCGGGGTGTTCCTGGCCAATCCGGCCCCGATCTGCGTGCTCGACGAAGTCGACGCGCCGCTCGACGACGCCAATGTCGACCGCTACTGCAACATGCTCGACGAGATGCGCCGCCGCACCCTGACGCGCTTCATCGCCATCACCCACAACCCGGTGACCATGAGCCGCATGGACCGCCTGTTCGGCGTGACCATGTCCGAGCGCGGGGTCAGCCAGCTGGTGAGCGTGGACCTGAGCACCGCCGAGGAACTGGTGGCGGCGCAGTGATGGGATGCTCCCCCTGAAGGGGGAGCTGTCGCGGAGCGACTGAGGGGGAAGTTGTTGCGGCGTCTCAGTGGCCGCTTCCCCCTCCGGCCCTTCGGGCCACCTCCCCCTTCAGGGGGAGGATCTCAATGTCCGAACAGCCCCATCACCATCTGCCGCAGCGGATTGGCAGGATCGGCCAGCAGCTTGACGGCCATGGCGCAGGAGATCGTCACCAGCAGCGGCCGGATCAGCCGCGCCCCGAACCGCACGGCCAGCCGCGAGCCGAGCTGCGCGCCCAGGAAGGCGCCGACGGCCATGGCCAGGCCGATGGGCCAGATCACCGCCCCCTTGAGGATGAACAGCGCCAGCGCCCCGACATTGCTTGCGGCGTTGGCCAGCTTGGTGTGGGCGGTGGCCTTCAGCACGCCGTAGCCGAGCAGGGTGACGATGGCGACCATGTAGAAGGCGCCCGCGCCCGGGCCGAAGATGCCGTCATAGAAGCCGACGATCGGGGCGATGAAGCCGGCGAAGACCGGCAGGGCCAGGCGGGCGGGGCCGTCCTCGGCCTTCAGGGCCTTGGACAGGCCGAAATAGGCGGCGATGACGATCAGCAATACAGGCACGAGCGCCGCCAAGGCGCGCGGCGAAAGAAGGCTGGCGCACAGGGCGCCGACGATCCCCGCCAGGCCCGCGGCCAGACCGATCGGCCAGGCGGTCTTCCAGTCGATCAGGCCGCGCTTGGCGAAGGCGCGCGTGGCCGAGACCGAGCCGAACGTGCTCTGCAGCTTGCTCGTGCCCAGCGCCGCGATCGGCGGCAGGCCCGAAAGCAGCAGCGCCGGCAGGGTGATCAGGCCGCCGCCGCCGGCGATGGCGTCCAGCGTCCCGGCCACGAAGGCCACGGCGAACAGGATGACGAGCAGCTGGACGCTCAGATGTTCCATGGCAGGGCCCTAAAAACGCAAAAAGCCGCCCGGGAGCCGGGCGGCCGCAGGCGGCGGGTGAAGGAAGGGGAGGCGGCCATGGCGCGTCTCCCCATCGTTCGATCAGCCGATCAGGCTGCCCCACTGGTGGGCGCGCGAGGCCTTGCTGGTGCGGCCCAGGGCCTTCAGCTCTTCGCGGGCGGCGGCCTTTTCTTCCTTGCGGACGCGTTGCTCGGCCACTTCGGCGGCCTTGCGTTCCTTGCGTTCGGCGCGCTTGACGGCCGCGATCTCTTCCTGGCGGGCCAGGGCTTCGAGGCGGGCGATTTCCTTGGCTTCGGCGCGGGCGGCGCGGACGGCTTCCAGCTCGGCGGCGCGCTGCTCGTCGCGCTTGTCGAAATCAGGATCCTGAACGGCGGCCTTCGGCTTGAATTTCGCCAGCATGGCCTTCTTGGCGTCTTGCTGGGCGGTGATGCGATCGGCGAATCCGGTGTTCTTCAGATAGGACATGAAACTTCGTGCTGTTGGAGAGGCGCGTCTCTAAACCCCAAAACGGCTGAAAAAGCAATTGGACAGGCCCCGCTTGCCGAAGGACGGAATGTCGCGCGCGAGCGACCGGCGAGGGGCGGGGCCGCCTGGGAGACCCGGATTCCGTGGTTCAGCTGACCCTGGGGAAATTCCCTCGCGAAAACAGGGCTTTGCGTAGTTTCTCCACAATCTTGACGCACCGCAGCGCGCCCTATAGGTTCCGCCGCGATCAAGCCGGCCGAAAAAGCGCCTTCTTCAGGCGCGTCTGCGGGCGCTTTCGGACCTGACCGCTTCCCATGCCCAAGGCCGACGAACCGAACGACAAGGCCCTGCAAAGCCTCGACGCTCGGCTCGACGCTTTCGAGGCGCGGAAGGCGGCGGAAAAGCCCGTCAAGGCGGCGGGCGAGAAAGCTTCCCAGGACGGCTATCGCCTCCTGGCGGATTTGATCGGGGGCGTTCTGGTGGGGCTCGGCTTCGGCTGGCTGCTCGATCATTATGCCGGGACGGGGCCTTGGGGGATGGTCGGCGGTCTGCTGATCGGCACGGGTCTCGCGATATTCTCCGTCGTCCGCAAGGCGACGAAACTGAGCGCGCAGGCGTCCAAGGCTCCCGCCGAGGATGTAGACAACGGGGACGGGCCAACCGCCCCCAAGCAGAAGAGAGACTAGGGCCGATGGCCGATCCGATGCACCAGTTCCAGATCCAGAAGATCGTGGAAGTGCCTCCCGTGAAGGTTCCGGGTCTCGGCTATATCGACCTGTCGATCACCAACTCGGTGTTCGCGATGCTGCTGGCCGCGACCCTGATCGTCGTCTTCTACGCCATCGCCGCCCGCAAGGCCGTGGTTCCGGGCCGCCTGCAGACCGTGGGCGAGATGCTCTACGGACTGGTCGACGGCCTGGCCGAGTCGATCATCGGCCACGACGGCAAGAAGTACCTGCCCTTCGTCTTCACCCTGTTCGCGTTCGTGCTGTTCATGAACCTGCAGGGCATGTTCCTGGTGTTCACCGCCACCTCGCAGCTGGCCGTGACCCTGACCCTGGGCATCATGGTCATCCTGACCGTGGTCGCCGTCGGCTTCGCCAAGAACGGCATCAAGTTCTTCAAGCTGTTCGCGCCGTCGGGCGTGCCGTGGCCGCTGTATTTCCTGCTGGTGCCGATCGAGATCCTGTCGTTCCTGATCCGCCCCATCACCCTTGGCCTTCGTCTGTTCGGCAACATGCTGGGCGGCCACGTCGTGCTGAAGATCTTCGCCGGCTTCGTCGTCGCCCTGGGCGGCCTCGGCGTCCTGGGCTGGGCCGGCGCGGCCCTGGCCCTCTCCTCCGTCATCGCCCTGACGGCGCTCGAGTTCATGGTGGCCTTCCTTCAGGCCTTCGTGTTCGCGGTGCTCACCTGCGTCTATCTCAACGACGTCGTGCACCTCGACAGCCACTGATCACCCTTTTCTCTTCAACCTATCTCTGAATTCTCAAGGAGCCTCACTATGGAAGCGGAAGCCGCTAAGTACATCGGCGCTGGCCTGGCCATGCTCGGCATGATCGGCGCGGGCGTTGGCCTGGGCGTCATGTTCGGCAACTATTTCCAAGGCGCGCTGCGTAACCCGACCGCCGCCGCTCAAGAGCGTCCGATGCTGTTCCTCGGCATGGCGCTGACGGAAGCCCTGGGCATCTTCGCCCTGGTCATCGCCTTCCTGATCCTCTTCTCGTAATCCCCAGAGCGCGGCGGGGCCGGTTCACGGCCCAAGCCGCGCTTTGATCTTCTAGAACCGAGCCTGCCCGTCCGTATCCGGATGGCAGGCGTTAGCTGAGAGGCGCCCTCGCCCATGGCGACGGAAAATCACGGCACGGTCGAGTCGACTGAAGCCCCTGGGCACGAGAGCGGCGGTCTTCCGCAGCTCCAGTTCCAGCACTGGGGCGGTCAGATCGTCTGGCTGCTGCTCATCTTCGCCGTTCTCTACGTCGTGCTGTCGAAGGGCCTGCTGCCCCGCGTCAGCGGCGCGATCGACGAACGCGGCGCCAAGATCGCCGGCGACATCGCCGACGCCCGTCGTCTGAAGGACGAAGCCGAAGCCCAGGCCCGCGCGGCCGCGGCCGAGGTCGCCGA
Source organism: Caulobacter sp. FG7 (assembly GCF_057808875.1). Classification (NCBI taxonomy): domain Bacteria; kingdom Pseudomonadati; phylum Pseudomonadota; class Alphaproteobacteria; order Caulobacterales; family Caulobacteraceae; genus Caulobacter; species Caulobacter sp. FG7. The sequence continues at coordinate 355,828 of NZ_JBMDIW010000001.1, forward strand.
GGCTCGCGCCAAGGCCCAGAAGACCGCTGCGGACGCCAAGGCCAAGGCCACGGCGGAAGCCGCCGAGCGTCAGGCCAAGGAAGAAGCCGTGCTGGCCGAGAAGCTGGCCGCCGCCGAAGCCTCGATCACCACCGCTCGCGACGAGGCCATGAGCCACGTCCGCACGGTGGCCGAGGAAACGGCCGGCGCCATCGTCGAGAAGCTGACGGGCAAGGCGGCTTCGGCCGCCGAGCTCAAAGCGGCTCTGGCCTAAGGAGTAGCCGACCATGGAACATCAATCCCTGTTCAGCTTCTCCAACCCGGAATTCTGGGTTCTGGCGGCTCTCGTGATCTTCTTCGGCCTGCTGGTCGTGCTGAAGGTCCTGCCCGGCGCCCTGTTCGGCGCGCTTGACGGCTACGCCGCCAAGATCCAGGCCGAGCTCAACGAGGCCCAGCAGCTCCGCGAGGAGGCGCAAGCCCTGCTCGCCGAGGTCAAGGCCCAGCGCGAGGAAGCCGAGCGCCAGGCTTCGGCCATGCTCGAGGCGGCCAAGGCGGACGCGATCCGCCTGGAAGCCGAGGCCAAGGAGAAGCTCGAGGAGCAGATCAAGCGTCGCGCCGAAATGGCCGAGCGCAAGATCGCCCAGGCCGAGGCCCAGGCCGCTGCGGACGTCAAGGCCGCGGCCGTCGACCTCGCCTCGCAGGCCGCCGAGGCGGTCCTGCTGGCCCGCGTCGCGACCGGCTCGGACCCGCTGGTCGATGCGGCCATCGGCCAGATCGGCGGCAAGCTGCAGTAGTCCTTCCCGGACGGCTGAAAGATCGAAAGGCGCGGCTCGCAAGGGCCGCGCCTTTTTCTTTTGCCTGTCGGACCCTCTCTCTTTGAGAGAGCGACTGTCTGGATGATCAAGCGGCGAGTAAGGCGCGGGCGTCTCGGGC